>NZ_CP026112.1:2101602-2401831 GCF_002902925.1 Paraburkholderia terrae | reverse complement strand
GTCAGCAAGGCCGTGAATGAAGATCCCATCATCGGCGACAAACTGAAGGTCCTGTTCGTGCCGAACTACGGCGTGAGCGTGGCCGAGCTGATCATTCCCGCCGCGGATCTGTCGGAGCAGATTTCGATGGCGGGCACGGAAGCGTCGGGCACGGGCAACATGAAGCTCGCGCTGAACGGCGCGCTGACGATCGGCACGATGGACGGCGCGAACATCGAGATTTGCGATGCCGTGGGGCGAGAGAACATTTTCATCTTCGGGCACACGGCGGATCAGGTCGACGAGTTGCGCGCGACGGGGTATCGTCCGCGCGAAATCTACGAGCACAACGCCGAACTGAAGGTCGCGCTCGACCAGATTCGCACAGGCTTCTTTTCACCCGACGATCCGCTGCGCTTCTCGGACATCTTCCACACGCTGGTCGATTGGGGCGATCACTACATGGTGCTCGCCGATTTCGCCGCGTTCGCGAAAGCGCAGGACGAAGTCGACAAGCGCTATCTCGACCGGCGCGGCTGGACCAGGAGTGCGATCGAGAACGTCGCGGGCATGGGGCAGTTCTCGTCGGACCGCACGATCGCCGAGTATGCGCGCGATATCTGGAAGGTGAAGCCGCTCGAACTCGAGTGATGTGACGTGATGTGCGCACGATAAAAAGCCGCCGCGCGATTGAACATCGCGCGGCGGCTTTCTGTTTTGTGCCCGTTGCTTGACGGACGTTGCGTCAGCTACCCATGCGCTCGTTGTTGCGCGGCGCGCGCAGTCCGAGCTGCCCGTGTGCAAAGTCGAAGTACAAGTCGATGTTCTGCAGCGCCATCAACCCGATCACGATGCGATTCCCGCCGGGCGCGGCTTTCGCGATGGTCGTTTGCGCGTCGTTGAAGCGGTGCGCCCAGTCGCCCACGCCCAACACCACGTCGTAGTTGCCTTGCGCGATCGGCTTGTGTTCGTCGACGTCGTCGGCCCAGTCGGGCGCCTTGTCGGTTTCGACGCGGATCATGTCGGTGCCGCCCGTCGAGAACACGACGGGCGCGCAGAAGCGCATCTTGCTGCCGACCTGCACGCAGCCGGTCGGCCATTGCGCGGAGCCGTCCTTGCCCATCGTGAGCGGGACGAGCGTGAAGTCTTTCGTCAGCGCGTTCGACGGACTCAACACGAGCAGCGGACGATCGAGATTGGCGCGCACCAGATAGCGCTGGCCGATGTTCGCGGGCAGCGCGCGCAGTGGCTGCGTGCAGCAGGCATCGCGCGGATCGTCGGCGCCGATGCCGAGAATGCCCGAGAACGCCCAGCCGAACTCGCCCGTGTAGCCGTCCTGCGCGATGCAGCGCTTGTTGATCTTCAGACAGCTGACTTCGTCGACGGCTTGGACGGCGAGATCGACGGGCTTCGTGCCGGCGATGCTGAACGGCACCGTGACGGTGGCGCCGGAGACCTCCGCGTCTGTCGCGAACGTGTACGAGGTCCGCATGCCCGCAGCGGGATAGCTCGAACGCGGCAAGACCTTCGACAGCACGCGCACGCCACGCGTGCCCGTATCGAGCATCAGATAGACGGCCTTGCCGTCCATTTGCACGGGCAGTCCGATCGACGCGCGGCCGCGCTTGTCGCTGCGTTCCGCGGACAGCATCACCAGCAGGCCGTCGCGTCCTTCGTTGATGAGGCTCGCCTTCGTCTCGGGCGGGACGGGCGTGGAAATCGGCGTTGAACAGGCCACGAGCGAGGCCGCGAGCGCGAGCACGATCAACGCGCCCGCAAAGCCGGCCAGGCGCCGGAAGAAATGGACAGACATCGCACACACCTTGCAGAAGTGCGTGACCTGCGATGACAGCTGTACCAGCCGTTCAGGCTTCGGCGGGTGCAGTCGATCCGGCTCGGCGGTGTGCGCGGGCCTGGCGCGAGGACACGCGAGATGACAGGAGCGCCGACTCTACGCGCGCGAACATCGCGACCTGCAAAAATGTGTGAAGGTGAATGGTGTTGCTTCAGTGCTGCTGCGCGGCGTGCTGCGGGAGAGCGATCGAGCGCACGCGGCCAATCGTCGCGCGGTGCAGCACGCCCGCGAGTGCGCCGATCACATCACCGACGCTGCGCGCCATCACATCGACGCGAAACGTGATGGAGTCGTTGCGTTTGTCGACAGTCATCACGAACAGGCGCGAGCCTTCGCCGAGTGCCGCGAGCAGCGCGCGGCGGCCCGCTGCCGACGAGGTGCCAGGCACGGTTACGTCGATCGTTACGAGCGACAGGGCGGCTTGTGTGGAGCGTTCGATGGCGGGCGCGCGGCGCGGCAGCGTGTGCGATGAAGCGATAGCAGTATGCATCGTCGATGCGCCGACGCGAAGTGGGCGGCGCGGCTGTGGAGACGCATTCACTGTAGCGGGCAGCGTCTCAACCCGATGCAAAAAAGGGCTACGTGGGCCGTCAATTTTGTGTAAAGACGGCACGGTGGCGCGCGCGTGCTATTGGCTCTTCGGCGCGGTGGCGGTGGCGGTGGCGGCAGTGGCAGTGGCCGACGCGAGCGCGTCGCGGACCGTTTGCGCGACGCGTTCGACGAACGACAGATCGATGCTCGACAGTGCCTCGCGTTCGCTGCCCGCTGTCTGGACCATCAGGCGATGCGTGACGTCCTGCGTGATCCACGTGAGCCAGCCGACGACGATCAGCATCACGCCGGCCACGACACCCGCCGGCGACGCAAACACCCAGCCGACTACCGCGCCCACGGCGCCGATCAGCGAAATCGCCCAAGGCACGAGTTTGTTCTTCTGCACGGTGACGACGCGCACGTCCTTGATCTCGCGCAACGGAAAGACCTGACCGGCCGCCGACAGCGCATTGCGCGTGACCGACACGCCGCGTTCGTTGAAAGGGGTATCCATCTTTACGGGTTCAAGCTGGGAGAAAGGGCGCAGGGTAACAGAACTTCGGCTGACTAAGATAATGGGATTTTACCGCGCGCCGATTCTCGCAGGACGAGGCTGTCGGTCAACGTGACCAAAGACGAGGTGGCCGATCAGACGTCAGTGTCGGTTTGCGCGTAGTTGAGGAAATACCCCGTGAACATTGTCAGCCCCAAAAATGCGAATGCCTCAGTCAGGTGCTCATCGCTCCAGCCGGCTTGTTGAGCGGCTTTCCAGGCGGCGTCGGTGACGTTTCCCGAATTGGCGGCGGCTTCCCGGACCACGCACGTCAGCGCGTCGATCTTTGCGTCGCCCGTCGTCGTGCCTGCTCGCAGGGCGGCGATCTCTGCTTCTGTCCATCCGTTCATGTGGGCAAATCGACTGGCGATCCCAATCATGTAGTCGCTGCCGACTATCACCGCAGTGGCGAGATTGAGCGCCCAGCTCACCTTCGGATCGAAGGTGCCGTGCTCGGCGGTCACTGCGCGCAGCGACGCATACGCCGCCAGCACCGCCGGAGAATGTGCCATCTGGGCATGCAGGTTCAGAGGGCGGCCTGTGGGCGAAGACTGGGCGATCTTTTGCAGAAGCGGGCGCGACGCAACGGGCGCGTCGTCGACGGTGTGGGTAGGAATCCGCCTCATGGGTATTAGCTCGTTCGTGGTTTGAGAGTGTACTTCGAACGGGTCAAGCAAGACGCCGTATCGTTCGAAGCGGCGTGTTTTCAGGCGGATGCCGAGATTTTGAAGTTCTCTTTGGCCCACGCAGCAAACTCCGTCGGCTGCTGGCCGGCGACTTTGTTGGCGAGGACGATCGCGTCGCGTGAATCCGAGCCGAGATACGTGTGCGCTTCGAAGTAGGCAAGCATCGCCGCGACGCTCCCGGCACCCGGGAACCAGCCAGCAAAGACCTCGCGCGGTACCTGGCTGAACGACAGCTTGTTTCCTTGACGATTCAGGATTGCGATGATTTCGCTGAAGCTCAGGAAATCGCCGACAAGCGGCAAGTGCTCACCGTGCCCTGCGAGTTCCGGATGCGCGAACGCACCCGCCACGATGCGACCGAGTTCCGTGATGTCGCCCATATGGATGACCCGCCGCTCGGGATCGAGCGGCAGCGCCCAACCCGCAGTGCCATCCGCCTGTTTCTGCGGAGCCATTGCGCCGACCAGGTTCTGGTAATAGAACGGCGCGATCACGAACGTGTGGAAGGCAAATCCGGCTTCGCTCACGATCCGTTCGACTTTTGCCTTGTCAGTGAAATGTGGGACATCGATCTTGCCGTTGCTGATCAGGTCCACATTGGGGAGCGTCGACCAGATCAGGTGTTGCACGCCAGCCGCTTTCGCCGCGTTGACGGCGGCGAGTGCCTGCCTGGATTCGTCCGCACCCGCTTCCCAGGCGTTGGTCACCAGGAAAACACCGTGTGCTCCGGCAAACGCGGCTTCGAGCGTTTCCGGACGATTGAAATCCGCCAGAACGACTTCGTCGGCGAGTTGCGGATGTTTGGCCGGATCGCGCGTCAACGCGCGCACTTTGAATTGACCGCTCGCCTGCAACGCGCGCACAACGGCGCCGCCTTGTTGACCCGTCGCGCCGACGACGGCAATGAGCTTCTGGGTGTTAGACATGGTTGCTCTCTAGTGACAATGTTGTTGGGGCGGTGCTACCTCACGCAACGAGCGTGGCGGTCTCTCTGTGAACGGGGTTACTGCTTGAGTGCTTCGGCCGAGATGAGCAACTTCGTTTTCATGCTGAAGCCGTACGTCTTGCCAAAGTCGACGCCAAAGTTGCTGCGATCGAATTCGCCCACTGCGTCGACGCCGCACACTTCGCGCTTGAGCATCGGATGCGGCATGCACTTGAAAGAGTCGATTTGCAGCGTCAGCGGCCTGGTCACGCCATGCATCGTCAGATTGCCGACGAGAGCGACTGGCTTGTCGCCGACGAACCTGATCGTGCCTTTGTAGGTCGCCTCCGGAAACTTCGACGCGTCAAAGAACTGATCCGACTGCAGGTTCTCGTCGAGCTTCGTGCTGCCGGTGTGGACAGACGCGATGTCGGTCGTCACTTCGACGGTGCCCGTCTTTGCTGCGCGATCGAGCGTCACCGTGCCCTGCGACTTGTCGAATTTGCCACGCCAGACCGACAGGCCGCCGATGTGGTCGGCCTCGAAACTCGGGTACGTGTGGTCCGGATCAATCTGGTATGTCGACACGCCCGCGAATGCTGAAAACGATAGCGAGGTGGCGAGTGCGCCGGCCGCGATCATCAGATGCTTCTTCAAATCAAACTCCTTGAAACGTTAAGTTGCCGCAGCCGTCTGCACCGCGCCGCTTTGCGTCATCGCGACCTTGCACGGCATTCGTCGGATCGAACCTGATCCGCGCTGGGTACTTCCTGAATACGTCCCTGAAGTATGGAGATGAAAGGCGACCCGCACTAGACGGTAAAATGGGATTGGATTAATCCATTTATGGAGAAATGCAATGCTCGATCTGAATGATCTGGCGATGTTCGTCCAGGTGGTCCGCGCGGGCAGTTTCTCCGAGGCGGCGCGCCGTTTGGGCATGCCGTCGAATACGCTGAGCCGGCGCATCGATCAGCTCGAAGGGCAACTCGGCACGCGTCTGCTGCATCGGTCGACACGCAAGCTCGCGCTGAGCACGGATGGTCAGGCGCTGTTCGAGCGCTATGCGCCGGCGCTTGACCAGATCCTGGAGATCGGGCGGCTCCATGCGGATGAGCAGGCGCCTTCGGGCTCAGTGCGCGTTGCCGCGATGGCCGGCCTGTTCGAACTCATCGGCATGGAATGGCTCGTCGAGTTCTACGCGCGCTATCCACACATCAGCCTCGAGTTCGTGCTCGACGACACGCCGACTGATCTGATCTCCGAGCGCATCGATCTGGCCTTGCGCATGGGCATCGAGACGGGTAGCGGCTTCAAGGTACGTCGGCTGGCGCCGACTGCGATGATCCTTGCGGCGAGTCCTGCGTATCTGAACCGGCGCCCTGCGCCACGGACGTTGCGTGAACTGGCCGAGCACGACTGTCTGAGCATTTCCAATCGCCAAGGTCGCGCCAGTTGGCGTTTGCAAGGGCCACGTGGGAGTCAGGAGGTGTCGATCAACAGCCGGTTCGCGGTCAACGACATGCGAGTGCTGGCGCAGGCTTGTATAGCGGGACTGGGCATTGCGTTGCTGCCGCAGTTGATAGTTGACCCGGTCATTGCGAAGGGGAAACTGGTGCGCGTGCTGTCGACCTATCGACGCACGAGTACCGGCTTCGGCCTGCAGCTCGTCTACACGAGTCGCCCGCCGGTGCCACCGGCAGTAGCCGCTTTCGCTGAGTTTCTTACGGAGAAAATTGGTAAAGCGATGATAAACAGGTCTGAGAATGATGCCAGCCGATAAGCGTTCGCCACGCTTCGAATCGGTACTCTCTCGGCCGCACTGCAATTCAGTTCGCGATTCCCGTTGGAGCCTCGCGTTTTAAATGCTGCCTTGCCACTTCCCGTTCAGTTCTTCGAAACCCGCAACCAGTGCATCCAGCAGGTGACGAACGGCCGGGACCATGCCCCGGCGGCTGGGAAAGATCGCATGCACGAGGCCCGGCGTCGAAGCCAGTTCCGGCAGTATGTGTCTCAGCTTACCGGCCTGAATATCGGCATCCACGAGCTCGCGAGGCAGCATCGCGACACCGATGCCGCGTAGCGCCGCCATCCGGAGACTGGCGAGATCATCAGTTGCCAGGCGAGGTTGATGGTTCCAGGACATCGACTGGCCATCGGCGTGCGACAGGTTCCAGACAAACTTCTCGCTGCTGTTAGCCATTGAAAGGGTGGGCCATTCTCTCAGGGCTTCAATCGATTCGGGCACGGGATGACGTGCTTCCAGATCCGGGCTGGCGACCAGAATCTGGATGGATAAGCCCAGTTGGCGGACCGCGAGATCGGTATCCACCAGCGGTGGAAGTCTGACCCGAATGGCGAAGTCCAGGCCTTCCTCGACAACGTCTACACGGCGATTCGTCGCATCGATCAGGACGTGGACGTGAGGGTTCTCCTCGACGTATCGCGCAACGATTTCCGCCACGCCGGAGTTGAGCAATCCGACCGGGCAACTGATCCGTACCGTGCCCTGTGGTTCAGACCGGGTTCGGTCAACCACGTCTTTGGCCGCCTTCGATTCCGCCACCAGCGCGAGGCAATGCTGGTAGAACTGCCGCCCGGTTTCCGTCAGCGACAGGCTCCTGCTCGTGCGATTGAGCAGGCGGACGCCGAGTTCCTCTTCCAGTGCGCGGATGCGTCGACTCAGCTTCGACGTCTGCACGCCGAGATCACGGGCAGCCGAAGTGAAGCTTCCATGCTCGACCACCTCCGCGAAGAGCCGAAGGTCATTGAGGTCAGTGATCTGATTCATTGGCGGGCTTCGGTTGAGTCTCTTCGTTCTACCAGAAGCAATGATGCTTTGCAATTCCGGAGATGTGCGGCTGACCGTTGTGCGCATAGCATTCGGCAGATGGCTCAAACCGTTTGCCGATGTGTGTGCAGCCGCCGAGTGTCTTTGTGCCATTTCAATGGCAGCGGGCAATCTTGCACGTGAACAGGGCATGTCGCCCGCGTATTAGAGAAGACGACCATGGACAGTTCTTTTACCGACAATGCATCGAGCGAATTCGCCGTAACGCATCCGCTGGACGCCGAGGATGCCGCCATTACCGCGAGGATGCGCGCCTCGGCGAGTGCCTCCAAAGGCAAGCCGTGGGGTATCACTGCGCGCGTCGCATTCGACGCGATGATGGAAAGCATTTTGCCGCGCGATGACGTTGCGTTTGAACACGACACGGTTGGCGGCATTCGCGGGATTTGGGTTCACCCTGCCTATTGCCGAAGCGATGAAGTGATTCTCCATTTGCATGGCGGATGGTTCAACTTTGGCGCCGCGGATGCATTCCGGCATTTTGTCGCGCATATCGCGGCAAGGGCGGGCGTGAGCGCATTCGTTCCGGACTATCGGCTGGCTCCTGAAGATCCTTTCCCCGCGGCCATTCAAGACATGGTGGCTTGTTATAAAGGACTTGATCAGAGGGCCATTCAACGGATTGCCGTGACTGGCGATTCTGCCGGGGGCAATCTCGCCCTGGTGCTGGCTTCGCAAATCGCCAGTGGAGAAGTTTCCTCGAAGGCGAGTCTTGCCGCCGTGGCCGCATTTTCTCCAGTTACCGATCTCACGCTTTCGAGTGCGAGTTACGAGACACGCGCAGATGTCGAACCGTTCTTCACGCGCGCACAGGTGTCCGATCTCGTGCGTGCATATCTGGGCGGCGTCGATCCGGCACATCCGCTGGCATCGCCGCTTTACGGGCAACTTGCGGGTTTGCCGCCGCTGAGCGTTCACGTGGGAGACAACGAGGTGCTACTGGACGATTCGCGTCGATATGTCGAACGCGCTGTTGCTGCTGGTGTCGATGCCCGGCTGGACGTTTGGATGGGGATGCCGCACGGATTCGCTGGTGGCATTGGAGAGCTGAAGGCCGCATCGCAGGCACTGGATGCCGTCGGTATGTTTCTCACTGAGAGACTGCAAGCAGTGGCACCTTGAGGTTTTTCCGGATATATGCGGGAGTTTTAGAAGATGCTTGTACATCGACGTTGGGAATCGCTTGGCCGTGCCGATCTTGGATGGCTGACTGCAAAGCACCACTTCGCGGTTAGCGCTAGCGATGATCCTTCTCATAGGGCACTGGGCCCACTGATCGTATGGAACGACGATGAGATCGCAGTCGGCAGCGGATTTCCGATGCATGGACATCGCGACATGGAAATCATCACTTATGTCCGTCAAGGCGTGGTGGGACATCGCGACACTTTAGGATCCGAAGGAACCATTCAAGCTGGCGACATCCAGGTAATGAGCGCAGGGGCGGGCATACGGCACACGGAGTTCAATAAAGGTGACGTGCCGCTCAAGCTCTATCAGATATGGCTGGTGCCAAGCGTATCGGGCGGTGAACCACGATGGGACACAAAGTCTTTCCCGAAGGGCGATCGCGCAGGGCGCTTCGTGGTATTGGCAAGCGGGTTCGATGCCGACAAAGAGGCGCTTCCGATCCGCGCGAACGCGCGCCTGCTTGGCGCAAGCCTAAAGGCAGGAAACCGCATTGAGCAGGAGTTAAGCAGTACACGGCAAGCCTATCTTGTCGTCGCGGCAGGAAGAATCGAAGTGAACGGCGAGCCAATGGGACCTCTCGATGGCGTCGCGATCACGGGGGTGGAGACCGTACGGATCAATGCTCTCGAAGACTCTGAACTGGTGATGGTGGACGCCGGCTGAGTTCTTTTTTTGTTTCCACCTACGTGATCGTAATTTCAGGAGTTTGTTATGGAAAGTTATAAGTTTCTGCCGCTGGTTGGCCGTGTCTTCATTGGAGCGCCGTTTGTCATGAGCGGCTTGAGCAAGCTTGCGGCGTATACCGCAACTGTCGGCTATATCGGCGCAGTTGGCCTGCCGTTGCCGCCGCTCGCCTTTCTCATGGCGGTGCTGATCGAACTGGGCGGTGGCCTGCTTTTGCTGTCCGGCTATCGCGTCCGCTTCGCATCGCTGGTGATGGCGGTATTCTGTATTGCTACGGCAGTCTTCTTTCACCGCAATCTGGCAGATCAAAACCAGATGATTCACTTTCTCAAGAACGTGATGATGGCTGGCGGCCTACTGCAGATTACGTATTTCGGTGCCGGTGCATTCAGCCTGGATGGACGGGTGGCATCGCGACTCGGAGCGCTGAAAGCAAGCTGAGCGACGGAATCCATGGAGGCGATCACTTGCGTGACCGTGTAGTGCTCGTCTCACGTCGGGAAAGTCGCCTTGTAACCGGTCGCGATCGAACTTGCCGGTGCTCGTCATCAAGGCAAGTTGTTCGACCGGACATAAGAGAAGTGAAATTTCAATGTGTCGAAAGACGAATCGGCGAGATGCGCTTCTTCCAGGTGACTCACGCGACATGATTTGAATCGGTGCAGTGGAACGTTCGGCAGAGCGTTCGCTTGCGCCGAATCTCGTATACAGGCCAGACGCAATTGCCGCCGCGCCAGATTTCGGTCAGGGCTTCGGTCGATGTTCAGTACTGTCCCAAACCGGTGCGAGTCCGCGAGGATCGACAATTCGGCTATTGGGTCGCGCTAGTGCGTGAATAGCTGCCATGTCTGTAGCGCTCAACTCGAAATCAAACACGGCTATATTTTGCGCAAGCCGCTCCGCGCGAGAGGTTCGAGAAAGTGCGACGGTTCCTTCCTGTTGAACAAGCCAGCGCAGAACGATTTGAGCGACCGTCTTGTCGTACCTGGTCGCAATCTCCTTCAAGGTATCGTCTGCGAACACTCGCCCCACAGCCATGCCGCAGTACGCTGTCACTGCCAGACCGGCTTTGCGCGTACGCTCGATTAGCAACGATTGATCCAGATAGGGATGGTATTCAAACTGGTTGGTCACAAGCGGAATCTCCGAAAGCTGAATAGCCGCTTCCATGAGCTTGCGATTGAAGTTGCTGACACCGATATGACGAACCTTGCCGGACTTGACTGCGGCGTTGAGTCCTGCAACCTGTTCCGGCAGCGGAATGTCGCTGCCTGGCCAATGCAGAAGAAGGAGATCGATGTAACTCGTCTTGAGCTTGCGAATGCTCTCATCGACGGATGCTCCAAATCTTTGGGAGGAATAGTTGGACACCCAGACTTTTGTCGTGATGAAAACTTCGGACCGGGGGATTCCCGAGGCTGCGACGCATTCGCCGACACTGGCCTCATTTCGGTAAACCTGCGCCGTGTCGATATGTCGGAAGCCAGCACGAAGCGCTTCAGGCAGCAACCGATATATCTCATCGTCGCTCATTCCATAGGTGCCGTAACCTAACGCCGGGATCAGGGCGTCACCTGCTTGTACGTTCTGCATTGAAAATCCAGGAAACTCATGAACTTGAGAAAGGTAATCCGTCCGGTACATCCGCACCTTATCGAGGTGCGGGATATCTGGCATAGGCAGAGCGAGCGGAAGAGTGGGAGAGCAGGTGATCAATGCTGAAAGCGCCGGCGCCGTAGCCCGCGAATGCCAGCAGACCACCAGCCATAGCCAGGTTTTTCATGAAATGAATAGCCTGATTGTGATCGACGAACGAGTGATGAAACAGGAGTGCGGTAATCACACAGTACGCCGCGAGTGCCGCTGCTGCCGTCCGGGTCCGATAACCGAAGATCAGCAACAAGCCGCAGCTGAGTTCCAGCAACATCGAACCGACAAATCCCACCAGCGGCGCAGGCAACCCGGCCGAAGCGATGTAGCGGACTGTGGCGGCTGGCGTGTCAAGCTTGCCGATGGCACCCGCAATGAAAACGGCAGCCATGAGGACTCGTCCCGCAAGAGCGAGTACGTCTTGGGAACTGGAGCGAGCGGTGTCCATTTCTGTTGCGCGATTCACATGAGTTTGCGGATACCCGGTGGGGCATGTGTTATCTCAGACGCCCAACGCGTCGAAGCTGTTCGCCGATCTCTACGATCTTCTGCTCTCCACGGCGCAATGCATCTTCAGAGGTATGCACCGAGTAGTAGCCGAGAACCAGGTCGTGCGGATGTGCGATTGCAGAGCCAAGGACGAACTCCGTATCCTCGTCGGCGTATAAGGTCAGCGCGTTCTCAGACTCGTCAAATACGACAAGCTCGGCGCGAACCTTTTGATCGGCGACATGAAGCGTGCCGCGTTGCACGCAAAGCCACGCGACGGCATGCCCGGCAGGAGGCGCGTAACGCCATTCTTCGCCCGCCTTGAGTTGCACATGCAAATAGTTGATTCCGTACGGCGCTAACGCAGGGCTGCGGAGGTTTTCATACTCGCCCAGAATGACGCGAGCCGGACCTGAACTGGGGATCTCTCGTGCTGACAAATACTGACTGTTGGGTTGATCCAGTTCGAGGGCGGCGGGCAACGCAGTCCACAACTGATAGCCTCGCACGGGCGTGCGACCTTCCGGATAACCGTCATGCCACACGCCACCGCCGGCGTTCATCCACTCGACACTCCCCGCCGACATGACGCCAGCAGCACCCGTCGTGTCTTCGTACCGGACTTCGCCGTCGAGCAGGATAGTGGTCGTTGCGATTCCGGAATGCGGGTGCATGGAAAACCGCGTGTTGGAGTGCGCTGGGACATCGAAATAGTCGAGAAATACGAAGGGTTTGAGCAACCCGCCAAGATCTCCCGGGCTAAAGAGGCGATTGACCGGGCCATGTTGTCTACCTGCAGTGCGGGCAACAATCGTTCGGGTGGAGCGGACTGCTTCTGCGCGTTCCTCGCCGTTCTCAACGGACGTATCTGCGTACTGGTCCGAAGGCGATGTTGCGGTGGTTAGGTAAGACATGGTGTACCTGCGTTCGTCAGATTTGATTAACTGGAAGATTAAGAGTTGGCATCCGCTTGGGGAAGCCAATATATTTCGATGCAATCCATCGTCAGGAGCGATACATGCTGGATGGCGTTTCCCTCGATCAGCTGCGAACGTTTATTGCAGCGGTCGATGAAGGAAGTTTCTCTGCCGCGGGGCGCAGCTTGCGCAGGACTCAATCGGTAGTCAGTCAGACGCTCGCGAACCTGGAAGGTCAGACAGGAATACAGCTCTTCGATCGTAGCGGACGCTATCCTCGTCTGACAGCGGGTGGGGCGGCACTTGTCAATGAGGCGCGTGCAGTGATGCGCGGCATGGACGGATTCAAGGCCCGGGCACGAACGCTCGCAGGCGGCCTTGAACCGGAGTTGTCCCTCGCGATCGATGCGTTCTATCCTCTCGAACGATTAAGCTCGGTCATGCGGGCATTTTCTGTCGAGTTTCCAGAGACACCGTTGCGGCTCTATGTAGAAGCTTTGGGCGGAGCGACGAAGCAGATTCTGGATGGGATCTGCCGGTTGGGAATCATTGGTTCAACGCTCGCGGTTCCGGACGGCCTTTCTGCCGAGAAAATCCTGGACGTCGCGATGGTCACCGTCGTCGCTCCAACGCATCCGCTCGCGGAAATGACACGGGTCATCGGGATGCGGGACCTGGAAACTCACGTTCAGCTCGTATTGACCGACCGCACGGATATGACCCAAGGGAAGAACTTTGAAGTCTTTTCGCCGCGCACCTGGAAGATGGCGGACCTGCATGCGAAACACGAGTTCTTGCGGGCCGGATTTGGTTGGGGGCACATGCCGCTAGCAATGGTGAAGGATGATATAGCGTCTGGCGCATTGCACCGGCTTCGTCTTGACAAATTCGAACCCGTGACGCCGTCAATTCCAATGTTCGCGGCATATCGCAAGGATACGCCGCCAGGTCCAGCGGGAACATGGTTCATCAAGGCCTTGAAGTCGGGTTCTGTCTTCCCGTAGTGAATGGCGAGATCACGTCCGTTGAAATCTGCAGTGGCCTTGCAACCGGTCGAATGAGCTCGACGATCAGTCGTATTCGCAGCATCGAGCGCACGTTGGGCATCGCTGCAAAAAAGAGCCCGCGCACTGGCGGGCTGAATCCACGCCCAGACGGGGCATGGCGGAGATAACAGCAGGCGCGTGTGTTTCGGCACGCCTATCACGGTGACCCCATGTTCATCAGGCCGGGGACCTCGGAGTTCGATGATTCATAGGTCTATCGGCGCCCATTGCCGCTCGAGGGCCCTGCGGTCGTGCGAGATGCTTGATCAATAACCCAATGCAAGCCAGCCCTCCGGCGGCCGCAATGGTTGTGAATACCGCAGCGAAAGTGAATTGCTTTCGGACCAGTTCAGCGACAAGAAACGAACCTGCGATGCCGCCAAAGCGGCCGATGCCCAGCATGCAGGCGACACCGGTACCACGTCCTTCAGTCGGGTAGTACGCGGCCGCCAGTGCATTCATGGAAGCCTGTGCGGTATTCAGCAGCACGCCGGCCAGAAGTACGATGGGTACCAGCAGCACAACGTTTCCCATCGTCTGCCCAATGAAAAAGAAACTAAGGGCTGCGAGCGCATAGCACCCGGCGATGACAAGATTCGCATTGAACCGATCCATCAATACGCCGCACGCCACCGCGCCGATGCCACCTAGCGGGAAAAGAGCCGAGACCAGCGTCGCGCTCTTTGCGCTCAAGCCCGAATCTCTTAGCAATATCGGCATCCAGTTGATAGAGGCGTAGATGATCACCAGGCCCATGAAGGCGGCCACCCAGAGCATCACGGAACCAACGATGTACGGTCGCGACAACACGAGACCTAGCCCTTTGAATCCGGTTGGCGAAATGCTTTCGGTGAGTGTGAATTCGCGTGCATGCGCAGCTTCAGGAGCGATCCGCACGAGAACTGCACGGATACCCGCACCAGGTTTTCTGTTCGCGACCATGAAGCGTACGGATTCCGGCATTTTGAGCAGCAACAGGGCACTGTGAAGCAGTGGTATCACCCCACCCAGGATTAGAACGCTGCGCCAGCCTGCGTGTGGAATCAGCCATGCCGACAGCAGTCCGCCCAGCGCGGCGCCGAGCGGGAAGCCGCAGCACATCAGGCTCGTTAGCGTGGCGCGACGCGCGGTTGGGCTGTACTCGTCCATCATCGTCACCGCGTTCGCCATCGCTGCGCCGAGCCCGACGCCCGTGATGAAGCGCAGCGCTGTCAATTGTCCGATGCTCGTCGAGATGCCGGACGCGACGCATGCGATACCGAACAGGAACACTGACCCGACGATGAGCGCGCGACGCCCGATCCGGTCGGACAGAGGGCCGGACGCGAGTGCGCCAAAGGCAATGCCGAGCAATGCGGCGCTCAGGACAGGGGCGAGCGCGGGCTTGGCGATATGCCATTCGGTGAGTAGCGCTGGAGCGATGAAACCGATCGCCGCCGTATCGAAACCATCCAGCAGGACAATGATGAAGCACATGAGAAAGATGAGCTTCTGGAACCTGCTGAACGGATGTGCGTTGATAAACGTCTGGACGTCGACGGTTATTTCATTATTCACGGGTGTCTCCTGAGTGCCGGCGACGTTTCAAATCACGCTAGTTTCACGTTTTGATCGGCAGTTGAATGGTCCTCCGGATTCACATCGCTTACTCCTGGCGTATTCGTGGCCAATGCCATTGCCGCAAGGTATCCGAAGGTCAATGCCGGGCCGAGCGTGATGCCCGCACCGATGTAATGTCCACCCACCGGCGAGTTCATATCGTTGCCGCAAGCGTACAGGCCTGAAATCGGACGATTGTTCTCGTCGAGCACCTCACCGTGGGACCCCGTCACGAGTCCGCGGCTGGTTCCGAAGTCACCTGGCATCAGCTTCACGGCATAGAAGGGGCCTTTCTCGATCGGACCGAGGCAAGGGTTCGGCGAATGGGTGGGATCTCCCTTGTAGACGTTGTACGCAGACGATCCCTTTCCGAAGTCTTCGTCGATACCTGTCTTGGCGAACTGGTTGTTGCGCTCGACGCTTCGTTGCAGTCCGTTCATGTCGACGCCGATCTTGCCGGCGAGTTCGGCAAGCGTGGCGCCACTGCTCAGGTAGCCGGACTTCTCGTAGCGACGCAAAGACAGACTGCCGGGCAGGATGACGCCAATGCCATACTTTTTCACCGTCGCGGCATCGGCAATCAGATAGGCCGGGATGGCGCCGGCCTCGAACATGCCGAGAGTGAAAGCGTGATACGACGCCGCCTCATTCGTGAATCGGTTTCCATTTTTTCCAACGGCAATGAAGCCTGGTTTGGGGCGATCGAGCATGAAGTGCCCCCACAGTTGCATGTTGCCCGCGTCGTCCGGATAGACGGACATGGGAACGTAGTAGCCCGTGTCCTGAGCGTTATGGTCGAGGCGGCCACCAACCGACTCACCCAGGTGCAGACCTTCGCCAACGTTGCTGGGGAGGCCCAGTCCGAGTTCCACCGTTGGTTGGCGCGAGTGCTCCCGGCGCATCGCAAGGTTGCCTGGGTAGCCACCCGCCGCAATGACGATACCCCGGCGAGCACGGACGCGAATCGTCTGCCCGTCCCGCTCGACTTCTGCACCCTTGACCGTGTTGCCGTCCACGATCAGTCTGGTTGCCGACGATCGCAGCCACACGCCGATGTTCCGATCCAGCATCGTCTTGTAGAGACGACCTATGAGTGCATTTCCGCCCACCAGCCGCGTGCCGCGATGATGATTGAGCCGGTCCACGCCATAGCGCAAAAAGCGTTTGAGTACGTGGAAGAACGATCGTGCCGAGCGCGTGAAGGACAGGAAATGCAGCAAATCCGGGAGATCGAGCATCATCCCGCCAAACGGCGCAAATGCAGGCAGCGGGGCGCGCAGATCCTTGAAGTGCGCGCCTAGCTTTCGACCATCGAATTCGATTGGGGCGTGAGCGCGTCCAAACATGCCGCCTTCCAGTTCCGGGCTGTAGTCGGGATAGTCGACTGCCACGACCTCGAGTTCGGAGTGCTTCAGCATGTAGTCGAGCGCGACCCGGCCTTGAGATATATAGGCTTCCTGCAATGTGCGATCGACGCTGTTTCCGACTGTTGCAGCAAAGTATTTCCGCGCCTTGTCGAAGGAATCCTTGAACCCGGCGGTCTGCATCGGGCCGCTGTCGACGAACCACATCATTCCGACCGACCACGCGGATGTGCCGCCCACCTGGTCGGTCTTCTCCAGTACGAGGGGTGTAAGGCCCTCGTTTTTCGAAACGATTGCCGCTGTCATGCCGGCTGCGCCTGCCCCCAGGATGAGGACGTCGACCTCGCAGTCCCAGTTCTCCGTCGTAGCCGTATTCATCGCATGTGTCCTGTATTAAGCGATTCTGTGAGCGGCGGCGCATGACACAAGAGTGGTGCGCAGGCCATCACAGGCGATTGGTTTCGTGTTTTATGAATTTATGTCGAATCATGCGTCATCGCATGAAGTGCGTCAAGGCGATCGAGGGAATTCCCTGGCAAGAAGGTCTGCAGATTCAGACGGATGCGCCGGCACTGTTGTATGATCTCTCTAGCGACAGATCATTTTCGGAAAGATGATTACATCTAAGATGGATGTGTATCGAATGATGTGTTTCGGGATGGATAAGATCAAGAAACCTGGGGAATGCCCTGGAATGCAGCGGGCCGTCATCGTTCTTCGCCAATCGGCGTTGCGCGCGGCTGGCTACCTCAATGTCAAGGAATGAGCGGATGCCCAAGTCACAATCCACCGCGGCCAAGGCGGCCATGGACGTTTCCGAGCGATCGGGGCCGGGAATGAAAGAACAGTCCGATGTGTTCGATGACCGCGGCCGGACCGTACCCTGGATGGCGCGAACCGTGCACAGGCTCTACGACGCGCAAGCGCAAAAAATCCTCGACAGGGAGAACCTGCCAATCGCGTACTGGTACTACCTTCGCGTACTGGCGGCGCGCGGTGAAATTAACCAGCTGGAGCTCAGCAAACGGGTGGGGATTGCATCCACCACGGCCGTGCCTGCATTGGACAACCTCGAGAAACGTGGACTGGTCCAGCGAACCCGGGATCCGAACGACAGGCGAAAGTATTTCGTCAGTCTGAAGGACGACGGCAAACGGCTGGTCGATGAAATGATGCCGGAGCTCATCGATATGATTTCAGCGTCGCTCGATGGGATCACGCAGAGGGATATGCGTGTTTTCTGGAAGGTGATGCATCAAATTGAAAATAACCTGAATCAGGCGTCGCAAGGCGACGCGGTCGTCGATTGAGTAGAGACGGCGACTGAACTATCACGCGGTGTGTCATGCTTTCATGCGCGGATCGACGAAAGCACGCAGACTATCCAATGCCATGACCACCGCAGCGCGATTCTCGTTTTCGGCATGCCAGTACATCGGTACTGAACCGAAGCCTTCGGGTTGCAGCGGGAGAATATAAAAGCGCGTTCAACTGCTCGAAGCGCTGCGCCGCTCTATGCGACGCAATGCGCTGGCCGCGTGCGCTCCGCGGCCGCCCGAGCTGTCTCCGTCGCGTTGCGCACAGGTGTGCCTTGCGGCCGGATAATCCGTGAATACGCGAGCACATCGCGCCAGTCCACCGCAAGCGGGTCATGGGGCCGTGGGACGGAGCTGACCGGCTCCGTATAGAGCGTCTCGATCCGCAACTGCGGGTCATCATACTGTTGGCCCGAGCGGCCGACGACGATATCCAGTTCGCCGCGCGCAAGCCGTGGCATTAACTGGTTCATCGTACTTTCGATCTGCAAACATCGATAGCCAGTCGCGTTCCACTGAAAGCGCGCGATGGACGACCCACAACTTTCCCCGCTGATCAGACGTAAGTCCCGCATAGCTCTCGCTGGCAGATCGATTCCACAACTGTGTCCAATCACGCCATGAACTGCGATCGCGCAACGCCGACGTAGTGCGCATCGGCGTGCTGAGATCCATGTGAACCGGAGCCATCAGAGGGTACCCCACAAGCCCTTGACTCTATTAATTCTACAATGCATCATGCGATATAAAGCGAATCGACGTAAATCTGTTTTTTGATGTGCGATGGCCGTGACTGCGTTGTCGTGAAAGTCAGGCAGAGCGAAGAGGCGGTCGCCGAGATCGAGTTGGGGCGACGTGCTTCAGTTTCTTACTTGAACTGGGAGACACAAATTGGATGCTAAAAGTCAGGAACTTCAAGACAAGGCGGAGATTCGTGAAGTTCATATGCGCTACTGCCGGGGCATCGACCGGATGGACTTCGATCTCGTGCGTTCGTGCTATCACCCGGATGCCATCGACCGACATGGTGCTTTCGAAGGCAGCGTCGAAGCTTTTATCAAATGGGCGGGGGAGGTGTTGCCTCTCTTCGACAGCACGATGCATTTCACCGGCAACCAATACGTGAAGGTGGAAGGCAAGGTGGCTTTCGCGGAGCATTACGCGCAGGCGTTTCACCGCACGAAACCCGTGGACGGCAAGCCCGCCGCGGACTGGATTGTGAACGTGCGATATGTGGATCGTCTCGAAAAGCGTGATAGCGAATGGAGAATCGCTGACCGCATCGTCGTCTACGACTCGGAACGAACGATCCCGGTGAGCACTGAGTCCGCGCCGTTGGGCGACTGGAACTATGGGCGGCGCGACCGCGATGATCCGTCGTACGAGTACGGACTGTGATCAAGCACAGCGCTTCGGTGATATGGCGTGCCGAAGCGAGCATTTTTCGTACTGCCCGGTGCGTCACGCTAGTGGCGATTGACCATATATAGCCGACTTAATGTCGGAATCATCTGCTGACAAGCTGTGGCGCTTACGATGCACTCCACTCCGCGCAGGCGATACTCGACAACGGCGGTGGCGATGGACTCACCATGAAAAAGGAGACGAATCACGATGTCATTGACTCAAACACCCACAGCAGCAATCGAGTTTGTTTCAAAGGTTTATGAAGCGATCGATTCGATGGACGAGCAGGGGTTCGCGAACTGTCTGACCGAGAATTGCACATTCGTCTATGCGAATAGCGATCCTGTCATCGGTCGCGCAAACGCGGCTGCGGCTTCACAGAGTTTTCTGAAGCTGCTTGCGGGCATCAAACATGACCTCGTCAACGTATGGGCCTTCGAGAATGTCATCGTGTCCCAGGTATCCGTGACTTACACACGCAAGGATGGATCGACGCTGACGATTCCGGCCGCGACGATCTGGAAGCTGCAAGACGAGTTGATCGATGAATGCCGCATCTACGCTGATACTTCTCCTCTGTTCGAGGGTTGAGCCAAGGGGAACAAAGCAATGAATCGCGATCTTGAAGGGAAGAGCATCATCGTCACCGGAGGTGGCTCGGGTATCGGGCGAGCAGCGGCGCTGGCGTGCTCCGTGGCGGGGGCGCGCGTAGTGGTCGCCGACATCGATGCTGCGGGCGCGGAGGAGACGGTCTCGGCGATTCGGCGGGCAGGCGATGACGCGATCTTCGTGGCAACGAACGTAGCCGACGAAGAGCAGGTCGAAGCGCTCGTGGCTGCGGCATTGGGTCAGTATGGCCGGCTCGATGGCGCGTTCAACAATGCCGGTCTTTCCCAGACGAACCTCCCGCTGCACGAACTGACTGCCGCGCAATGGCGCCGGATTCAGTCAGTCAATTTCGATGGCGTGTTTTTTTGCATGAAGCATGAGATACGCGCGATGCTGAAAACGGGTGGTGGCGCCATCGTCAATACGTCGTCCACGCTGGGCCGCGTGGCGATGCGCAGTGCGGCCGACTACTGTGGCTCGAAGGCCGGTGTGCTGGGCCTGACAAAAGGCGCAGCGGTCGACTACGGCGACAGGCATATCCGGGTCAACGCCGTCCTCCCAGGTGCGGTGGACACACCGATGGTTCAGGCGCTGGTGTCCGATCCGCAATTTGCCGATTTGATCGAGAAGATTCGAGCCAGTCATCCACTGGGAAGAATCGGTGTTCCGGCGGAGATTGCTGCCGCTGTTGTCTGGCTTCTTTCGGACAAGGCTTCCTTCGTGACGGGAGCCGAACTGGCCGTCGATGGAGGATTTCTCGCCATTTGATGCTGCTTTGCGTTTGATGCGTCGGTTCTGTCATCCGAGGTATTATCATCATGAGTCGGATCATCTTAAAACAGATAATGCTATATAAAATAGAATGATTTAGATTGAACACAATCAAGAGCGCGAAGGAACGCCCTGTATCGAGAGCGTAACGCTCGCCGCTTGGTCCGTGCGTTGCCGGCCGCGTGGCACCAGTTGAGGAGTGGCCAATGTCAAAGTCGAGTTCGAATGCAGTGCATGAAGCACTCGAGAGGCTGGAAGCGACGGGTGGTGAGCGCACGGACGTCTTTGACGACCGCGGCCGAACCGTGCCATGGATGGCTCGTACGATGTATCGCCTCTACGACGCACAAGGCCAGAAGTTGCTGGACAAGGAAGGCATTTCGGTTGCGCACTGGTTCTATCTTCGGGTTCTGGCAGAACGCGGCGAGATGAACCAGCTCGAACTCAGCAAACGGGTAGGCATTGCATCGACGACGGCCGTACCGGCGCTCGATAGAATGGAAAAGCGCAATCTCGTGCGACGGACGCGCGACCCCAAGGACAGAAGAAAGTACTACGTCAGCCTGCTGGATGAAGGACGACGCCTTGTCGACGAAATGCTGCCTGAACTCACCGAGATGATTTCGGCTTCGCTCGAAGGCATCCCCGCGCAGGATCTCGAAGTTTTCTGGAAAGTCATGCACCAGATCGAAGACAACTTGACGCTGATGTCTCAGAGCGACTCTGTGATCGACTAGCCGTCGGCCCGCCGTCGGCACAACGGCTATGGGTGCCCGATGCGCGGAGAACGGCGGCGCGCTCAGGCCACGCGCATCGTGGGGCGCTCCCGCCTCGGCGGAAAAACACACCAGAGTCCGTCGTTGTGGTGAAAGAAGAACATTGCGGCGGTTCCGGCGGCCCTGCGTGCTTCGACGCACACGTAGCATTGCCGCGTCGCACGCTGGTTCTTGAATTCGATCACATGCACCATGTCCATCGAGGTGGGAGCAAGCCAGTCTTCCACCATCGAGCGTAATGACTTTGCTGCGCTAGCCATCATCTTCTCCTTATCACGCTCGCCATTCGCGTGACGACAACCTGCTGTCTGGTCTGCAACCCGCTTGCAGCGCGCTCCGCTCCCGGGCCCGTCCCGTTATGGACGGGCGATGGGGCGTTGCGCGCTCATGTTTCCGCGCTTTATGTACGTGTATGGCGCATACGAGAACCGCACACGCTTGCTACTTGCTTACCTTGATCCGATTGCCCGTTTCACTCGACTGCTCGATTGCATAGAGCACTTCGTGAAGTGCGCGTGCGTGATCGAAGCTGGGTGCCGTGCGGGTGCCGTTGCGCAGGTCATCGGCGATCAACCGGTAGACGCCAGCGACATTGCGCGCTGCAACGGCATCGCCGGCATCGATCGGAAACGGATCCGGGACGTCGAGTTCCTCATAACCGTTCTGGCCTTTACGTCCGAACTCGACACGCAAGGGCGTGATGTTGACGGCCGGGACGTACTCATTCCTCGCAGTGACGCGTAGATCACCCTCGGTTCCGTTGATTTCCCACAGCAGCTTCGTTCCGCGCGGCAGGCCACCGCGGAGTTGCAACGACAGCGGCGCTCCGGAGCGCAGAATTGCGTTCGCCATGAGGTGGTCGGGCGTTTTCATCTCGACGGTTTCGCCCGTCTCGATGACGCGCACGGTTTGCCTGCGTTGCGAGAGCACCGCGCCGATCTGTTCGATATCGCCGAGGACGGCATCGATCGCCGCAATCGCGTGCCCACCGATCACGGAGAGCAATGTCGCGCCGTTCGCGTTGTCCATGGCGTAGGCGTCACCCTGCAGGATGTCGTCGCCCCAGCTGAAACCCGATCCGACGTACGTCGAAGACAGGACGTCGCCGATCTTGCCGTCTGCGACGAGCTTGCGCATGAACTGCACTTCGGGGGAGGCGATCGCTTGTGCGCCGACGACAGCCAATGCCTTTTTCTCGCGCGCGAGTTCGGCAAGCGCGATGGTTTCTTCGAGCCCGTTGCCGAGCGGCCATTCGTTGTACACGGTCTTGCCCGCCTGCAGGGCCGCCGTGACGACGTCCTTGTGGTGCTGAACCTTGACGGTGACGACGACGATATCGATGTCCGGCGATACGGCCAGCGCAGCGGCACTTTCGAATGCCTGCGGGATACCGAACGCGGCGGCTGCCGCTTGCGCGCTCGCGAGGCTCGTATTTGCCACGCCGGCGAGTTCAAAGACGCCGGACAACGCCCGCAAGGCCGGAATATGAGCTGTTGCCGCCCAACCGCGCCCTGGGCTCAGGCCGACGATACCGACACGATATTTTCCTTCCATTGTTTCCTCTAATCTTTAGGTAACTGCAGTAACCGTGGGCACCGGATCTCGAAGGCCGGCCCTCTGGAGCCAGCCACAGATACCGGCCGCAGCCGTCATACGATCTGGTATCTGTACGACGGGTCTTCCTTGTCACGGCGCCCGACATTGGAATTTTCGAGCGGTGCGAGATCTCCGGGAACCGGGTCCGATCGCTGGGAGTCGAGTACGACCATCCGATCGGCAATCCGCCATTCACCGTTTCGCCGCTCCATGCGGTCCACGTAGCGGATGTTCACCACCCAGTCCATCGCAGGCTTGTCGCCGTCGGGTTTGGTGCGGTGGCTTGCCTGCGCATAATGTTCCGCAAACGCCACGTCGCCGTGGACCTCGACATACTGGTTGCCGGTGAAGTGCTGCGTCGATTCGAAGTTCGGCAACAACTCGGCTGCCCAGTCGATGAAACCTTCGACACCACCCTCGTACGCGCCGTGCCTGTCGATCGCATCCGGGTGGTAACACGAGCGCACGAGATCCCAGTCCATCCGATCGATGCCGCGGCAATAGCGGATATGAACGCGGCGAATCTCCGCTTCATCCAGCAGCTGCTGAAGTTTCGCTTCCAACTTCGGTCTCCTTGATTGAATCGTCGCGGCTGAAGCAGATCGATGCCACGCCGCTGGGGTGAGTGGATTGAAACCGATTGCGAGCCCAATCCACTTGCGAGTCCGCAACGTAACCTGGCGATCGAGCCGAACTACGCGCCAGTGGTCACTTCGCCGTGCCCGGATGCGTCCGGTATTGGCCCGTTTCCATCAGCTCCGAAGCGGCAAGGGCCTTTGGTGTCCAGCGCAGGGTCGCGCGTGTTTCCAGCAACCAGGCCTGATAGCCCTCGGGAACATCCTCCGACGGACCGTGATGGATGACCCCCTTCGGCACACAGGTCAACGTCCCCGGTTCCGTACAGCCGCCCCAGGCGCCCGGGCCTCGGACGTAACAGATCACCTCGTCGAAATCGGCGTTGATGTGAACGGGTGGCCGCCCACCGGGACGCGCGCTGAGGTTGAACATCAGCAGGTCGCCCGTGCCCGATGACAGAAACTGGCTGGGCGGGCCGCCCTCGGGCAGGTAGGCGTGAACCTGGATACTGGCCAGATTCAGCTTCCACACCGGGACGGACTCCGACAGGCACATGCCGAGCGCGAGGGGATCATGCGGCATCGTGAAGACCGTGTTCTCGGGGTCGAGGGTTTTTAGCACCAGCCGCGTCGGGCCGCCGGCGGGCATGGCGGCGTCGACTTCGGCAAACTTCAGATCCCGCGCGACGTTGAGCATGCCGCTTGGCGCAGGCGGCGCGAGCTTAAGGGCCGAAGGACTCTCGACGATAACGCTTCGCATCGCATCGCCCGTCGGTGCATACCGGTACGCGACGGATCGTGGAATGCAGACGAAGTCTCCTTCCGTCGCCGTGAGACAGCCCACGTCCGTTTCGAACCTGACCGTGCCGGACTGGATGAAATGGATCTCGTCCGCTTCGACATTGCGCACCACATACGGCATGGGCTTGCGCCGTCCCGACACATGCAGCTTGACGCCGAGCCGGGACGTCGCCACGGTGGTCGGAAGCGCCTCGGGGTCGTCGTGATCGTCGGGCGTCAGGCGCTCTAGTACGGCGCGCCGCGGTGCGTGCGGCCCCTGCACGGAAAGATAATCAGGCGCGTAGGTCGCCCGGGTCACCACCGACAGCGCGCCCTGGAATCCGTCGCGGGTCCAGAGTTGCACCGGCGGGGGGGCTGCATCATGCGGCTTGCCACTCATTTGTCATTCTCCTTTTGCTCTCGAACGCTCACATCTGCAATGGACCAGATACTGCGCC
The DNA here is from genome assembly GCF_002902925.1 of Paraburkholderia terrae. Classification (GTDB taxonomy): domain Bacteria; phylum Pseudomonadota; class Gammaproteobacteria; order Burkholderiales; family Burkholderiaceae; genus Paraburkholderia; species Paraburkholderia terrae. The sequence continues at coordinate 2,377,220 of NZ_CP026112.1, read as the reverse complement.
CGCCATGTGCTTCCCGAGCAGGGCTTCGGGCTGAACGCCCCGTCATGCGCAAACGAAAGCCATCGCCGGTCGTGCATCTGCTCATTCCGCAGGACCTGACGATTCCTTCGTGAGGCACAAGGACGTCGCCCCGTGTACAACGCGGTACAGCGGTTTCGGCCGTGCGGAGCAGGGTTCGGCTGCGTTGATCTTCGCATCCGTCGCCCACTCACGTCGTGCCTGCGCCGCTGCCCGCTTGCGCGGTCATGGCCGCGCAATTCTTTTAAGTCTTGACCGGCTTGCCGATCAGTTGCCGGTACTCATTCGCCGTTGCCGGCTTGCGGCCGAGCAGGCCGGCAATGTCCTTCGCCATCTGGAACATCTCGAGATTGCTCTGGAGGCGCTCGTCGCTGTTCGGGTACTTCCACGGCGTGTCTTCCGTGCCGACGCGGATATGCAGACCCATCATGGTGGCGAGGGTGGTCATATAGAGCGATGCGCGGCCCGCTGCGCAGACGCTGATGACCGAGGTCGGATCGATCTTGCGAATCTGGTCGACCATCAGGAACATGTGTTGCGTCATGTCCTGAGCGTCGCTCACCCAGGTGCCCGACACCAGCGTGCGGCCGACATTGAACGGCAGGCCGTAGAGGATCAGCCAGTTGTACGGCTTCTTGAGGATGCCGGTATCGATCAGCTTGCGCTTGGCAAGCTCGATTTCGCCGGAGCTGTGGACCGCCAGCTCGGGTTTGACGCCCAATTCCTCGAGCGTCATGACGGCCGGTAAAGCAAAGGCTTCCGGATGGCCCGGCGCACACGGCGCGACTTCAGTCAGGCCTTCGCGAGCGGGACTCAGGCACATATCGAACGTCGTGCCGTTCAGCACGTTCACGTTCGGCACGAAATCGTTGCCGAAGCGGGCACGCAGCGGCTCGATAACCTGCTTGTAGGCCTCGACGGGCAGGATGTCGCGATCCATGCGGCGCCCCTGTGCGTCGGTCATGAACGAGAAATCGATGTGAACGCCGCAAGCGCCGGCCTCGATCACGCTGGTCGCTTCATCCACGTACGCCTGGAAGGACGACGTGTCTTCGAAGCGGCCGGAGACCGCGGCGTTGATGGCGACCTTCTCCGATACGTCCCACTTGGGCTGCAACTCGGCCCCTGCGATGAACTGGTACTCCTCCAATTCGCGTTTGGCGGCTTCCCAGAGTGGCAGTTTTTCGATCATGATGATCCCTCGACACAGGTAGTGAACTTAGGTTCGCAAATCTTCCGAACCCACGGCAATCAGATTGGAGAGGGTTTGGTGGCTCGCGCCGGAGAGGTTCCAGAGCCGGGCCCTTCTCGCAATTAAATCGTTTGTAATAAGATGGTTCCGCAAACAATCGATTCATGAAGAATCATGCGATATAGAACGATATAAGTCAAGGAACCCAGGGAATGTCCTGATCAAGGACGCGTGGGTAATCGTCCTGTGCCGCCCGTCGGTAACCATTTGTCCCGGAACGCTGATCAATGCACCGGATCACGTTGAAGCGTTCGTGGCGCGGCAATGAACTGCCAACCGTGAGGGGCCAATGCAGCGCGACACGCGCGCGCTTCGGGCTTCGCTTTCTGCTTGAGTTTGAGGAGGGTCAGCAGTGGTGCTGGGAGATGGCGGATCAACGTCGCAAGCGGAATGGCAAGCATCCGCTCGAGCACTCGACCGATCGCGCGCGTCAAGCGCGAGGATGAGTTGCCCTGGTTGGGCCATGAACAGTGCCGCGATGACCCCTCGTTCGCCGCCGGGGAGCGGCGTGGCGCCCACGACGGCTGCCCCGGAAACGTAAGCGCCGGTCCTGTTCGGCAGCAGGCGTACGCCGGGGCTTCAGCTGCGCGTGAATTGACGCTCACCCCAACGAATTTGCAACCGAGGCGGTCGTCCGGGTGAAGTCGAGGACCGTACTGCCGGAGCCGCTTGTGCCGTTTGCAGGGAGCGCCCGATCGGGCACCCCACCCGCGATGAGTTCGACGATCTGCCGCTCGCAAAGCCCTTCGGTGTCGTAGGTGCCTTGTCCTTGCAGATCGCCAGGCTCACCAGCTGTCAACGCTCGAACACGGCCTTCAGCTTCTCCGGCGGAAGCGCGGAGGTGAGGTCGGCATCGGGTGGTGCCGTGGGATCGCACTTCGGGTCGAGACCCTTGGCGCTGTCGGCATACGGGAACGGAAGGATCGAAGGGGATTCCTTGTTGACTGTTCCCTGATAGGCAGCTACACCTTGGCGTACTGCAAAGCGCACGTAAGTCGTCGTGCCGTCGAGTGTGTAATAGGGATAGGGCTTGCCAGCCTGCTTCGCCGCGACAAAATGGCAATTCACCTGGTTGTCGCTTGCGATCGTCGCGATGGCGGGGACTGGAAGGTGAGCCTGTTCGAATGCCTTTACAGCGGCCAGCGCGGTTTCACCACCATCCGTCACGATGGCGTCGATCTTCGGATACTGCGCGATGAGACCGACTGTGGCCTTCTGGGCGTCGACGGGATTCCAGTTCGTCACGATGTACTGGTCGTTGAGCAACTTCAGACCCGGGTATTTCTTGAGTCCGCTTCTCAGACCGTCCATGAAGTTTTTGGAGGTGGTCGCGCCGGGCGAGCCACCCATGAACACGACGTTTCCGTTCTTGAGTGTGCTTCCGAGCCAGTCAGCCCACATGACACCGATCTGCTGCGTATTGCCCACCACGTTGACCACGTAGTCGCGGCCAGGTGTGCCAGCGACCTGAGCCGAGTACGGAACGACCGCGACGCCCGCCTTCATGGCCGCCCGCATGGCGGGAAGCTGTACCGCACCGAAGTCGGGCAGCAGAATCAGGACGTTGATGCCCTGCGCCACCATGCTGTTGATGTCGGAGTTTGCCTTCTGCGCATCGCCGTTGGCGTTGCTATAGATGATCCGCGTGACGTTCTTGCACCGGCTGAGCTCGTCCTTGACTTCCGCGAGGCCGGTCTTGCGCCACGTATTGCCGCCATACCCGTCCGACACGCCGACGATCATCGGCTTCGTGCCGCACATCGGCGTGATGTCGCCTTGACGGTTCGTGATGGAATCTTCCGCCGCGTGGGCAGCGGTACAGATCAAACCCGTGGAAAGGATCAGGCCGGCGCTTATTTGCGTAGTCGAGACGAGCAGCTTCTCTAGCCAGTATCGGAGATCGCGGCGGCTCTTGATGCCGCGTTGATGAGCGGACATTGAGTCATGCACATCGATCGGACTTTGCAGTTTTTGCACTGCAGCTTGTGATACGCGACGCTTGAAGAACATGGTGATCCTCGCCGTGGGTGATGGATGAGTCATGCAGATCGGACGGACAGGAAAATGGACTTTCCTATGGTGTAGGTGATACGTGATCCTAATAGAAATGATGCCGCGCAAGATAGATTCATATCGAATAATGTGTTTTGGGATGAATGAAGTCAAGCACCCTGGGGAAAATCCCTGGCAAGGGTGTGCGGGTATGCGATGGGTGCTACGCCCCTTCCACAGGACGAAAACGAGACCGGCAATGATGCTCCACGATTCTTGACATGATTAATGCTTGGTAGGATCATGCGATATAGAATCAAGTGATGGCGATCAGACTGGTCTCCCGGCCCGCGTGGCTGGCCCCGTGCTGACGCTTTCGTTTCGACTGTTTCGCAACAAGGAGAAGAGGTAATGGGAAATCAAAAGCTTCGGCTGTCTATCGCCGTTGGCAACTATGACCGCATGCGGCCGCTCATCGATGGGGACGTTCAGATCGAAGGCGTAGATCCCGTCTTTCTGCTTCAGGAGCCTGAGGAGATCTTCTTTCGCGCGTTTCGGCACGCCGACTACGACATCTGCGAGCTCTCGCTCAGTAGCTACTCGGTCAAGACTGCTGCGGGCGAGTCGTCCTATATCGCCGTGCCCGTCTTTCCGTCGCGGGCGTTCCGTCATACGTCGATCTACGTGCGCGCAGACCGGGGGATCGAGAAGCCTGAAGATCTGAAGGGAAAGCGTATCGGGGTGCCCGAGTATCAGCTCACCGCGAACGTCTGGGTCCGGCTCCTTCTTGAGGAGGAGTATGGCGTCAAGGCATCGGACGTGACCTGGGTGCGTGGTGGCTACGAAGATCCTTCCAGAGTCGAAAAGATCGCGCTGAACTTGCCCGGTGACATCAAGCTTGAAGATGCGCCCGAAGGCGAAACCATCTCAGGCCTTCTGGCGGCGGGGAAGATCGACGCCGTTATCGGCCCGCGTGCGCCTTCCTGCTTTGACGAGGGCCATCCGCAGGTTCGGTATCTCTTCGATGACCCACACAAGACTGCCGCCGACTGGTATGCGCGCACAAAGCTGTTTCCGATCATGCACACGCTCGGTGTCAGAAAGACGCTCGCCGAGGAGCATCCGTGGCTGCCGGGCGCGCTCGTGAAGGCATTCGAGAAATCGAAGGCCCTCGCACTCGCGCGGCTCAGTGAGACCGGGGCGACCAAAGTGACCTTGCCGTTCGTCGAAGACCAGTTGCGGGCGGCGCGCAAGCTGATGGGCTTCGATTTCTGGTCGTACGGCTTTGCCGAAAACGAGCGGACTATCGATCGCTTCCTTGCGCAGCACTATGCGGAGGGGCTTTCCAGCCGCCGGTTGAAGCCGCATGAGCTGTTTCACCCTGCGAGCCTCGAAAGCTTCAAGATCTGATTCGTATACCTGACTCGTTCGGGGCAGTGCGTTGCGAGGCGCGCTGCCCCGGTACGTCGTTCTTGTCCGCAATCCGCAGAGAACCTGCGCCGCGCCGTCTAGCCATCAGCGCAGCGTGTGCACCGGCAGCCAGCGAACGCGCGTGGGGACCGGGTGAAGGGCAGAAAGTGAAGGAGGGCGGCCAGGTCAAGCATCAGGTGACCGAACGGCCCGAACGCCTGCCGCGATGCACGCAGACCCTTGGAATAAGAGCCAGGCCGGCGACGGTCGAATTCAAGCAGCGCACGGGCGCGACCAAACACGCCGCCGGACGGCTCGGCTAGCGGCGTTCATCGTGGTCGTCTCCGGTTTCGCGCTCACTCCAGACACCCTGATTTCAATAGACCAACGTGCCGAGGTTGACGCTTCCCGTGCGGTCTCTCGAAGCCAGCACCTTTTCCGTTCCGTCTTTTCGCACCCGAACCTCGATACGCGAGGAGGGCGCGGTGAGCCCGGAGAATCGGAAGTCGCCGAAATGGTCGGTCCTTGTCGTGGATTCGCGTCCATCGGAGGCGTCGCGTAGGACAACTTCGGCGCCCGTCAGATTGCGCAGTTGACCGCCACCCAGGTCTTCGCAGACGTTGCCTGCCACCAGATGGCTGAGCGCGTCGTCCAGATTCTTGTAGAACACGCGCGGCCGGGTGCCGAGTTCGGGGCGCATGACTGACAGGTGCTCTTTCTCGACTATTTGTGCCAATTCGGCGTCCGCGACATTCAACGCACGGATCGCCTTGGTGGGGCAGGCTTGCGTGCAGCGCGGCTCTTTCCAGCCGGCGTCGAGCAGGTGAGCGTCGAAGTTCCAGTTCTGCGGCACCTGTTCCTGTTCATTCCATTCGATCATGCCGTAAGGGCATGTCCCGACCAGATCGCGCCGTCCCTGCGACTTGACAGGGTCGATCACGACGACGCCGTCCGGACGCTTGTAGATCGCGCCGTCCGATGCCGCTTTGACGCAGGGTGCGTTGTCGCAGTGATTGCAGGTCTTCGGGATATAGGTGACATCGACAAGCGAACCCTCTCCGCGAACATGACGTTCGATTCGGATTGTTTCCAGGCCTTCCGGCGGATGAGGCGCGGAATAACCCGGAAAGGCATTGCCGCTGTACTCGTCCTTGGTCGCAAGGACGCAGTTTCTGCAATTGATGCAGAGTGAAACGTCAACGACCAGTGCCCAGCCGCTCACGCTGCCTTCTCGAGATTTGAGTCCCATTTTTCCACCTCCACCCAGCAAGTATTGGGCATGATCCCGTCCGCGGTCGGACTCATTTTTCCACCTGGCGTCAGGAGATTGAGACAACCTCCCCGATCGACCAGGCCCATCGAAGTCTCGATCAGATCGAGCTCGGCACACGACTCATTGCCGCGTGTCACGCCCGCCTTGACGAGCTGAGAAACGTCCACCGCACAGATGACTGACGCCTGCGCGTTGTAGACCCGAACCAGATCGCCACGCTGCAGGCCGCGCGCCTGCGCATCCTTGGAGCTCAACCGCAGCACCCAGTAGCGATACCCGCCAACCTCCATCCGATGTTCGTCGATCGTGCTGACGTGACTGTTCTTCCCGTCTGCATGCGTATGGAAGCTGTAGACGGGATGGTTGGTCACGAGCTGCAGCGGAAACGATTGTTTCGCGGCGCTGGCGCGGTTCATGTAGCGGTTGACGGCCGGCCTCGCAGGATCAAGCTGTTCGATACGACGCAGGCTCGACGGCACAAACTCGAACTTGCCCGACTGCGTCGGCAGCCCGTCGCCGAAGCCGAGCGAATACGTGCCGGGCAGCGGATTCGGCTCGGGCAGATCCTTCGGACGGCCTTCCGCAAACCAGCGCATGTCGACGGACGGCTGATCGTCGTCCTTCGGCGGCGGCACGACGTGATAGCCTTTTTTCAGGAACTTCTTCCAGGTGGTCTGTTTGGGCAAGTCGGTTGAATTGAACATCCGCTCGCACCAGGCCAGTTCGGAGCATCCGCCTTCCGAGTACATCCCGCCGTATCCAAGCCTGAGCATGATATCCAGAAAGATCTGGTAGTCCGACTTCGATTCGCCGAGGGGCTCGATGCATTTGTGCTGCATGGTCACCACACGGTGATTGAGCTGGGTCTGCGCATGCTGGATGTAGCCGCCGCAGTTCGCCCATTCGGAGATGTCGTCACGTTCGAGCGCGGTGCAGGCAGGCAGAATGATGTCTGCGAACTGGGCCTCGTTCTCCATCCAGATCGACTGGTTGACGATAAATTCGAGCGATGAATGACGATAAGCTTCAACGAGCCTGTTCGATCCCGGCGTCGTGCCGAACGATGACGAGCCATAGCGGTACAGCATGTGGATGCGAGAAAGGCCCGGCCTCGGATACGAGTATTCGGCAAATTGCCCCTCGGTCGAGAAGCCGTCCCACGCGTAGCCTTGCGCGTGTCCGTCCACGATGGCTTCGGCAAGCCGTTGACGGGGAACGGCCTGCTTCACCGGGTTGATCGTGATGATGTGCGGCATGCGGCAGTAGTTGTTGGCCGCGCTCGCCGTGTTGTTCAGATCACCGGAGATTCCACCCTCGGCGTAGCCGGGAAAGTAAAAATTGAGGTCCTGCGGCGCGCCGATCTGCAAATTGCCGAAGTTGATTCCCGGTTTTCCCCATCCCTGCATCGCCATCATCATGACGACGCTTCGCGCCCATTGAGCACCCGTCTCGGTGCGGCATGCGCCACCGAAGCCTGCGCCCAGGCCGCCGGCCGCGAGATAAGTCTTCTTCGACGCCCACAACTGCGCGAGACTGCGGACATCCTTGGCGGGCACGCCGGTTTCGGCCTCTTGCCACTCCGGCGTCTTCGGTACGCCGTCCTCGTTGCCGAGGACGTAGGCACGCCATTCGTCGAAGCCGGTCGTCTTCGATTCCACGTATTCCTTATCGTAGCTGCCGCTGATCATCCATTCATGCATGATCGCGATCGCGAGCGCCGAGTCGGTACCAGGCTTGATCGGCAGCCATTTCCCGCCCAGGAACTGAGCGGAGTGCGTCAGATAGGGATCGATATGCACGAACTCGATGCCGAGCTGCTTGGCCCACAGCCGGCGCTCGGTGCCTTCGAATCCGCCATAGACACCACTCGTCGATTCGGGATCGCTCGACCAGAACACGATCACCTCCGCATGCTGAAGGCAGTCCTCGGTCGTGCCGTAAAAGCTCGGCGTGCCCAGCCGCAGGCTATTGCCGTAGTGATGCATCGCCCCCCAGTACCATCCTTCCCAACTGATCGGACTCGGTTCGACGCGGGTGTGTCCAATCAGATTGCCGAAGCGCAGCAGCGCGCTCAGGTAGTAGTTGATATTCCCCCACTGGTGATGCGCGCCCGTGACGATGGCGACGGCCCCGGGGCCGTAATCCTGCTTCATGCGGCGGATTTCTCCAGCGACGATATCGAGCGCTTCGTCCCAGCTGATGCGCTCATAGCCCGAGATCCCGCGATTCTGAAGATTGCGTTCGCCATTGGGATCGAAGTCGACGCGCTTCATCGGATAGAGGAGGCGCTTTTCGGAGTACACGAGTGATTTCAGGGAAAGCGCGTGCGGGCTGACCGTCGCGCGCCGCGCCGGTGAAAACCAGCGACCTCTTGCCGTGATACTCCAGCTCGGCCCGTCGTCCTCTTCGAGATCGATGGGCGTGGTGCGTACGATCTTGTCGTCCTTGACGAAGACGAACACGGGTCCGCCATTGGTGAGCGTGACGTAACGCGTGGTTCCGTCCTTCATCGGCGTGCCCTTGCGCCACGCAGCCGTCTTCATCGTGTTGACGAGCTGACCGAACCACACGAGCTTCGGGTCGCTTCCTCCCTGCGTGATCTTGAAGTTCTTGAGCGCATCGATCAGGAACGCATGATCGGTGTTCGGCGCGAGCATCTTGCGGGCGGTTGCCACATCCATGAAGACAAGCTCCGCGTCGGGTTTGGGATTCACACCCCAGCTCCCTGACACAGTTCCGTTCCCGAAATGAAGTTGTCTCGAGAGGGTGTTGTCTCTGAGACGCAACTGGATGATTCCACTCCCTGTGGCGAGATGCGCGCGCATGGCCGGGAACTTGCGTGCCGCAATACGCAGCACGGTCGGCATGAGCCAGAGGATAAGTACGAGGATTTTTCGCTGCATGAGAATGTCATCCCTGAGCAGAACTGCGCTTTGATTGGACCCTGCGACTGCCGGGCAGGCACCGGCCGATCAGCCGGTGCCCTGTGTCTCCGTGTTTTCGGAACGATCCGCGACATCGATCCCGGCGGTTCCGAACTGCGCCCTGATCAGCGAATTTCGCTGAGCGGCGCGACGCAGTCGTCGATCACGTTGTATGATCTTACCCACAACGTATCATTTGTGTAGAAATGATTCCAAAAAAAATAAACCGATATCGAATGATATTGTTTGGTATAAATAATGTCAAGCGCCCGCATGATGGGGTGCCCAGAGTACCGGCTGTTCGTGGCCCGGAAATCTCCCCGTGCGCCCTTAGATAAAGGAATGAGGAAATGCCCAAGTCGAATCCCGGTGTCGCCAAGGCAACTTCGGACCGCTTGCCGCCAGGCGAGGCAGCCGCGAAGCTGTCGCCCGAACTTTTTGATGAGCGTGGCCGAACGGTGCCGTGGATGGCCAAAACGGTACGCCGACTCTATGATGCACAGGGCCAGAAGATTCTCGATAGAGAAAATCTTGCCATTGCGTATTGGTACTACCTGCGCGTACTCGCCGAGCGCGGCGAGTTGAATCAGCTCGAATTAAGTAAGCGAGTGGGGATTGCCTCGACGACCGCGGTGCCGGCACTCGACAACCTGGAAAAACGCGGGCTGGTGCAGAGAATTCGAGATCCTAAAGACAGAAGGAAGTATTACGTCAGTCTTAAGGACGAGGGAAGGCGCCTGGTCGACGACATGTTGCCGCAGCTCTCGGAGATGTTCTCGGCCTCGCTCGACGGAATCTCTCCGCGGGACATGCAGGTGTTCTGGAAGGTCGCACACCAGATTGAGAAAAATCTGATCCGGATGTCCCAGGACGATACGACCTTGGATTGATGGCTTCGAAAACGTCGGGTGCTGGTGGACACGCATCAGGTGCGTCAGCCGGTATGGACGAACGCGTCGCTGAAGAAGTCGTCTTCGGGTAAGCCGGCCTTCACGAAGGTGTCGTGCGCGGCGCTCGTCATCGACGGATTGCCGCATGCGTACACTTCGTATCCCGCGAGCGAGCCGAAGTCTTCGAGCACCGCTTCATGCACGAAGCCACGCCGTCCCGTCCACGCCTCGTCGGCTTCGGACAGCACCGGCACGAACTTTACGCGGCCACTGTCGTGCCATTTCTGCGCGAGCGCCGCGAGATAGATGTCTTCGGCGCGGCGCGCGCCCCAGTACAGATGCAGCGGCCGTTCGAGCCTGCGCTTGATCGCGTCTTCGACGATCGACTTCACCGGCGCGAACCCCGTGCCTGTCGCGAGCAGCACGGCGGGTTTGTCCGACCCTTCGCGCAGCGTGAACTCCCCGAACGGCAACTCGATGCGCAACCTATCGCCTTTCGCGATGCGGCCCAGCACGCCTTCGGAGAACCGGCCGCCGGGTACATGGCGCACGTGCAGCTGCACGCTATCGCTTTCGTGCGGCGCATTCGCCATCGAGTAGTTGCGCCGCGTGCCGTCCTCCAGCTCGACCTGCAGATACTGGCCGGCACCGAACTTCGCACGCACGCCTGCGGGCAGCCGCAACTGCAGGATGCTGACGTCGGCGGCCGGCTGGGTGATGCGGTACACGGAGGCATCGAGTGTTTTGCGCGCGACGGGGTCGCGCTTCTCGATGCGGCGCGGCGCGATCGTCAGGTCCGTGTCGGGGCGCAGGCAGCACAGCAGCGTGCGCTCGGCCGGGCCCACCACAGCGCCCTGCACCTGCGAACGCCCCCCGCCTGCCACAAGGCGTCCTTCGCAGGACGCGCAGACGCCCTTGCGGCACGAGTACGGCACCGCATAGCCGGCGCGTTCGGCCGCGTCGAGCACGGTTTCGCCAGTCGCGCACGGGAAGGTGATGTCGCTGTCAGCGACGGAAATACGAAAATCCATGATGTGACCTCGATGCATTGTCAGCTGGTGTCGGGCGAAGTTCGGGTGGATCAGCCGGCAGGCGCCGGCATCGTGCCCGTCGTGACGAGGCCGCGCATGCCGGGCAGCGGCGCCGGGTTCGAGCGCAATTCGTCCGTGGTGCTGAAACCGGAGCCGTGACCGGCCCTCGAAAAGATCACGCCCATTTCCATCGCGCGCGCCGGTCCGCGCAAGTTCGCGGGCGTCATAGCGGCAACGCGAGCAGCGTGTCGATACGGGAGCTGTCGCACACGACGACGCGCTCGCGCAACCGCACGCCCGCTTCGTCGCGCACATACACGTCGCAATAGCGGCCCGTCGCGAACAGGTCGGTGGTCCCGTCGCGCATGATGCGCGCGACCATGAACGAGGTTTCGCTGCGCGTCTCGGCGCCGTCGTCGCTGATCACGTACGGCTGACCGAGCACATGGCGGTAGGCGTGCCGTTCATAGATATTGGCGTCGCGCAGCGACGCCACCCGGTCGACCAGCATCCCGTGTGAGGCCGCGTAGATCATGCTGCCTACGAGGCCGCGGCGATGGTTGTCGGCGGTCGTGACCCGGTACACGCACGACGTGGTGAAGAAGCCGGGCCACTGCCCGAGGTCGCCGTCGTCGATGCAGCGCACGTATTCGGCCTGCGCGCGGGCGATCAGTTGATGGATATCCTGCGTCATCGTCAATATCCCATTGCGTTACGGTAGGCCTTCCAGAAGCCGCGAATCGAGGCTTCCGTCACGCGGCTCGCGCTGCTGGTCGTGCCGTCGCCACCCATCTCGATCACCGAGCGTGCGTCGCTTGCGCCGTCGATGCCGCGCTGCACGAAGCCGCCCACGCAGCCGTCTTCCATCGAGACATAGCCGGCCGGGCCCACGAGATTCGCCTGGCGCAGACGCATTTCCCGCAACTCGGGCGTATCCTCTTCGAAGCCGAGATAGATCCAGTTCAGTTCGGTCTGGCGCGCGCCGCGCGGCAGGATCTGGCGCACCGCGATGGCGTTCTGGATCTGCTGCAGCACGAAGCCCGGAAACACCGAAAGAATCTGCAGCGTGATGCCGTCGCCGAACTCGTCGGTGCCCGCGAGCACTGAAGTATCTTCGAGCTGGTGGCCGCTCTCCGAGCGGATGTTCTGGCCCGCGTAGTCGTTCGTGGCCGCCTGCGTCGCCGCTTCAGCCGCGTGATCGACGGCTGAATAGCTGACGTGATGGCCGCCGTTTGAGTCGACGATGATGCCGCCGCGCTGCGACAGCTTGTTCAACTGGAAGGTCGTGAAGAACAGATGCAGGATGCTGGCGTGATAGGAATCCTTGACGTTCTCGAAATAAAGCTTCCAGTTGTTCGGCAGCATCTGCGTGAAGCGGCCGAGCACGACGGGCGTGCGGTTTTCGAGCACGCGCGCGACGCGTTCGACGATCTCCTCGCCGAGGTATTCGTCGAGCGGGGGCACGTCGTCGGAGAAGCTGCCGAACACGAGACCGTGCAGCGTCGCCACGCGCAGCTTGCGCAAACCGTGATCCCCAAGGCAGAAGCCTTCTTTCATGCCGCCCTGGCCGTTGATGCCATCCTGGAACGCGACGCCGAGCAGATCACCCTGCAGGTTGTAGGTCCAGGCGTGATAGACGCAGCTGAAGTCCTTCGCGTTGCCTTCGTCTTCCAGGCAAACCATCGCGCCACGATGCGCGCAGCGGTTTTCGAATGCATAGAGCTCGCCGTCCGCGTCACGCGTGACCACCACGGGCGCATCGCCGACGAACGTGCTGCGGAAGTCGCCCGGATTCGGCACCTCGGCTTCGAGGCACAGGTAACTCCAGTTCGGACCACGAAAGATCGCTTGCTGCTCGTCCGCATAGACTTCGTCGCTCTGAAACAGCGCATAGGGCACGCGCGTCACGCCCTCGGCGGGCCACTCGATGCTGGCGCGGCGCGCCGGCTGGATGGGGATGATGTTCAAGGTGCTGACTCCGTAGCAGGCATTTGCCAGATGCCGATTGCCTGGGACCGAGGCGGGACTGTCGTTGACAAGCCTGCCGGGGTGTGTTCGAATATCGTACATTGTTCGATATGAGAACCAATATGACACCCACCAAAAGTCCTGTCAATACGGAGGACGGCACCTCGTCGCCCGTCGAGGACGAGGCCGGGGCAAGCCATGTCCGCGCAAAGGAAGGCATGGCGGGGCTCGCCAAGGGCCTGGCGATCATCGAGGCGTTCGGTGCGAACACCACGCGCATGACCGTCTCGGATGCGGCGCATCTGGCTGACCTGAGTCGCCCCGCGGCGCGGCGCTGCCTGCTGACGCTCGTCGAGCTTGGCTATCTCGCGCACGACGGTAAGTTCTTCACGCCGCTGCCGCGCATGCTGCGACTGGGCGGTGCCTACCTCAGCACGTCGTCGCTGCCTCAGATTGCGCAGCCGCTGCTGGCGAGTGCGCGCGACACGCTACAGGAGTCCGTTTCGCTGGCCGTGCTGGACGAGGGTTATGCGGTGTTCATCGCACGCGCCGAGGCGGTCCGTATCGTGTCGACGGGAGTGAAGCTCGGTGGCCGCCTGCCCGCCTATTGCTCGGCCACGGGACGCGTGCTGCTAGGCGGCCTGCCTGAACAGCAGGTGCGCGCGCACCTCGAAAGCGTCCCCATGAAGCGGCTCACCGATCGCACCGTGGCAAATCTCGACGGCGTGCTGAAGGCTATCCGGCGCGCGGCAGAGGACGGGTACGCGATCAGCGACGAGGAGTTGGAAATCGGCATGTCGGCGATGGCGGTGCCGGTGAGAAACAGCGCCGGGGAGATCGTGGCGGCGCTGAGCGTGAGCGTATTTTCAGGGCGCGTGAGCATCGAAACGTTGCGAGAAAGTTTTTTGCCGACGCTGCGTGAAACGGCCGGGCGCGTGCAACGCTCGCTATAGGCCGACTGATATCCGCGCATCCGGTCGCGAGGTGTGCGCCCGACTAACGATGTTTTCTGACGTATGGTGCCCGCCACTTGGGCGCACAGGTGCCAGTCGCAACCAGCGCCGTGGCATCACGCCAGTCAGTTGGCCGGACGGGGTAGTGCCGCGGCGCAACGGTGGCAAGTGACAGGTAGTCCAGACGCGCCCGCGTGCGCCGCCGGTTACTGAAAACTTCGGCCTGGCAAGAGAGGCGGAGCGCTACAACAGAGCGGCAAAGTGGCGGCGTGCGAATTCAAGCTCTGGCAGCAGGTGTTCCACTACGCCTTCGCGCGTCATGCGGCTTGTCGACACGGAAAGGCTCATCGCTGCAACCATTTCGCCTCGTGCGTTGCAGATCGGAACGGCGATCGAGCGAATACCGATCTCCAGTTCTTCATCAATGATCGCGTACCCGTGTTTGCTCACGAATTCGATCTCTTTCATGATGCTGCCGGTCGTAGTACGGGTGTGAGGCGTCAGAGCGGGACGTGCCATTCGGTTCAGCATAAATTTCACCTCAGCGGCTGGCCGGCTCGACAGCAGAACGCGCCCTGTCGCACTGCAGTAAGCAGGCAGGCGCGAGCCAACACCCAAACCGCTGGACAGGCTGCGTCGATGCGATGAGCGCGCGACAAAGACCGCGTCCTGCGAATCCAGCACAGCAATCGAGGCAGCCTCTTGCGTGCGTTCGCTGGTGATCTCAAGGATAGGTTGCGCGACCTTGGCCAGCGGATCTGAGACGACATACGCGTAGCCCAGTCTCAGCGCGCGCGGTGCCAGGACAAAACTGTGGCCATCCTGCGCGGCATAGCCAAGCTTGCATAGCGTCAGCAAACTGCGTCGTACCGAGCCCTTGGTATGGCCGGTTATCTCTGCCGCCTGTGTCAGTGTCAACGGCCCCTTGTTCATACCGAATGCTTCGATGATGGACAGCCCTTTTTCGAGTCCCATCACGTATTCCGGCTCGTTTTCCCGTGGTTCTTTCCCGCTCGCCTGAGACGTCATAAACCCTCGCGAAATTCGGATTCCGTACAAACGTCCGGTATGCGGAAATTGTAGCCGGGATCTTTGACATGTGATCGGCTATGTAGCGAAATACCTGCAAACGCGCCCGCGGTTCCTGCGTGAAACCGGGCTCACTCATTGTTATCAGAAGTCTGCTGATTTGCGAAGGAAACCATGAAACCTGAATTACCCAAGAGCCTGATTGTCACCGGCGGTGCCAGCGGTATTGGCTATGCCTTCAGCGAACACCTTGCACAGCTGGGGCACCGTGTCGTCATCGCCGACCTGCGTGGCGCCGAAGAGGCCGCGGCACGGCTTCGTGAGTCCGGACATCAAGCCATTGGCGTGCGCACGGACGTCGTCAGCGAGGCGGATGTCGCTGCTATGGCGGCCGCAGCAGTTTCGGCGTTCGGTGGAATCGATGGCCTGGTCAATAACGCCGCGCTATTTACCACACTGACGCTCAAACCGTTTGATCAGATCACCAATCAGGAATGGATGCGGGTGATGGAAGTGAACACGCTGGGCCCATTCAACTGTGCCAAAGCGGTGTTGCCGCAACTGCGCCAAAGCGGCCGGGGGCGCGTCGTCAACATTGCTTCTACCGTGCCAATGAAGGCGCCGCCGAATATGGCGCACTACGTAGCAAGCAAGGGAGCCGTGATTGCATTCACGCGCTCGCTTGCGCGGGAACTGGCTAAGGACGGCATTACGGTCAATGCGATCGCCCCGGGCTTCACGCTAAGCGACGGTGTGCTGCAGACTGATCTGCAAGACCGCATTGGTGAAAACGCCCGTACTACCGGCCGCTGCATCCAGCGCGATCAGGTGCCAGCCGACCTCGTGGCGGCGCTGGCGTATCTGGTCAGTGATGGCGCGGGCTTTGTCACCGGCCAAACCCTCGCCGTCGACGGCGGTAGTGTATTCCTCTGACTCAGGCAGCCATGGACACCTCAACCGCACAATACGAAGCACTCGCCCTCTACATCGGTGGCCGTTTTCTGAGGGCCGATGGGCGGCCCGAACAGGATGTGACCAACCCCGCGACTGGCAAGGCGTTCGCCCGATTGCCGCACGCTACGCCCCAGGATCTGGATGACGCAGTGAGCGCAGCGGCCGATGCATTCCAGGTTTGGCGGTACACGCCGGCAATCGAACGTTCAGCGGTGCTGCGCCGGGTCGCCGCGTTGATCCGGGAGCGCGCTCCGCAGATCGCCCGCAACATTACGCTCGACCAGGGCAAGCCGTTGGCCGAAGCCATTCACGAAGTACAAAGCTGTGCTGAGCATGCTGAATGGCATGCGGAGGAGTGCCGGCGCATTTATGGACGCGTGATCCCGGCGCGCACGCCGGGTGTGCAGCAGACGGTCTCCCGTGAACCCATAGGTGTTTGCGCTGCGTTCACACCCTGGAACTTTCCTTTCAACCTGGCGCTGCGCAAGGTGGTTGCTGCCCTGGGCGCGGGCTGCACAGTGGTACTCAAGGGTCCGGAGGAGTCGCCGAGCGCAGTGGTGGCGCTGGCGCGCATATTCCACGATGCGGGTTTGCCTGCAGGATGCCTCAACGTCGTCTGGGGCGTGCCGTCCGAGGTTTCCAGGCATCTCATCAACGCGCCGGCGGTGCGAAAGATTTCGTTCACGGGCTCGATCTCGGTCGGCAAACAACTGGCGTCGCTGGCCAGCGCGCAGATGAAGCGCATGACGATGGAACTTGGCGGACACTCGCCGGTGCTGGTGTTCGAAGATTCCGAAGTTGAACAGGCAGCGCGTTTTCTGGCGCGTACCAAGATACGCAATGCCGGTCAGGTTTGCATGGCGCCGAGCCGGTTCTTCGTACACGAAAAAGCCTATGAGCGGTTCGTGGATGCTTTTGCTGCCGAATACGCGCCGCTACGGGTAGGGGACGGCCTCGATCCCCAGACCCAGATGGGGCCGCTCGCCCACGAACGACGCGTGGAAGCGATGCAGGCGCTGGTGACGGACGCGCAGGAGCGTGGCGCATCGCTGGTTTGCGGTGGAAGCCGTCTGGGTGAAACAGGCTACTTCTTCCCGCCGACCATCCTCACCGGCGTGCCTGACAGCGCACGCCTGATGGTCGAGGAACCGTTCGGCCCTGTCGTGCCGGTAACGAAATTCAGCAGCACTGAGGAGGCTTTGTCACGTGCCAACGCGCTGCCATATGGCCTGGCTTCGTACGTGTTCACCAGTTCGATTGCGACTGCCGAATACGTTGCTGGCCGTATCGAGGCCGGGATGGTCGGCATCAACCATTTCGGTCTGGCACTGCCCGAGACGCCGCTGGGCGGCGTGAAGGATAGCGGTATGGGTAGCGAAGGAGGCAGCGAGACGTTCGATGCCTACCTCGTCACGAAGTTTGTGTCGCAGGCCAGTCGGGTGCCCTGACAACGAGGCGAGGCGACGGAGGCCGTGTTTGAGAGCGAAGGAGGTGGACAAATGAGTGACAAGCCGCATGATGCAGCGCCTCCCCTGGTGCAACTCTGGAGCCGTGACGGGTTCCAGGGCGCGCTGTCGGTGGTGACCCGGACGACCTACGCGCCTGATTATCTTTCCGTGCAAGGGCCGCACGCACCGCGGCGAGCCGTCCTCGAGCGCCTGACGCCCGACGATCACGACGACCCCGAGGCCCTCCCGACCACCGTGGCGACGTCCCGGCTCGGCGTCAAGCTGCATGTGTCGGGACGGCGCAAGCCCATGCCGTATGTGGTGCGCAATGTCGAAGCGGACGAGATCCACTTCATCCAGTCCGGCACGGTCAGGTTCGAAACGGACGTGGGCTGTCTCACCGCGACGGAAGGAGACTTTGTCTGCATTCCCCGCTCCGTCGCGTACCGGTATGCCCCGACGGGCGAGGCGATGCGAAGCGTCATCGTTGAGAGCCCTTCGGCCCTGAAGCTCGCGCCGCCTGCGCCAAGCGGCATGCTCAACGTCGCGCGGGATCTGAAATTTGCCGAAGTCGACGCCGCCATGCCCGCCGGCGGCCCGACGCGGCTGGTGCTGAAAACCCTCGACCCCGAGAACACGGTCTTCACGATGCCGCAAGATCCGCTCGCGCTCGGCGTGTGCCTGTCTGAGTCCGTCCCGGTGTGGAAGCTGAATCTGGCCAGTATCCAGGTTCACGCCTACCTGCCCGAGGGCGGGCCGCCCAGCCAGTTTCTGTCATCGGGCACGGGCGACCTGCTGATGTTCAACCTCAGCGCGCGTCCGGGTGGGCGGCCACCCGTTCACATCAACGCCGATTTCGACGAGGTGATCTGTTACGTGCGAGGCCCGGGCGCCTGGGGCGGGTGTACGGAACCGGGGACGTTGACCTGTGTGCCGAAGGGGGTCATCCACCACGGCCCGTCGGAGGATGTTCCCGAGGGCTATCAGGCCTGGTTGCTGGAAACACGCGCGACCCTGCGCTGGACACCAAAGGCTCTTGCCGCTTCGGAGCTGATGGAAACGGGCCAATACCGGCCGCATCCGGGTGTGGGCAAATGACCGGCGCGACGTTACGCGTGATGTACCCGAGGCGTAACAGCCCGGACGCCCGGACGATGCGCTGAGGCCAACGCGTTGCCGGGCTCCACGCCGGTGTGCAAGTCAGGTCGGATGGCGTGTCACGAGCGGGATTCGTTTCGGACCGTACCTTGGCAACAGGTGGCGGCCTGGATAGACATGACTCAATGGTTTCGAGGATGCAATGAATAATCGTTTTCGAGTGGGTGTCGTGGGTGTGAGCACGGAGCGCGGCTGGGGTACGACAGCTCATATTCCTGCGCTGCGTGCGCTGTCCGACGTGTTTGAGACCGCCGGCGTGGCCAATACGAGTCTCGCGAGCGCAAAGGCGGCCGCTGCTGCCTTTGGCATTCCGCGCGCGTTCGAGAACGTGGCGGCGCTAGTGGCATCGCCGGATATCGACATCGTGGCCGTAACTGTCAAAGTGCCTCACCATCGTGAAGTCGTCACTGCGGCTTTGGAGGCGGGCAAGCATGTCTACTGTGAATGGCCGCTCGGAAACGGCCTTGCAGAAGCGATCGAGCTTGCCGAACTCGCCCGGCAGCGCAAGGTCCGGGCCGTAGTGGGCACCCAGGCGACCGCGTCACCCGAGGTCGAACTCGTGCGCGAGATGGTGGCTAACGGGTACGTGGGAGACGTGTTGTCGTCGACCTATCTTGGCAGCGGTCCCACCTGGGGTGACGAAGTCACACGCGGCGACTCCTACGCTATGGATGCGCGCAACGGCGCAACCATGCTCTCGATCATTGGTGGGCACGCACTTGCTGCCGTGCAAAGCGTGCTCGGCCCCGTCGACGAGGTGGAGGGCGTGGTGTCGCAGCGACGCAAGACCGTGCGTATCGTCGGGACGGGCGACTCGATCCCGATGCAAACACACGACCATGTGATGCTCAATGCCGTTTTGAAGTCGGGCGCGCCACTGTCGCTGGAGCTCCGCGGCGGCCTGCCGCGCGGCACGCGGCTGCTGTGGGAGATCAACGGAACGCTTGGCGATTTGCGCATGACCGCGACGAATGACCAGGTTCCCGTCATCAATATCACGCCATTGCGCGTGGAAGCGGGCCAAAGGGGTGAACAGGGGTATCGCGACGTTGAGGTGGCGAAGTCGCGCGACTTCGATTTCGTGGATACGGGCTTTGCGCGAAATGTGGCTGCCATCTATCGGCAGATGGCCGAAGACCTGATTCACGGCACCAGCACCGCCCCTGATTTCGATGACGCGGTAGCCCTTCACAAGGTGATTGATGCCATCGAGAGGTCCGATCAGACACGCATGCGAGTGCGGATCGACTGATCGGCGTCCAGCTCGTGGAGCTGTCCGCCGTCAGCGCGAACCGTCGCGCTTCACATAAGTTATAGACACGACCTCGGCGACAGAACGAACACTGTCGCCGTTTCGGTCGTAGCCTCCCTGGCGTTCGACGCGCACCGATCCCGCTAGCGTGTCCAGTTACGACTTGCGGATCGTCCCCGATCTGCTCGTCGACCTGCGAGTCACCGCGGCTGGCGGGCTCGTCCTTCTTTGCATTGGATCACGCTCAAGAATAACCAGCCAATCACGGATTGCAGCGACGACGCGTCACGCAGTCAGTTGTGGCGTCGCCGTGCGCAGTCGCGGCCGCTTTGAGGCGACACCCATGTGAAATCCGAGTGCCATGCGGGATGGGTAGGGAGATTCCCCAGGACGCTTGACTTTGTTCATTCCGAAACACATCATTCTATGTAAATCGATCGCGTATAGCATCATCGTACTTGAAATGATATGTCGGGGAGCGCAGATGGTGCTCCGCAAGTCGATGCCACCTTGTTGACCAACTGCCGTGGATCCTCTTGTGTGTCGGTACTGGTTCATAAATAAACAGAGGAATGCAGGGCGGTGCGTTACCTGCCGGCATAGCCCTCGATTCGACTGCTGGATTGCATTGCCTTCACCTCCACCCGTAGCCCCTGCAAGCAAGAAGTAAATCTGGTCCACACAATTCGTACAACATAACAGTGTAAATGGTGGATGAGGTCAGCAACATTTAACAAGGGAATCAAGGATCAATATGTTCGACTCGCTGATGGACTGGCTGACCGGCACGCAACGATCTCTCTTCCGCGCTTCCTGCCAGCAAGCTCAAGGAAGTATTTGCACAGTAATTGTTCGAGACGAATCATGAATGACCAGAAAACACTGCTGCAGGTCGATGGTGTCACCAAGATATTCCCCGGAGTGCGGGCGCTCGACAACGTGACATTCTCGGTGGTCGAGGGCGAGGTACACGGTCTCGTCGGCGAGAACGGGGCAGGCAAGTCCACGCTCATGGCCGTCGCCTCCGGTGCCCTCGTTCCGGAGAAAGGGCGCGTCGTGATCGACGGCACGCAAACGCGAGGCGACACGGAGCAGGCGCGCCGGTTGGGGTTGGCTATCGTGCGGCAGGAACCGGCGCTCATGCCCGATCTCACGGTAGCGGAAAACCTTTATCTCGGCGTGCCAGCAGAGCAACGTCCGTCCCTGATGGAGGTTGCGCAATGGGCGCGGGAACTCCTGAAGCAATGGAGCAGCGACGTTGCAATCGATGCGAATGAGCGCGTGGTGAGCCTGGGCCCCGAGCAGCGCTTCATCGTTGAAATCGTCAAAGCGCTGGCTGCAAAGCCCAAGGTTCTGGTCCTCGACGAACCGACCGAACATCTGTTGACGGAAGACGTCGAGCGTCTGTTCGAGCGCATCCGCAAGATAACGGCTTCGGGTTGTTCGGTCGTCTATATCTCGCACCGGATCCGCGAAGTCCAGAGAATTGCGCATCGCCTGACGGTTCTTCGCGACGGTCAGGGCCAGGGCACGTATGAGGCTGCGGGCCTCAGCGAACAGGAAATCGTCGAACTTATCGTTGGCGGTGCGCTCGATCGCGACTTCCCGGCCAAGGGCAACAAGGGCGGCGCAGGCGTCATTCTCGACGTGACGAAGCTGCGTGGTGCCGGCTTTACCGACATATCGGTTCAGGTCAGGCAGGGCGAGATTGTCGGCCTCGCGGGGATCGACGGCAACGGCCAGCGGGAGTTCATGCGGGCCCTCGCGGGGCAGACGCGAAGCCGCGGCAGCGTCACGGTGGGCGGCACGCCCGCGAAGCTTCGCAACTCGCAGGCTGCCGCCGATTCGGGCATCCGTTATCTGCCGGGCGACCGTCATCGCGAGGGTATTTTCGGCGAATTGTCGGTGCGTGAGAATTTTTCGATCCGCAGTCTCTCACTCGATTCCATCAAGGGATGGGTGAGCCAGCGCAGCGAGGCAAAGCGCGCCAGGGACGCCGTGACGCGATTCGCTGTCAAGACGCCATCCGTCGACACGCCTATTCGCAGCCTGTCGGGCGGTAACCAGCAGAAGCTCGTGCTGGCGAGTGTGCTTGCCAGTCAGCCCAAGGTGCTGCTGGTCGACGAGCCGACGCAAGGCGTGGACATCGGCGCGCGGATGGAAATCTACAAGGTGCTTCGCGAGGCGGCAGCAGCAGGCACCGCCGTGATCGTTGTTTCGTCGGATGCGCACGAGGTGGCGGGACTCTGTGACCGTGTGCTCATCTTCTCGCGCGGCCATGTCGTCAAGGATTTGAGCGAGGACGCCGTCAGCGAGAACAACATCACGTCTGCCGTTCTGACGGCAACGACTGAGCGCGAGAAGGGTGCTTCCGGAACCTCCGGGCTCTGGAAGTGGGCTGCAGGGGACTGGGCGCCGCTCGTGATGCTTGCCGTTGCCGTCTGTGCGCTCGGCATGTATGCGGCGCACGTCAATCCGACCTACCTTTCTGCGCGAAACCTCAGCGGCATGCTGGCGCTCGTGGCGACACTGGCCATCGTCGCATACGGGCAGCAGATGCTCATGCTGGTCGGCGGGATCGATCTTTCGGTCGGGCCGCTCATGGGGCTGATCGTCGTCATACAGTCGTTCTTCCTGAATGATGGGGCCTCGCTGAGCCATCAGCTCTCCGGATGGGCGATCGTGTTGCTCGTCGCCCTCGCCGTCGGATTTGTGAACTGGATGCTGGTCGTCCCGTTCCGGTTGCATCCGATGGTGGCCACGCTCGCGACGTACATGGCGCTTCAGGCGGTGTCACTGCTCCTGCGCCCTGTTCCCGGTGGCTTGATCGCGGATTCCGTCGTCGAGTCGATCGGTGCGCAGATCGGCTTCATGCCCATTGTCGTGATTGTGGCAATCGTGATTGCCGTGGTGCTCGAAATCGCGTTGTTCAAGTCGAGGGCCGGTCTCACGCTGCGCGGCGTGGGCTCCCGCGCCGAAGCGGCGCGGATGTCGGGCGCCCGCCCGCAACTGACAGCGCTTGCCGCATACATGGGGTGTTCGTTCCTTGCGGGCGTCGCTGCCGTGCCCATGATGGCGCAGGTCGGCTCCGGCGACCCCAACGCCGGCATCAACTACACGCTCGGAAGCGTCGCAGCGGTGGTGATCGGCGGTGCCAGCCTGTTTGGCGGACGCGGCTCCTTTGTCGGGTCGCTGCTGGGTGCGCTCCTGATCATTCAGGTGAATGTCGTGACCTCGTTCCTTGATATCGGGGACTCGTGGCAGTCGTACCTCCTGGGCGGGATGATCCTCACGTCAGTCGCGCTCTATTCCAAGAGCAGAGAGATGGTGGTGGCGAAATGAAAAACGCAATGCACAATCAGGCGGAAGTTATGTCGGAATTCCTTGAGCCCTCAAAGTCGAAATCAAAAGCAAAGCCGGCACGGCTGCCAGCGCTTGATGAATTCTCATGGATCTGGGTCGGACTGATCCTGCTCTTCGCGTGCAGCTCCATCGTCGCGCCCGGTACGATGACGCGAGGCTCGATCCTGGCCATGCTTCCGTTTGCCGGCATTCTTGCGATCGTCGCGACGGGTCAAACGCTGGTCATCCAGCAGCGCGGACTGGACATGTCGGCAATTGGTATGGTTTCGCTCGCCGGCATTGTCATGGCCAGAACGGGATTCGCGTTCAATTCCGTCGTCCTTGCCGTCATGTTTACCGTCTGCGTCGGCGGGATTGTCGGAATCGTCAACGGTGCGCTCATCTCGCGGGTCGCGATCACGCCGCTGGTGGCGACGCTTGCCGTCAACGCGCTGCTGATTGGCTGCGCACGCTCGTTGACCGGTAACGTCCCCGTTGACGTCCCGACTACCATCCAGACCATCTCCCACGCGCAGCTCCTTGGGCTTCCGGCCAACGTCTGGTTCGCGTTCGCGTTCGTGACGACCGCGTGGATCATCACCCGCAAGACCACGGTAGGGCGCAGGTTCATCGCCGTGGGAGTGAACCCGCGCGCGGCCGAAGCCGCAGGCGTCAACGTGCTGAAGTACAGGATTGGGGCGTACCTCGCCTCCGCCGTTTGCTTTTCCGCGGCGGGCGTGCTGCTCGCTGGATTCATCGGGAGCGCGTCGCAGACTTCGGGTAACGACTATCTCCTGCCGGCCGTCGCGGCCGTGGTGGTGGGTGGCACGCCGTTCACGGGCGGTAGAGGCAGTGTCGTCGCGAGTGCCGTGGCTGCACTGTTCATGGCGCAACTCGGTCAGCTCGTGCTGGCGCTTGGCGCAGGCCCCGCTGCGCAGCTCCTCGTTCAGGCCAGCGCGATTCTGCTTGCAACCACCGTTCGCCATCTGCCGTCGGCAGTAAGGACGTTTCGAAAAAACGCATAGTGGAAAGTAGTAACGGGTGTCTGCGCCATTCTCTTCCGGGCACCTGGCGTATTGGTTCGAAAGGCGTTCGTTTCGGGCTGGGCACCTGAGAGCGGAGAGCCGGCTGGAGACATCGTTGAACTGTATCCCGAGCACTCGGATGACGCGACCTCTTTCCGACTGGCGGTAGACCAGCGGAAGCTGATTCCCAGAACGACGCGTTTGACCGGTTCAACGTTGTATCAGAGCGGCCGACGTGACTTTGCAAGCCGATTGCAGCGATCCGGCAGAGGTCGTCAAGCAATTTTTGGAGACTCTTTTTTATAGTAAGGATAACGAAATGAGAAAGATAATTTCCTGCGTAGCGCTGATGGCATGCGGTGTCTGCAACACGTATGCGCAGAGCTCCGTCACGCTGTATGGACGCGTCGCAGCGGGTTTCGATTTTGTCACGAACGTGGCGACGCCGAATGGTCAGTCGAAAAACAATTATAGGTTCGGCAGCAATCAATATGGATACAGCTGGTTCGGCCTGAAAGGCGACGAAGACCTCGGAGGAGGTCTGCATGCCGTCTTCAAACTCGAAAGCCTCTTTACTTCTGGCACGGGCGAGATTTTCCCCAATTCGCTTTTTACGCGCGACGCGTATGTCGGCTTGTCCTACGACAACTTTGGAAGTATCTGGCTCGGACGGGCCATGAGCCTTACCGACGAGACCGGCTGGTATATCGATCCATTGGGCGAACAGGTGGGCACGGGTATCGCCAACTTTGCCTTCGGGCGCGCGTGGGGTCCCCGATCGAACGTCATCACCTACAACTCACCCAATTGGGCTGGCTTCTCGTTCAGAGTCCAAAACGGCTTCGGCAACGAGGCTGGCAACTTTCAGGGTAACCGTCAGTTCAGTGTGAGCGCGCAATATACCCTCGCGAGTTTTGCGGCATACGGCGTGTATGAAGAGCTTCGTGACGCCAACGGAAAGTTCTCCGGCCTTTATACCGCTTCGCGCGAATACATGGCGGGCGTCACTTACCAGTTGGGTCCCGTGAAGCTCTACACCGGCTATCAGCAACTCGTTTCGTCGGGTAAGGATACCGTCCCCGATAGCTTTAATCCTTACGGGGCGACGCGCGCTCAACAAGAGTGGCTAGGCGCCTCCTGGCAGGCTACGTCCGCTCTCGCACTGCAGGCTGGCTGGTATCACGGCAACGTAAATCATGGCGGCGGCACGGGCAATCTTGCTGCCTTCGGCACCACCTATAACCTGTCCAAACGAACATTCGTCTACCTGACCGTCGGAGCCATGTTCAATGGAAAACCGTCGGCGTTCCCGGTTGAAACGGCGGACTCGCAACCGTTACCTGGCCACAATCAACAAGGCGGCTATTTTGGCATCATGCACTTCTTCTGAGTGCAATTGATGACCTTGACGCGCGACCGGCTGTCAACCGGCTCAGCGTTCGCGAGGTCACGATTCGGGGACGCTGTCATGAGCTGTCATGTGGCGGCGTTCCCGGGCGATCGATCCAGGCGGGCGCAGGGTCTGTCGCAGTGCATTCTGCAGTTTCATACTTGTGGCGCATGCATTGTTGCATGCAAGCCGTTTAATACCATGGCGGAAGAACGACTAATCAACATCTAGCCATCGGACAAACTTCGTTGAATCGACCGCATTGATCTTCTAAAAGCGATTGGCTGCCGAGATTGGCGACGCCAGTGCAACAGAGAGTTCGCGGAACCAGTACTTACCCTAATGATATTTACCCTATAGACTGCCTTGGGTCGTGGCGAAGAAGGTTCCCTATAGCTCGCCACTAATAAATCGTTGAGGTAAGTGCTGATGAAGTTTTTCACCAAGATGGTCCTGGCTACCCTTGTTGTTGCGCCCGTCGTGTCATTCGCGCAGTCCAGTCAGCCGGCAAGTCGAGCGCAGGTGCGCACCGAATTGGCGCAGTTGGAGAAGGCTGGCTACGATCCGCATGACTGGGTTCATTACCCAGAAAACATCCAGGCCGCGCAGGCGAAAGTTGCTGCACAAAATGCTGCAGCTCAGGGAGTCGGCTCGGGATACGGTGGTGCTGTCGACGGAACGTCCGGAACAGCGAACGGTCGGTAATGCTGGGATCTACCGCGTGAATAGATCAAATACTTAGGGCGGGGGCAGCGGGGCGCAGTCAACTTTTGGCTGACAACTGATATGACAGAAAGCGTTGCCCATCCTCTGTATTGATCTTCTCTATCCACTTCGGTTTGTGTGTGCCGGTCGTGCCTGCCGCCCAAGCCTGAAGATAGTCGAGCGAGAAAGCGACGGCTTTCTCGCTGAGCCCGACCGAACAACCCAGGCCGGCGAAAGCCATGCGAACGCTGGCGTCCATATATGGATTGGGGTCGTCCACCCCTTCCATGACTGCCTGAATACAATGCGCCGTTGCGCCACTTAAAAAGTCGCTGACCGCGTCGATTCGCTCATAGCGAAACTGACCTAGCGCTTTTCCATTCCGCAGATCGAGCGCCATGTATCGAGCGACCAATGTGTCGTGAGGCCACGCGTCGACTCGCGTTACGTATGCCGCCCACGTCTGGTCCAGAAGGGCACGTAACAGAAAAAGCCGGAATCCTGCAGAGATGCGTTGCCATGGCTCTTCAAGCACGCTGTAGAGGGGCAGAATATCCGTGGTCATCTGATTGCTCAACTCTTCTCCAATCGCCGCCATCACTTCGTCCAGTGAGGTGAAGTGGTTGTAGAACGTGGTTCGAGATACCTTCGCTTCGCGAATGACGTCATCGATCACTGGCCTCGGTCCACCACGTCGCACAGAAACTCGCATTGCTGCGTCTAGTAAACGGGTGCGCGTCAAGAAGCGTTTTCTTTCAGATGACCTGGTTTGATGGTCCACTGTTTATCCTGTCTCTATGGGAAGTGCGCTTGCTTAATTGACATTTCGTCATATTGACAAAAATGAGTATAGAAAACCCGTACATCTGTTGGTTCATCTTGCCCGGATAACCTCATCAACTTATATTTTCCTCGTCTGCAAATGATACGTGTCTCGATCAGTCAACTCCAGAAGGATGATCTTGTGATGGAAAATACTGTTATATCCGATGGTCCAAAGCTCTTTGATGTAAAGACGCTTCGCGCATGTATGGGTCTTTTCGCTACTGGCGTAACGGTGGTCACGTATCTGGCGGATGGAGTGCCGACTGGCATGACCGCCAATGCGTTCATGTCTGTCTCACTTGATCCTCCTTTGGTTCTGGTTTCGGTTAGAGCCAGTTCGCGCTTCAACCAATGGGTGCAGCACGGCGTTCGATATGGGATTAACTTCCTCGGGGAAAGCCAGAGACCGCTGAGCATGCACTTCGGAGGAAGGCCGGAAGATGGACGGGAGGTTCCATTTGCCAATGAGCGAGGAACTCCCCTCCTGGATGGGTCGCTGGCTCAGCTTGTCTTGCGTACCGTGGATGTACATCCGGCGGGAGACCACTTCCTCTACATCGGAGAGGTCGAGTACGTCCGGTTCGGTGAGAATGAACGTCCGCTCGTATTCTACGGTGGGAAGTATCGACAGATTCTTACCCACCTTCCCCTGGTTTCGGCAAATGGTTCGCTTGAGGGTTGGTAGTGGTCGTCAGAGGGTGTCTTTTTGTGCAATCGTATGCGCTGGAATGAAGGACGTGTACCTCCCGAATCCTTTCTAGTCTCATCGCCGAGTCTCGGCAGCGCCCGTCATTTATACGAGACTGGCGTGTGAGACAGAAACCGTTGTCCATCATCTGTGTTCAGATACTGCGCCCACGCAGGCGCACTCAACCCTTCGTTGATCGCCCACGATTGAAGGTGCGACAACGATAACGCGACACCTCGCTCGCAAATCTCTCTGTCGCAGCCTACGCAGGTCAACGCCATCCTCACCTGTGCGTCCATGTAGAGGTTGGGCTCCGGAACCCCACGACGTATCGTCTGAATGCAATACGCCGATGCGCCCGTGATGAAGTCGGTCGCGACGTCTATACGGTCGAATGAAAACTGACCGCGTGCCTTGCCCTGTTCTAGATCAGATCCAATGTGCTTTGCCACGAGTGTGTTGTGTTGCCATGCATCTACGCGTGTCACGAAGGCGGCCCACTTGCGATCTAGCATTGCCCGAACCATAAAGAGGCGGAATCCCACAGCCAGGCGCTGCCACGGTTCGAGCAGGGCGTCATGGACAGGAAGAATGTTTGTGGTCATCTGGTCGCTCAGTTCGTGGCTGATGGCGGCAAGCACCTCGTCGACGGAATCAAAGTAGTTATAGAAAGTGCCGCGCGAAACTTTTGCTTCCCGGATAACGTCGTCGATGACAGGCGTCGGACCTGTCTGGTCCGAAAACAGCCGCATTGCGGCGTCCAGCAATTTATGGCGTGTGGCTGCGCGTCTGGTTTCCGCGACCTTGGTTCGGTGATTCATGAAACAAATCTCCTTAAGTCCGCCTTTTTTCAGGTTTCCGATGACAGTTTGTCAGGATGACAAAACGAGGTAGAAGTAACCCGAACGAGGCCGCAAATTGGTTGAGAGTGAAAAGTCATCAATTTATAGTGAAAGCCAATAAGAGGTTGTATCCGATCACTTCAATGAGCGCGCGTATAAAAATGTTATGTGAAAGTTGGCCGAGCATAGGATTTCGAAACGATGTTCTTTGTGTGATCAAGTTCGCGTACTAGCCAGAGGTCAGGAAAATATATCGGCCTCAATGGGTAGTCTCCTGAATCCAGAGAAGAGGAAGCACGATGGGAAACGTTGTCGACAATTTTGATATCCCGCGCCGGAATGAAATGTCACCGGGCCTGAAAGAGCTTGTCAGGCGCGCTGAAGGCTTGCAGCCGTTGTTGTTCAAGAATGCACCAGACTCGGACAGAAACCGGCGGGCCAGTGAAGAGAACATTGAAGCAATCGCGGATGCGGGTCTTTTCAAATTGATGGTTCCAAAGCGCTATGGTGGTTACGAGGGCACAATGCGCTCGCATCTGGAAGTCACGGCAGCATTGGGCGAAGCTTGCGGGGGAACCGCATGGGTCACATCCCTTATCAACGGTAGCGCGTGGCTTGTCAGTCTGTTTGCAAAGCAGGCACAGGACGACATATACGGAACAAATCCTGATGCCCGGGTGTCGGGGGTCTTCACGCCCACCACGCAGGTACGTCGCGTCGATGGCGGATTGGTTATGTCGGGCAAGTGGTACTTTTCATCGGGTTCGCTGCACTCTCAGTGGGCAATTCTGGGTTGTGCTGAGCGCGACGAGAATGGTGCGCTGAAGGCTCAATATCTCGCGCTCGTCCCAATGAGCGAACTGACGATTGAGGACACCTGGTTCACCACGGGCATGCGTGGATCCGGTAGTAACTGTATCGTGGGTAACGACGTGTTTGTGCCGGATCATCGGCTCCTGAACATAATGGCGGCGGTCCGCGGCGAATATCCGACGCCGTTCAAAGACGAAGCTGCGTATCGCGCCGCATTCGGACCCGTATCGTCTCTTCTGCTCATCGGCCCGCAGCTGGGCCTCGGCCGTGCGGCACTGAAGTATGTGATCGAAAAGGCGCCTCAGCGCGCGATTGCCTACACGTCTTTCACGAAGCAAACCGATTCGACGGTATTCCAGATGCAAGTGGCCGAAGCGGCGCTGAAGATTGATAGTGCCCATTTGCGCGCTTTCCGGGCCGCGGATGAGATTGACGATTCCGCCCGCCTGAATGTCTTTCCCGACTACATCACGCGTGCTCGCGTCCGGGCCGATGCGGGCGTTGTCGTTTCGGACATCACCGACGCGTTGAACACGCTGATTTTTGCGCACGGCGCAGGAAGCTTCGCAGAAGCAAGCCCGGTGCAACGTTGGTGGCGCGATTCGAATACCGCGGCTCGTCATGCGATTGTCCTTCCGGCTATTGGAGCCGAGTTGTACGGTAAAGCCTTGCTAGATGTCGAAAACACGGTAACGCCGCTGGTTTAGCAACAGATTGCGGTCGCCTGGTCGCGAGATCGAAGCGTGAGGGCAGGTAGACTTTATCTGCCTGCTTTCACATCGGAATCGTGTCGGCTGGGCATGTCGTCCCCCTTGCTGTCATTAGGTATCAACTACCTTGCTGTTCTCATGATTCCGTCAAAAGACCGGGCTCGTCCAACGCGCAACAGGTATGAATTTTTCGATTCTCCAAAATTATGTCATTCGATGACGCATCATATTATGTAACATAGACGCATGTGGAATAATGATTTTGTACGCGACCAAAGTCAAGAACGCCAGGGAATCCCCCTGATGCGGGGTTAGAAGCCCCGGTAGCTTGCGGAGAATTGAGCGCCTGATCGTCGCGGCTGACCCAGCCGGGACAGTGGACTCAGCGTATCGGGTGTGCCATTGCGACAGCCGTGAAGCGGCCGTTCGAGCGAACCGCCGCTGTGATAGCGCATCTGAGTTGGGAGAGAAGAGCGTTAGAGAAGGCCGTACCAACACCAATTCGTGCTGATTCCAGCATTGGCGCACAGCCACATCGCCGACGGCTTCACACGCGATTGTTCTGAGAGACGGCGGCTCGCAAGGCGAGCAGATAGCTCTCAACCCCAAAGCCGCAGATTTGCCCATCGACGATCTCGGCAAATACCGAGTGATGTCGGAACGATTCCCGGGCGTGAATGTTGGACATATGCAATTCCACGACGGGGCACGTGAGGATAGCCAGCGCATCGCGTATCCCGTAGCTGTAGTGTGTCCACGCCCCGGCGTTGATCAGCACGGCGTCACAGCGCTCCTCGAAGGCGCGGTGAATGCGCTCGCACATTGCCCCTTCACTATTCGTCTGGAACGATTCCACTTGCACGCCAAGCTCGACGCCGAGAGCCTGCAGCCTGGCATCGATCTCGGCCAGCGTGATGGTTCCGTACTGCACCGGGTCGCGTTTGCCAAACATATTGTGGTTGATACCGTGAAGCATCAGGATCGTTTTCACTCGTCACTCCATTGCATTCTCAGTCGAGCGGCACAGTAAGCCGGTCGATCACGGCGCGGGTCTGAGGCCGCACGCCGCGCCACCACGCGAACGCTTCTGCGGCCTGCTCCACCAGCATGCCGACACCATCCGCAATACCTTGTACGCCTGCGTTTCGAGCGAGTCTCAGGAACGGCGTGAGCCGCTTGCCATAGGCCAGTTCATAGGCCGCGCCGGTCGGGCTGAAAACGCTCGGTGGAACGGGCGGGAGTTCGCCCGTCAAGCTGGCCGACGTCGCGTTGACCACGAGGTCGAACTGTCCCGTCACCTCGAGATTGGCGTAGCCGCAGGCAACAAGCGGCCCGCTCGTACTGACCTGGTCGACCAGCGCCCGAACTTTCGCGATGTCCCGATTGGCGACGACCAGTTCCGCGGGGCGCGCGGCAAGGAAGGGCAGCAATGCGCCACGCACTGCGCCACCCGCGCCGAGGACTAGCACGCGCTTGCCGGTCATCGGCAAGTTCAGATTGACCTCGATGTCGCGCAGCAGGCCGACGCCATCAAAGTTTTCAGCGATGATCCGGCCGTCCTTAAAGCTCAGCGCGTTAGCGGCGCCTGCCAGTTCGGCGCGCTCGCTGCGCTCGTCGGCCATCGCGAACGCTTTCAACTTGAACGGCGCGGTCACGTTCATGCCTTTGCTGCCCGCCGCGATGAATTCGCGCACGGTCGCAGCGAACGCGTCCTGCGGCTCCAGCGGACCTTCGATCGCCGTATAGGACATGTCCTGCTGCGTCTCTTCTGCAAAGAGACTGTGGATCAGCGGGGACTTCGTATGGCCGATCGGATTGCCGATCACCGCGTATTGGTCAGTCATCATGGCCTCACCTTTGAATACAACACACCTTCTGTCTGCATCGCGTCGATTTCGGCAGGGCCAAATCCCAGCGATTGCGCCACTTCCGCGTTGTGTTGACCGAGATCAGGCGCGACTTCGCGGATTGTCGTGTCGCAGTCCGAGAAGCGGAAGGGCAGATTCGGCAGACGCAATTTCCCGTAGCGCGGGTGCTCCTGCTCGACCACCATGCCGCGCGCGACGATCTGAGGATCGGCAAGTACCTCATCGATACGCTGCACCTTCGCACACGGCACATCGATGCCATCGAGCAGTTCAAGCACCTGCGCAACCGGTCGGCTTGCCACCCAGGGCTTCACGACGGACAGAATGTCCAACCGGTTTGCGTTGCGTCCCGCGAGGGTGTGAAAGCGTGTGTCGGTGCCAAAACCGTCCGGTCCCCCATGCGCCTCGAGCAGCGCTGCGAAGCGCTTCCAGGCGTCGTCCACCTGGGCCGCGATCACGAGGTCGCCATCGGCGGCACGGAACACGCCATAGAGCGTCGACGTGGGCATATCATGGCCCGTCTGCTCCGGCAGGATGCCTTGCATCGTGTAACACTGAACCGCGTATTCGTGCATCGACACCAGCGTGTCGTACAGCGCCATGTCGATGTGTTGCCCGCGCCCGCTCTTCACGCGGCCAAGCAATGCGGCATTGATCGCCGCTACGGCGTGAATGCCCGTGTACATGTCGCCCAGCGAGATGCGCATCAATGGCGGCGGTTCACCGGGCGTGCCGATCATCTGCATGATCCCGCTCTTCGCTTCGGCTATCAGGCCGAAACCTGCGCGGTGCGCATCGGGTCCCGTATGGCCGTAGGCCGAGATCGAGCAGTAGACGAGGCCTGGATTGCGCGCGGACAGTTCGTCATAGCCAAGCCCGAGTTTGTTCAATGCACCCGGCCGGTAGTTCTCGACAAACACGTCCGCCGAGTCACACAGCCGCTGCATGAACTCCTTGCCGCGCGCGTCGCGCATGTTGACGCTGACGCCGCGCTTGCCCATGTTCAGTTGCAGGAAATAGCCGCTCTGCTCGTCGTCGAGCACGGTTGCGTGCTGACGTCCGGCGTCGCCGCTGCCGGGGCGTTCGACCTTGATGACTTCGGCACCGAGCGCCGCGAGACAGCGTCCGACATACGGACCGGCCAGAAAATGGCTGTAATCGACGACGCGGATACCTTCGAGAGGACGCGCTTGCATCAGAACGCTCCCGGTCGGCGCGGCACCATCAGACGATGCTCGCCATGCTGGACGACCAGGCCGTCCTGATTGATCAGTTCGGACGGCAGTACGACGATCCCCCAGCCGGGGCGGCTCTTGCTCGCGCGCATCGCGCCCACGCGGAATTTCACGTGCAGCACGTCGTTGACCTTGATCGGCAGGTTGAAGTCCCACGTCCAGCCGAGCGACATGCCGGGCAGGAAGCGGTAGTCACTTTGGGTCTTGAGCCCATCGGCGATAGACAGGCCGAACAGACCGTGCGCGACGATCGAACCGAAGTGGCTTGCGTTCGCGTATTCCTCGTCCACGTGAACCGGCGTGTGATCGCCGGTGAGGTCGGCGTAGGCCAGAATGCGTTCCTTCGTCACCGTGTAGGTCGGGCTCATGCACACATCGCCCTCGTTGGCGTCGTCCCAGTACTTGTCGATGAGCGTCATCTCAAACCTCCGCACGCGGATTGATGTCCAATGCCCGCGCCACGCATGAAGCGGGCTTGGCCTGAATCAGTTCGACGGCGAGGCCGTCCGGCAGGCGCAACCAGTTGCGTCCCTGCGGCATTTCGCTGACGTCATACTGTTGCGCGGCGGCGAGCGCCGCTTCCATGTCTTCGCACATCACGCCCAGGTGACCAAGGCGGCCTTCGGGCGCGTCATGCTGCGGGTTATGAATCAATTGCAGACCGCCGAGCGTCCAGTACTGCCGTGGTTCCTCGACAGTGCCGTCGACTTCGCGCATCGTCATGCCGAACACGTCTTCGAAAAAGCGGATATGCCAGTGGATGTCCTTCACCCAGATGGCGACATGCTCCAGATAAGCCTTGCTGCCGTTCATGCGGTTGTCTCCGTATGTTGTCGGTCGGTCATGGCGCGCTCGATGCCCTTGATGCAGGCCACCAGCGTCGCGTTGACGGGCGTCGGCACGCCGTGCCGTTGTCCCCAGCGCACGACCGCGCCGTTGATAAAGTCGATTTCAGTAATGGAGCCTTTTTCGAGGCTTTGCAGCATCGAGGTCTTGAAGGCGGAGGAAAGGCCTTCGCCAGCGAGGATCCACGGGCGTTCAGGATCAGTGGTGGAAAGCGTGACGCCAGCGGCGTGAGCGACTGCGATCGCTTCGGCGACTGCCGCGAGCGCAGCCGTCTTCAGAAGCGGCTCGTCGTAGAGCTGGCCATAGGTCAGGCCAGTGGTGCCCGTCAGCGCGCCGGTTGCGACATTGACGAGCAACTTGTCCCACATCGTGCCGACGATGTTGTCGCTGACAGTGGTGGCCAGCCCGGCGGCGTTGAAGGTTTCAGCGATCGCCGTCACGCGGGAAGTGATCCCGCCGTCGAGTTCGCCGATATACGTCGCCTTGCCAGCGACGCCGGATTCGATGTGCCCCGGATTGCGCATCACGCCGCCGACATAGGTCTTGCCGGCCAGCACGCGCTCGCGGCCAACGATATCCGCTAGCACATCTTCGTGCCCGAGGCCGTTCTGCAACGACAGGACCAGCGTGTCGGGTCCGATGAGCGCCAGGGCGCCACGCATCGCCGCATCGGTATGAAATGACTTGACCAGCACGACCACCAGATCGACGGCGCCTACTTCGGCGGCACGCGTGGTGGCCTTTACCTTCACACGACGCGAGCCGTTCGTATCGTCTACGCGCAGACCGTCGCGCCGCATGGCCTCCACATGCGCCGCCGAGCGGTTCAGCAACCACACCTCGTTGCCGCCTTCGGTCAGCGCCGCGCCGATGGCACAGCCCAGAGCACCCGCACCCAGAATCGCAATCTTCACTGCCGTCTCCTTAATCTGGAGATCAAGATACGATTCGATGCTCATGTCGGCAATGCAATGGATACAATGACGTCATTGCACCAGGCAATAATGCTATGAACCCGGCAGAACTCCCCGATCTGAAGCTGCTGCAGCTTTTCGATCTTCTCTACGACGTCCGCAATGTCACGCGCGTCGCGGAGCAACTCGGACAGAGTCAGCCGACCGTCAGCATCTGGCTCGGGCGTTTGCGCGAGCATCTGCAAGACCCGCTGTTCATCCGTACGCCTGGCGGCATGGCGCCGACGCCGCAAGCCGACGCGCTGATCGGTCCGTGCCGTGAGATTCTCGAATCACTGCGGCGCTTCGCGGCTTGGGAGATTGCATTCGATCCCACCACCGCAAAGCGGCGGTTTCGCATCTGTATGACCGACGCGAGCCACATCACGCTGCTGCCCCGAATGCTGGCGCACGTACGCGCGCAGGCGCCCGGGATCCGCCTCGAAGCGGCCAGGATCGACGGCAATACCGAACGCGCGCTGGAGTCAGGTGAGGCCGACCTTGCGATCGGTCACGTGCCCTGGCTCGGCGGCGGCATTTACCAGCAGCAGTTGTACACGCAGGACTGGGTGTGTCTGATCAATAAGCATCATCCGCGCGTGCGCGGAAAGCTCGGGCTCAAGCAGTACCGCTCGGAAGGCCATGTCGCCATCGCGGCAGGGACGGGGGCGCAATTGCTGGAGCAGGCGCTCGTGCGCGAGAACGTCGAGCGGGACGTGGTACTTGAGTTGCCAGGTTTTCTCGGGCTCGGGGCCATCATCAAAAGCACCGACCTGATCGCCACGCTGCCGCGGCATATTGGCGAGACGCTGGCGAAAGTGAATGACCTGTCGGTGCATCCGTGCCCGATGCCGGTGGAGGGATTCGCGGTGCGGCAGCACTGGCATGCGCGGTATCACCACGAAGCGGGAAATCGCTGGCTGCGCGATCTGGTGGCTCAGCTATTCAGCAGTTTGCGGTGACCTAAGTCTTCCACAACGCGAACTCCCCGTGCGCGAGTTCCTGTTTGAGAAAGTCGACGCAGACGCGCACCTTGGCCGACTGCGCCGAGCGTGCCGCCGCCATCGCCCATACGTCGGCCGGCTGCTCCCACGCCGGCAGCACGCGTTCGAGCGTTCCCTCGGTGAGCGCTTGCGCCACCGTACGACTGCCCGACCATTACGATGCCGTGGCCCGTATTGAGTAGCCACGAGACCTCCGTTTGTTGCCCCGTACATGCACGCTTCAGTCGCCAAACACGGCTTTTATGTCGCGTCCCGTCTGCTCGGCTTCCCCGATTAGCCAGTCGAGAAATTGACGGGTTGCAGGGGAGTCCGCCACAGCGCGCTTCCAGCAAATAAAGTATGGGAACGGCATGGGCAGGGCGATCTTGAACGGCGCAACGAGGTCGTGTCGCTTGATGCTATCAATGGCAAAAAAGCCCTGTCCCAACGAAATGCCTCTTCCCCGAATTGCCGCATCGATTGCCATGCCGGAAACGGAGTAAGTGAGCGGCGCCAATACCTCGGGCAAAGGCACGCCCACTGCATGCAACCAGTGTCCCCACGTCGGGGGGGACCTATTTGCCCATCCCCACTCGACGTGAATCAGCGGGTAGCGCAAGATATCCGCCGGTTGCGAAATGGGTCTTTCCGCCTGCAACAGCGAGGGTGCGAATACGGGTGCAACGCTGTCCGTAAAGAGGACGTGATAGGGTGTTCCGTCATTCGGTAGTGCCCCGTACGTCAGACGAACGTCGGCACTTCTCGCACCGATACTGGTTTCGTGGTCGACGACTTCGACATGAACCTGCACGTGAGGGCAGATGGTGTGCCATGTGTCGAGTCTGGAGGCGAGCCAATGGGTCGCGATTGACGGAAATGTCATCAGGGTGAGCCGACGGCCCGTATGCGCCGTCAGCGCCGCCTGGGCGCTATGGAAGCATTCGAAACCCCGCGAGATGTGCGAGTGGTACAGCTCGCAGAGCGGGGTCGGTCGCAGGCCCGTGTTCTCCCGCTCGAAAAGTGTGACGCCGAGAAAGTCTTCAAGGACGCGAATCTGCTGACTAATCGCACCGGGCGTCACGTGAAGCGCCTCTGCGGCGGCCACGACGCCTCCGTAACGAATGACGGCATCGAATATCTGCAGAGCGCGAAGAGGAGGAAGGCGGTTCATGTCGTTGATCTGGCGAATGCCGTTGCGAAGCCAGTCTAGCAAAGAGTGAACTCCGCCTCGATGCAGAATGACGCCATGCAATGCCGCACGCTTACGGCTTCACATCGGTCTTGAACCACTTTTCCGACAACCGCGTCACGGTACCGTCGGCTAGTGCTTCCGTGATGGCCGCGTCAAATTTTGCTTTCAGATCATTATCCTGTTTGCGAAACCCAAGGCCTTCTCCCGGCCCCCAAACCGGACCGCCAATCGTTGGCCCGGCGATCCGGATTCGGGCCGAATCTTTGTTGTCGGCGATTCCGGCGTAATAGGTCACATCGTCGAAGGCTATGTCGACGCGTCCGTTGAGCAGGTCGAGGTCACGCTCGGCCGAGGTCTTGTAGAGGCGTACGGAAGTGATGTCCTTGAAGTTGTCGGTGATGAACTTCGTGTACACCGTGCCGGATTGAATGCCGATCGATTTCCCTTTCAGTTGATCGCGCAGCGGGGCGATCATGGGTCCGTCGATCTTTGGGTTGCCAGTCAGCTTGAGGAAAGCGGGCTTTCCTGTCGCGTTCGCTAATCCGTGACCATCTATCGCCGCGAATGCGGCCGGCGTTGCGGCGTAGGGTTTGGAGAAGGCAATGGCCTGTTGACGTTCTGGTGTGATTGCAAGCGCATCCATCACAGCATCGAATTTGCCAGCCTGCAGGCCGGTAATGAGGCCGTCAAAGTCCTGGGCGACTGTTACGCATTGCAGATTGATCCGCTTGCACAGATTGTCGATTAATTCCGGTTCGAATCCCGAAATCTTTCCGCTCGGCAAGGTCAGGTTCCACGGAGCATAGCTGCCTTCCAGGGCAATCTTCACGGTCTTCCATTCCTTTGCCTGAGTGCTGTTTCCTGCCAGCGCCAGCACGCCGAGCAAGGTGACGAGAGAAGCGTTCAGGACTTTTGTGGAAAACGTATTCACATTACACCTCCATCATGTCGAATCAAGGTCGTATCTGGATTGGCAATGCCCGGGTCGCCTCACTCCGCGGCATTGCAGGCGCTACTGGTTTCAGCTGTGCAATGTGCCGGCGATGTTTTCCACGATGCTCAGCAAGTCGCCCTGTTCGACGAGCCGGTGGACGCCCATCATGTCCGGATAGAAGAAGCGATCGCCTTCCGCAGTCGGCGCAACCTGCCGGATTCGCGCATACACGGCCGCGGTCGCGGGTGATGCGTCGGCTGGATCGAAAAAGTCCAGCGCCTGGGCGGCGGTGAGCAGCTCGATTGCCAGCACGTGCTGCAACTTCTGTGATGTTGTGTAGGCTTTGCGTGCCGCGTGATAGGCGAAGCTCACGGGGTCTTCCTGGTTGCCACTCGTCGGCACGCTGTCGATGCTCGCCGGTTGCGCGAGTGTGCGCATCTCGCCCAGCAATCCGGCCGCCGTGTACTGAATGATCATGTAACCGCTGTTCAGCCCCGGATCCTTCGCGAGGAAGGCGGGTAGCTCGCTGAAGTACGGATTGACGAGGCGGTCCGTCCTGCGCTCCGAGATCTTCGCGAGCGTGGTCATGGCGATGCAGAGGAGATCGCACCCGATGCCGACGAACGTACCGTCGAAGTTCGCGCCGGATATCGCGATACCATCCTCGCCCTCGGGATGGATGACGGGGTTGTCGCCGCACGAGCCCACTTCATCGAGAATCGCGTCGTACGCGTCCTTGATCGCCCGCTTGGACGCCCCATGTACCTGAGCAATGCCGCGAAGGCTGTAGACGTCCTGCAGCCGGTAATCGGCAAAACGATCGCATAGCGCACTTCCTGCCAGCAGCCGCCGGATGTTGTCGGCCGTGTTCCGCTGATCGACGTGTTTCTTGATGGCGTGATACCGGGCATCCAGCGAGCGCGTGGTTGCCTTGAGCGGCTGCATCGACATCGATGCGGCAATGTCCGCAACCTTCGAAAGCTCGATCGCGTTATAGAGCGCCAGCATCCCGATCGCGGTCACCGACGTGGTGCCGTTGGTGAGCGAAAGCCCCTCCTTGCAGCGCAGCGAGTGCGGTTTCAGCCCCGCTCGCTCCAGTGCTTCGGCGCCACTCATGCGCTCACCGCGGTGCCAGGCTTCTCCTTCGCCAATCAGCACGAGTGCCATATGTGCTTCGGGTGCGAGATAGCCGACCGAGCCGTCACCCGGCGCGAATGGCGTGATGTCGTTGTTCAGCAGCGCGGCGATTTGCTGCAGCAATTCGAGGCTTACGCCGGAATAACCTTTGCCAAGGCTGATCAGCATCATCAGGAGCGTGGCCCGGACAACTTCGCGAGGCAGCGGTTCGCCGACAGAGACGGCATGGGAGCGCACGATATTTCGCTGAAGCTGCTCGGCGTCGTTCGGGCTGATGACGCGAGTCGAATTTGCGCCAAAGCCAGACGTCACGCCGTAGACCAGTCGGTTCTGGCTCAGAAAAAGATCGACCAGGCGGCGCGAATTCAACACGCGCTCGCGATAGACGGGGGAGAACTTTATCTGTGCGCCATGTCTGGCTACGGCAATGAATTGCTCGATTGAAATATCGGATTCTCCGAGCAAAACTTCGGATATCTTGCCTGGTCGAGATTCGATGTACGCCAAATTCATTCTGAATGTCCTCTGCTGACTGCATGAAATGAAGTGGGGAGCAAAATCGGCTTGAAAGCGCGATGTTCGCCGGAGATCATTGCAGGGCAGAGTAGCGGCGGCAGCCGCTGCACACAAACGATTTGAATTGTGCTCCGTGTTTAGTTTTTCTAAAACCGGATTTATTCCGATATGTTCAGGGTGACTGCCAAAAGGATGCGATCTGTTTAATTCGATAAAGTAACTTTGTCGAATTTTTTTGAGTGCGTAGGAGAGTTTCTACTTTTAATCGATATAAATGGTTTTTATTGGGTTTTTTCAAGGGCAGGGATATTGGGCAGCGGCGAGACACCGGAATATCCGGGATTGCCGCGCAGTTCACGCAGCAAATATTCAATCACCTGCCAACTGGCCATCAAGCCACCCATCAGCCCAAAAACTCCAGCGCTCCCGTGCTCAGGTTGTACATCGCGCCGACGATCTTGATCGTGCCTTGGCTTTCCATTTCGGTCAGCACGGGACTATCGCGACGTATGTTGCCGATCGTCAGTTCGACGTTCTTGCGCGCCACGGCATTCACGAACGCGTAGTTCGTTGCGGAGCGCTCGCCGTTGTACTCGGTGGCCTGCACGGCGGGTTTGATCTTGTCGAGCAACCCGGTGAGATTGCCCAGCTCGGCGTTTGCAATGGCGCCCTTGATCGCGCCGCAGGCCGTGTGGCCCATCACGACGACGACCTTCGCGCCCGACAGCTTGCACGCAAACTCGATGCTCCCGAGGATGTCGGGGTTCTCGACATTGCCCGCAACGCGGCAGTTGAAGATGTCGCCGATACCGAGGTCCATGATGACTTCGGCGGGTGCGCGCGAATCGATGCAGCTCAGCAGGACGGCGGCGGGATATTGCCCCGCTGCGCTCGCGCGTTGCTCGCGCAGATAGTTACGCGGCTTTCGCTCGCCCTTCTGGAAGCGCGCGTTGCCCTGTTTCATGTCGTCGATGATTTCTTGCGGCGACATCCGGTCGCGCTGCGCCCGTGTCAGCGCATCGGCGCGTGCCACGCCGGACAGGAACGTGATCTGGGCAAAGCCTGCAACGGCCGCCGCGCTCGTCAACCGGAGAAATTGCCGGCGGCCCGAGCCTTTGTACTGTTGTGGATATTCATACGTATTGCACATGAACGGGCTCACTGGTTTTTGCAACGTCGTTATGACTCAAGGCACTGTGTTCGATGCGTCACGCATGAGTCGAATATAGGCGATGCCGGATTGCGTTCAAGAGAAATGAAACCGCGCAGTGTTTTTGTCGCTACGTCTTGCGACCGCAAGTGACTGTACAATATGGGTAATTTTAGATAAAACGTCTATCATGAGAAAAAACGTGTTGGAGCGGGAGCAGGAGTCGCTTCTCGATCAGGTGAAGCAGATCGCCGATGGTCTGGGGCAGACGTTCGCCCCGTTTTGCGAAGTCGTCGTCCACGATCTGCGCGACCCGGGGCATGCGATTCTCGCGATTCACAACAACCTGTCCGGGCGCGCGGTCGGTGACCCGGCAACGGAGCTCGGACTCGCGCGGATCGCGGACGAGGACTATCCGCAGTTGCTGACCAACTATCCGAACCAGTTCGGCGACGGCCGCCGGGCGAAGAGCACGTCGGTCGGGATCAAGGATTCATCGGGACGTTATATCGCCGCGTTGTGTCTGAACGTCGACCTGAATCTGTTTCGCGGCATTCAGAACGTGCTGGAGCAGTTCTGCACGGCTTCTGGCGTCGGTGCAAAAGAATCGCTCGATCCCGC
Organism: Paraburkholderia terrae; assembly: GCF_002902925.1. Lineage (GTDB taxonomy): Bacteria > Pseudomonadota > Gammaproteobacteria > Burkholderiales > Burkholderiaceae > Paraburkholderia > Paraburkholderia terrae. Next base: position 2,335,893 of record NZ_CP026112.1, on the reverse strand, counting down.
CAATGCCGAGGCGATCCGCGAGCGCATCGACCAGTACGCGATGTCGCTTTCCACCACGCCGCAGGCGCTGAAGACGGAGCATCGGCGTGCGTTGATGCAGGAGTTGAAGCAGGCGGGCTTTCTGGAGGTGCGCAGGTCGATGGAAATCATTGCTGCGCACCTGGGCGTATCGCGTGCGACGGTGTACAACGATACGAAGTGACGTGACCTTGTGGATGCCGTCCGCTTACCAGCCATAGAATCTCGGCCACGCGGACACACCCCCGTCGCGTGACAGCGCGTGATACTCGGGATGTTGCGCACCCGTCGCACACGCGTGGTTGGGCAGAATACGCAACCGTGTGCCGACCGGGAAACGCTGCGCGATCGACGTGTCCGGCTCTCCGACTTGCGAGACGATGCCGTGCTCCTGATTCGCGGCGCTCATCACAAAGCCTTCGACAGGCACGCCGTCTTCGGTGCATACCAGCCCGTAACCGAAGTCCTGCTTCTGGCGCTGCGTGCCGCGGTCGCGGCTCATCGCCATCCAGCCCGCGTCGACGATTGCCCAGCCCTTGCTTTCCTGATGACCGATCACCGTGGTCAGCACGCTGAGCGCGATCTCGTCGATGCCGCACACGCCCACGTTGTGCATCACGAGATCGAAGAACACATAGACGCCCGCGCGAACCTCCGTCACGCCTTCGAGATGCCGCGCGGCGAGCGCCGTTGGCGTCGAACCGATGCTGACCGTGTCGCAAGGCAGGCCGGCTGCGCGCAGCCGTTGGGCCGCATGCACGCAGCCGGCGCGCTCCTGTTCCGCGACCCGCTCAAGCTCTGCTGATGTGCTGTAGTCGTAGCTCGAGCCTGCATGCGCGAGCACGCCGCCCAGCTTCATTTTTCCTTCATGCAGAATGCGCCCGACGTTGAGCAGCAGGTCGTTATCCGGCGCGATGCCCGAGCGATGTCCGTCGACGTCGACTTCGATCCACACCTCGAACGTCGCGGCATGAGCGTTCCCGAACGCCACGATCGCTTGCGCCGAATGGACGCTGTCCGTGATGATCTTCAGGCGGCAGCCACGACGGAGCAGTTGCAGCGCCTGTTCGAGTTTGCTGGGCGCCATTGCCACTGCATAGACGATATCGTCGATGCCTGCTGCGAAGAATTGCTCCGCTTCCTTCAGCGTCGAAACGGTTATGCCTTGCGCACCGGCGGCAAGCTGCGCGCGCACGACATGCTCGCATTTGGTCGTCTTCACATGCGGCCGGAACGTTACGCCCTGTGCGCTCATCCGCGTTTGCATGCGCTGGATGTTGCTCGTCATGACATCAACGTCGACGATGGCGGCGGGCGTATTGAGCGAGGCGAGATTCACAGTGCTTTCCTTGTGGCGAAGTGTGCGCGGATTCACTGTAGAGCCTTTGGACTATAGTGTGGTTAATGGTCCATCAACTTCTCATTTAATCTAGTTTAATGGTCGATCTCGACGACATGCGCATGTTCAGGGCGCTCGGCACGACGCATTCACTTGCGGGTGCCGCGCGGCTGCTCGACGTCACGCCACCCGCGCTCACCGTGCGGCTGCAAAAGCTCGAAGAGCGCCTTGGCGTGCATCTCGCGGTGCGCGAGGCGCGTGGCATCTCACTCACTGACGAAGGCACGCGGTTGATGCTCGAAGCAATCGATCTGCTCGAACGTCTCGAAACACTGCCTGAGCGGATCGCAGCGGAACATCAGTCCGTATCGGGGAGCTTGCGCATCGTCGCGCCGCTGGGTTTCGGGCGCGTCCACGTGGCGCCCGTTCTCAGGGACTTTCACCTGATGTATCCGAACGTGAAGGCCAGCCTGACTCTCTCCGATAGCCCGCTCGCCGACAGCGCGGGTGCGGATATCGTGATCCATATCGGCGAAATGAAGGATTCGTCGTGGGTCGCGCACGTTCTCGCGCCGAACGAGCGCTATCTCTGCGCGAGCCCGCGACTCGCAGCAAGTCTCGACGCGCTGGAGCATCCTCACGAACTCGCGCACCTGCCTTGTCTTTGCCTACGCGAGAACGACGAGGATGTGTCGCGCTGGCGTTTCGAAAGGGCGTCAGGCAGAAACGCGAAACAGGGCAAGGCGGTGACTGTGCGCGTGACAGGGGCGCTATCGTCGAACGATGGCGGCGTGATCGGCGATTGGGCGATGCGCGGACTTGGCATCATGGTGCGATCCGAATGGGACGCGGGCGCGTTGATCGCAAGTGGCAAGCTCAAGCGTCTGCTGCCGCAGTGGCGGCTGGCGCCAGCGCCGATCGTCGCGCTCGTGCCGACGCGAAAGGGCGTGCCTGCCCGAGTGCGGCTTTTCCTCGATGCAGCGCGCGCCGCGATGGACCCGCCTCCGTGGCGCAAATAGCGTTGCGTGGCTGTCTCGATGGCGAGTATTTACAAAATGTATTGACATAGACAATATGTCTAATCACAATTCGATCAATCCAGCGGGATAATTGCGCGTCGCTGCAGTTCGCGCGTTCCACGCCCGCGTCGCTCAACACCCCATATCCCGGACGATCATGCTTACTTTGCCCACTTATGACGACGTCGTCGCCGCATCGAAGCGGCTCGAAGGCGTTGCGCACCGCACGCCCGTTCTGACTTCGCGGACCGTCAACGAAATGTTCGGCGCCGAGGTGTTCTTCAAATGCGAAAACCTCCAGCGCATGGGCGCGTTCAAGTTTCGCGGCGCATTCAACGCACTGTCGAAGTTCGATGAGCAGCAGCGCCGCCAGGGCGTGGTCGCGTTTTCGTCGGGCAATCACGCGCAGGCTGTCGCGCTGTCCGCGCGTCTGCTCGGCATGCCCGCGACGATCGTGATGCCGCACGACGCGCCGCACATGAAGGTCGAGGCGACCAAAGGCTACGGCGGCAACGTCGTCATTTACGACCGCTACAAGGAAGACCGCGAGCAGATCGGCCGCGATCTCGCGCAGAAGCACGGCCTGACGCTGATTCCGCCCTACGATCATCCTGATGTGCTTGCCGGGCAGGGCACGGCGGCGAAAGAACTGTTCGACGAAGTCGGGCCGCTCGATGCGTTCTTCGTGCCGCTCGGCGGCGGCGGATTGCTGTCGGGCTCGGCGCTGTCGACGCGCGCGCTGTCGCCCGATTGCGCGCTCTACGCGGTCGAGCCGGAAGCGGGCAACGATGGGCAGCAATCTTTCCGCTCAGGAAAGATCGTCAACATCGACACGCCGAAGACAATCGCCGATGGTGCGCAAACGCAGCATCTCGGCGAATACACGTTCCCGATCATCCAGCGCGATGTCACCGATGTGCTCACGGCGAGCGACGCGGAGCTCGTCGATTGCATGCGTTTCTTTGCGGCCCGGATGAAGATCGTCGTCGAGCCGACGGGTTGTCTGAGCTTCGCCGCCGCGCGCCAGATGAAGGACAAGCTCAAGGGCAAACGGATCGGCGTGTTGATCAGCGGCGGCAATGTCGATGTGCAAAAGTTCGCGGAGCTGGTTTCGGCAAGCTGAAGGAAGCCGCCGCTCTGGCGGCGGACTAGCAGTACACGCCAAGATGCGCTGACATCGACGGCCCGCCGGCGTGGGGCGGAAAGACGCACCAGCCGCCGTCGTGATGACGAAAGAAGAAAATCGCCCGCGCACCGCACGTCGATGATGCTTCGACGTGCGCGTATCTCGTTCCATCCCTGCGCCTATGTCCAAACCGGACGACCCGAATCTGCCCTTGTGGACCAGGTGCGAGCCACTTATCGACCTGAGAGTGCAGCGATTTGGCGGCGGTGTTCATGATCAACTCCTGTGGCTCGTCCCGGTGTTTCGCATCGGCGCTTGCGCTCGATGCCGTGGGATGAACTGAAGAGTAGGACCGCCGTTTCATTTATGATAGTTAATGTTTTTTATCTTTATCATAAACAATTATGGATGGATATTGCCAGGACGTGGGAGGCGCGGGGCATGTCAACGTCACGGCAAGGATTTGCGCAAGCTCATAGAATCATCGCGCGTCCGGCAATGCCGGCGGCACTTTTTGATGAACATAGCTGGCGCGGCATGCGAAATGAAGCTTTCCATGTGGCCGCAGCGGGAAGGAAATACCCGACATGGAAGAGGTTTTCACATCGAGATCGAGCGCAGTCGCACGCATCATGAGCGCGCGTGCAGCGCTGCTGAAGGATTCGGAGGCAGCCGCTTTGAGCGGCGGCGATAAGGCGGCACGGCTCGAGCGCCTGGAGCGCCTGCTCTTCGACGTGCGCGCGGGCCGCATCAACGACTTCACGATGCCAACGGCGAACGGGGAAGTGCGGGTTTTTGTGTCGCCGGATTGATAGCCTGAGTTTCTCTTTTCACCCACCCCACCAACAAAAACGCCCCGCAAAAGCGGGGCGTTTCCATTCCATCTGCAAGCGTGCAAGCAAAGCGCCCGAAAGCGCTTCGCCCTACATCACCGCTTAGAACTTGTGACGCATGCCGACGCGGAACGCCAGCTGGTTTTGCGAGCCCGAACCCGACGTGTTGAAGTACGACGTCGACGAACCGATCTGAGCCTGGATCGGAGCGCCCGAAGCCGTCTTGCCCGATGCGTCCTGATAGATCACCAGGCCGTAGACATCGGTGCGCTTCGACAGCGCGTAGTCGACGCTTGCGTCCACCTGGTTGAAGTGGCCCGTCGTCGCGCCCGTCAGACGCGAGTACGTGTAGCCGAGGCCAGTCGTCAGCGCCGGCGTGAACGCGTACTTTGCGCCGCCTTCGAAGTTGTTGTACGTCGTCGACGCGCCCGTGATCGGCTCGAAGTGCGTGTTCGTCCACAGCGCGTAGAGCGTTGCCGGTCCGATGATGTAGCGGCCGCCCAGACCGAACGTGCGCAGGTCGCGCACCGTGCCCGTCGTGACGTTGGCGATCGACGTCGAGAATGCCGGCGTTGCCTGGCCCGGGAAGCGGATGTCCGTGTACGCTGCGCCCAAACCGATCGGGCCGTTCGCGTAGTTCACGCCGAAGCTGTAAGCGCGCGACGAGCCTGCGACGGGAGCCGCTGCCGTGCCCGTTGCCGGTGCGCCGCCGAATGCGCCAGCCTGGTTCGAGAAGCCATACATCGCGCCGAACGTCAGGCCCGCGAAGTTCGCGCTGCTGAACTTCACTGCGTTGTTGATACGGCTCGACGTGAGCTGGTCGACGTCGTTGATGTGGTAAGCGTAGTTACCGGCGACCGTCAGGCCACCCGTCGAATAGTTGCTGCCCAGATAGTCCGTCGTGAACGCATATTGACGACCGAACGTCAGCGAGCCGATGCCGTCCTTCGACAGACCCACGAATGCCTGACGGCCAAACAGTGCGCCGCCTTGACCCGACGTGCCGTTGCCGCTGTTGAAGCCGCTTTCGAGCACGAACAGTGCCTTCAGGCCGCCGCCCAGGTCTTCCGTGCCGCGCAAGCCCCAACGGCTGCCTTGCGCTACGCCGTCGTCATACTTGAACAGCTTGTCGCTGCCGCCTGCTGCGTTCTTCGAGTGGTTTGCGTAGCTGATACCTGCATCGATGATGCCGTACAGCGTGACGCTGCTTTGTGCGTGTGCGGTACCTGCGAATGCCGAGGCGAGTAGAGCGGTGGTAAGTACTTTCTTGTTCAAAACTTTCTCCAGATTGAAAAATGGCGATCGCGAGCCTGACTCTGTGGCAGGTCGCGCGACGGGCGCAAATGTAACGAGGAGAAAGGAAAGGAATATGACAGCAAATCTTTTTGCTAAATATGTAGTACAAATACGACAACATTTGCTTTGCGTGCAAAAGGGTCGCGCGCAAATCTGTGCATATGCTTCATATTCACGACGCCGCCAGGCTAGTCACAAGCAGGTTTGTTTAGTGCCCGTCACGAAACAAACGCCGATATGCATCGGGCTGGAGCCAAAAAAAACGCCCGCATAAAGCGGGCGTTTTCATTCGATGCGAGGCGGCGTGCAAGCCGCAATCGTCGTCAGGCTGACAGTAACTGCCCTTTCCGGAAGGCCTTCGCGCCTGCAATCCGCACGATCTCCATGCCCGCCTGCGCGAAGCGCGACAGATGGCGCGCATACATCACGCCCGCCACCGTCGACTTCAACGTGATGACCTGATCGGTCAGCGGATCGATGATATCGGCGATGGGCTCGCCGGCATCGATCCACTTGCCCACTTCCTGGCGATACACGACGACGCCGCTCACGGGCGTAACGATCGGCTCGGTGCCGGCGAGCGGCGTCGCGGCGAATTCGAGCGGCGGCATCGGCGCGGCTTCGCCGGCAATCACGCCGCGATGCGTCAGATATTCGATGATCCCTTGCGCGTCGTGCTCGGCGAACTCATACGACACGTCGCGCTGGCTGCGCAGTTCGACCGTCACCGAGATCGAGCCATTCGGAATCGGGAAACGGTCGCCTACGCGCGTGCGCAATTCCGACCAGCAGAAGCTGTGAATCTCGTCGAACGGATTGCCGACGGAATCCACCGCGAGCAGCGAAGCCTTCGAATCCAGATAGCGCGCAAGCGGCTCGACGTCGGGCCACAAGTCCGGGTTCGTATACAGATGCAGCGCCGCTTCCCAGTCGCAATGCAGATCGAGCACGACGTCCGCGTCGTACGACAGCAGTTGCAACCCGAGGCGTTGCGATTCGACTTCGGTGCGCGGCGTTTGCGCGTCGAGCGCTTCGCGCATGGCCTGGCGGATGATCGTGCGGTTCTGGTCGGCATCCGTCGTGAGACGGCCTTCGATCACCGGCTCGATCAGGTCGAACAGGTTGTAGAAATTGCGGTTGAAGTTCTGCGCGGTGTTGGTTTCGAAGCGGCCGGCGAGCAGGCCGAGCACATGCTGGTTAAGACCGATCGGATTCGCGACGGGCACGATCACGACTTCGCCGCGCAGCTTGCCAGCGGCTTCGAGCGCTTCGAGCTTGCGGCGCAGTGCCCACGACACCAGCATGCCGGGCAGTTCGTCAGCGTGCAGCGATGACTGGATATAGACCTTCTGTCCACCGCTCGGACCGTAGTGGAAGCTCGTCAGGCTGCGAGCGGTGCCGAGGGTCGGGGAAATCAGCGGATGATTGAGGGTTTGCATGATTGGTGTGGCGCCGCCGGCGACGCGCGGGCGCCCTATAGTTGCACAGATATGACTTCGGATTGACTGCTGAAAACGGTGGCACGCACAACGGCTGCGCCGTGAATCGTTCGATCTTAGCCCATTTGAGCAGCGCGGGCGACGCTGTGCCGCCGCATGGACTCGCCCGCATCGGCGTCAAAACAAAACGGGCTCCGAATGGAGCCCGTCTGCATACCGGCGCGTCGCGCGGGCGAGCCGCGCGATGCACTGCCGTGTCGATCAGCCGCCGTACACGTCGAAGTCGAAGTACTTCTTCTCGATCTTCTTGTAGGTGCCGTCCTTGATGATGTCGGCGATCGCCTTGTCGACCTTCGCCTTCAGATCGGTGTCTTCCTTGCGCATGCCGATGCCAGCGCCTTCGCCGAGGATCTTCTTGTCTTCGAGGTCCTTGCCGACGAACTGGAAGCCCGCGCCGCGCGGCGTCTTCAGGAAGCCGATTTCAGCCTGCACAGCGTCTTGCAGCGCTGCGTCCAGACGGCCCGAGATCAGGTCGGCATAGACCTGGTCCTGGTTCTGGTACGGCGTGACCTTCGCGCCCTTCGGTTCCCAGTAGGTCTTCGCGTACGTTTCCTGGATCGTGCCCTGTTCGACGCCGACCGTCTTGCCCGACAGCGATTCCGCCGTCGGCAGGATGTTCGAGCCCTTCTTGGCGACGAGGCGCGTCGGCGTGTTGAACAGTTTCGACGAGAAAGCGATCTGTTCGGCGCGTTGCGGCGTCATCGACATCGACGACAGCACGCCGTCGAACTTCTTCGCCTTCAGTGCCGGGATCATGCCGTCGAAGTCGTTTTCGACCCACACACACTTTGCCTTCAGGCGCGTGCAGATTTCATTGCCAAGGTCGATATCGAAGCCGACCAGCTTGCCGTCGGAACCCTTCGATTCGAACGGCGGATAGCTGGCGTCGACGCCGAAGCGGATGGTGGTCCAGTCTTTCGCGTGTGCGCCGATCGATACGGTGGCGAGCAGGGCAACCGTCAAAGCCGCAAGCAGTTTCTTCACTGATGTACTCCCGGGAGTGGTTCAAAGTGTCCCGCATGCGGTTGTGCCGCTGCGCGACGTTGCCCGGCCGTTGTGCCGGGCTTGTCTATATTGGCCGCTGGCTGGGCAGCCAGCAACGCGCGCCAAGCTTAACAAATCAAAATATTTGCGGTGCTAGTGAAACACCGGATGGCACAGGAGTATTGCCTCTAGCGGGCATTTTTATGATATGGGGCAGGAAGAGGGTAATGAAAGCAAAACGAAGGCAAAATAGACCGTGAAACAGGCGTTTGCCGCGCATGCGGCAGTGCGGCAAACGCTTTTGGTTCAAGGCCTTAGGTCAGCGACAAGGTGCAAGCGTCGGTCAAACGATCCGCTCGCCGCCGCGATAGGTCGCGCGCGGCACCGGCAATGCGTCGAGCATCGTGACGCGCACGAAGTCGGCGCGCAGCCCGGTCTCGATCGCGCCGCGGTCGTGCAGCCCCGCCGTGCGGGCCGGTTCCGCCGACACGGTCGCCATCGCGCGAGGCAAGCTCCAGCCGGCTTTCTCGACGAGTTCGAACGCGGCCGTCAGCAGGCTGGACGGCACGTAATCGGACGACAGGATGTCGAGCAGATTCGCTTTGGCCAGTTCCAGCGCCGACACGTTGCCCGAGTGCGAGCCGCCGCGCACGATGTTCGGCGCGCCCATGATCGTCGCGATGCCGTGACGGTGCGCGGCTTCGGCGGCGATGCGGGTGGTCGGGAATTCGGCGAGCACGATGCCTTCTTCGGCGGCCTGCTGCACGTGCTCGACGAGCGTGTCGTCGTGGCTCGCGACGGGCACGCCGAGCGCCTTGCAGCGCTCGACGATCTGGCGGCGGTGCTCGTCCGCGAAGCGCTGCTGTTCGTCTTCTAGTTCGACGAGCGTTGCAGCCATGTGTTCGTCCGTCATCTTGCCGTGGCGCTCCTGGAAGCGGCGCCATTGCTCGCGGTCGTGCCACTGGCGTTGGCCCGGCGTGTGATCCATCACCGACGCGAGACGCAGCAGCGGGTGGTCCTTGAGCGTATCGAACAGTTCGACCACATCGGCTGTCGCGATTTCGCAGCGCAGATGCAGGAAGTGCTCGGCGCGCAGCAGCTTGCGCTCGGAGAAGCGCTGCAGCGCTTCGGCGCAGCGTGTTTGCGTGTCGGCGCGGCGCAAGCCGACGTTCGAGCGCGAGCCGATCGCGAGCGCATCGAACACGGTCGTGATCCCGGCGGCGGCAACCTGTGCGTCGTGAATCACGAACGCGGCATCCGTATTCCATTCGACGCCCGGCCGCGGCAACAGATGCTTCTCCAGATTGTCCGTGTGCAGTTCGATGAGGCCCGGCAGCAGATAGTCGCCCTCCCAGTCCTGCGCGCCGGCCGCCGACGTCGTGCCGCGCGCGACGTCGCGAATCACGCCGTCCTCGACGCGCACGACGCCTGTGAATACTTCGTCCCGCGTGACGACGCGGGCGTTCTTGATCAGCATGTCGATGCTCCGTATCGGATCGATATCAGTGTAATGCCGTTGCGTGACGCAGCGGTGGCGTCAATTCCAGCCTGCGTGTGGCGACTTTCGCGCGCGTGTCTTCATCGTGAAAGATGCCGACGATTGCCGCGCCGAGCTCGCGCGCCTCGACGATCAGATCAGCGACGATGTCGCGGTTCTCCGCATCGAGCGAAGCGGTTGGCTCATCCAGCAGCAACACGGGATGCCCGGCAATCAGACCGCGCGCGATGTTCACGCGCTGCTGCTCGCCACCCGAGAACGTCGCGGGCGCGAGCGGCCACAAGCGCTCGTGTACGTTGAGCCGCGCGAGCAACGCGGCGGCCCGCGCATGCGCTTCGTCTTCATCGACGCCGCGCGAGACCAGAGGCTCGGCGACGAGATCGAGCGTGCTGACGCGCGGGATCACGCGCAGAAACTGGCTCACGTAACCGACCACGCCGCGCCGCAAATGCAGCACGTCGCGCGGCTCGGCGCCCGTGATCGACAGATGTTTCGCTTGCTGCGAGTCGTCGCGAATCGCGATCGTGCCCGCGCTCGCCAGATAGTTGCCGTACAGGCAGCGCAAAAACGTGCTCTTGCCCGCGCCCGACGGCCCGACCAGCACGACGCACTCGCCGCGTTCGACGTCGAGCGACACGCCCGCGAGCGCGTCGATCTGCACGCCGCCCTGGCCGTGCAGCGTGAAGGTCTTGCCGATACCGACGGCGCGCAACATCAGCGCGTCGTTGTCGATGAACGATGTTTCGATTGACGTTGTCATCGCGTGAGACCTCAAACGGGAAGAACGGAGGAAACCAGCGTCTGCGTGTACGGGTGCTGCGGGTCGTCGAGCACCTGATCGGTGAGACCCGCTTCGACGACTTCGCCGCCTTGCATCACCATCAGCCGGTGCGCGAGCAGACGCGCGACGCCGATATCGTGCGTGACGATCAGCACCGACAGATGCAACGTCGACGTCAACGTGCGCAGCAGATCGAGCAGACGCGCCTGCACGGATACATCGAGACCCGCCGTGGGTTCGTCCATGAACACGAGACGCGGCCCCGTGACGAGATTGCGCGCGATCTGCAGACGCTGTTGCATGCCGCCCGAAAACGCGGAAGGCAATTCGTCGATACGCGACGCATCGAGTTCGACGCGCGACATCCATTGCGTGGCCGTGTCGCGAATCTTGCCGTAGTGGCGCGCGCCGACTGCCATCAACGGCTCGCCGATATTCGCGCCCGCAGACACGGCGTTGCGCAATCCGTCGCGCGGATTCTGCTGCACGAAACCCCACTCGGTGCGCATCAAAAGACGTTTGCGCGGCTCGGACAACGCGAGCAGATCGAGCGTTTCGCCGTGCGCGCTTGCGTAGTGCAACGCGCCGCTGTCTGCGGCAGTGCGCAGCGCGAGCGTGTTCAGCAGCGTCGTTTTGCCCGAACCCGATTCGCCAACGATGCACAGCACTTCGCCCGGATACAGATCGAAGCTGACGTTGCGGCAACCGTTGCGGCCGCCGTACTGTTTGGTGAGCGCGCGGGCGCTCAGAAGCGGCGTCATGCGCTTTCTCCTTCGTTCGGTTGTTCGCCTTGCTGCTCGCGCCGATCGTGGCAATAGTCGCTGTCCGAGCAGACGAACATGCGCTTGCCCGCATCGTCGACGATCATTTCGTCGAGGAAGCTTTCCGTCGATCCACACAGCGCGCATGCATGCTCCCAGCGCTGCACTTCGAACGGATGGTCGTCGAAATCGAGGCTTTTTACGGGGGTGTACGGCGGAATCGCGTGGATGCGCTGTTCTCGTCCTGCGCCGAACAGTTGCAGTGCGGCGTTCATGTGCATCTTCGGGTTGTCGTACTTCGGGATCGGCGACGGCGACGCGAGATAGCGCCCGTTGACGATCACCGGGTAGTCGTACGTCGTCGCGATGCTGCCGTGATGCACGATGTCCTCGTACAGCTTCACGCTGATCAACCCGTAATCCGCGAGCGCGTGCAGCTTCTTGCATTCGGCCGTGCGCGGCTCGAGCCGATGGAGCGGCTCGGGCATCGGCACCTGATAGACGAGAATCTGCTTCTCCGTGAGCGGCGTTTCGGGAATCCGGTGACGCGTTTGCACGATGGTCGCTTCGCTGGTCTTGCGGGTGGTGTTGACGCCCGTGGTGCGCGCGAAGAAGCGGCGAATGTTCACCGCGTTGGTCGTTTCATCGGAGCCCTGGTCGATCACCTTCAGCGTGTCGTCGCGCCCGATGATCGACGCCGTCACCTGAATGCCGCCCGTGCCCCAGCCATACGGCAACGGCATTTCGCGCGACGCGAACGGCACCTGATAGCCAGGCACGGCCACGGCTTTCAACAGCGCGCGGCGGATCATGCGCTTGGTCTGTTCGTCGAGATACGCGAAGTTGTAGCCTTCGGCGGCGCTGTCGTGCGCGGCGGTTTGCATCGTCGTGTCGGGCGCGTTCATGCCGCTTGCTCCTGTTGATCGTTGTCTTCGTCGCGTGCGGCGTGTTTCGCGCGCAGACGTCGCACGAGTTCGAGTTCGGACTGGAAGTCGACGTAATGCGGCAGCTTCAGATGCTGCACGAAGCCCGACGCTTCGACGTTGTCGCTATGCGACAGCATGAATTCGACGTCCTGTGTCGGCGAGCCAATCGTTTCGCCGAGTTCTTCGGCACGCAACGCACGGTCGACGAGTGCCATCGCCATCGCCTTGCGCTCCGAATGGCCGAACGCGAGACCGTAGCCTTGCGTGAAGGTCGGCGGCACTTCGTTGCTGCCCGCGAATTGGTTGATCATCTGACATTCGGTCACGTCGATTTCGCCGATCTCGACGGCTTCGCCCAGTTCGTCGAGTTCCATTTCGACCGCGACGGTGCCAAAGCGGATTTCGCCCGCAAACGGATGCGAATGCGCGTAGCCGCGTTGCGTCGCGTAACCCATCGCGAGCAGGAAGCCTTCGTCGCCGCGCGCGAGGTTTTGCAGGCGCGTTGCGCGGCTGGCCGGAAACGACAGCGGCTCGCGCGACAGATCGCCTGGCTCGGGCGCGGCTTCGGACACGCGTTCCTGTTCGATCAAACCTTCCTTGTCGAGTAGCGAGACGACGCGCGGCATCGCTTCCTGCGCGGCGCTTTCGATGCGCTTCGTGTGCAGCGCGCTGTCGTCATCGCCTTCTGCCAGCAGCGTGAAATCGAGCAGACGTTGCGTGTAGTCGTACGTCGCGCCGAGCATCTGGCCGCCGGGCACATCCTTGAAAGTCGCGGAGATGCGCCGTTCGATCCGCATGTCTTCCGTATCGACGGGCTGCGTGTAGCCGAAACGCGGCAGCGTCGTGCGATACGCGCGCAACAGGAAAATCGCCTCAACGAGATCGCCCGCGGCCTGCTTGATCGCCAGCGCTGCGAGCTCTTCGTCGTAGACGGAGCCTTCCGTCATCACGCGCGCGACGGCGAGCCGCAATTGCGTGCGAATCTGCGCGACGCTCAATTCGGCGAACTGCGTGTCGCCGCGGCGCGCTTTGTCGAGCAGGCGCCACGATGCTTCGATCGCGCGCTCTCCACCTTTGACGGCAACGTACATTAGTTCAGCTCCACGTGAGTTGTGCGCGGCAGGCCGATCAGCGTGTCGCCGCAGACGAGATAACAGTCGATACCGCACGGAAACAGCGGCGCGAGTTCCGCGCGCTCGCGCCAGAAGCGCTCGGGCAGGCCGGTGGGCGCGATCGTCTGCGTGTGTTCGATGCCGGGGCCGCGCAATACGACGGGCGAGCCTTGCGTCAACGAATCGACGCGCACGATCAGCGTCACCGATTGCTCCGGCGTTTCCGGCTCGCCGAGCGCAAAGCACGACAGCGGCGGCAACGTGCTCGCGTCATGCACATAGGCGAACGCGGCGTCCTGCGGTTCGTCGACGAGCGGCGCGCCGGTGTGAAAACGCAATGCCGAACCGAGTACGGCATCGGGTTGTGCGAGCCAGACGGGTGTCGAGTAGTCGCACAGCGCGAGCAGTGCGGCGAAAGCGGCGAGATCGGCGCGCGCGTGCGGCAGCGTGTTGCGCGCGTCGCTGCGGGATGCGGGCAGCACATTGTCGATCGTGCCGATCTTGCCCGGACGCGACAGCGCATCGAGCAGCGCGCGAAACACGGATTGCGTGTCATGCACGGGATCGGCGAAGCCCGGCGTCAGCGTCGACAGCGCGATCTGCGGGGATTGAGCGGAAGTGTTCATCAGTCGCCTCGGACCATCGTGAAGAATTCGACGCGCGTCGATGCGGCGTCCTGTTGGCGTTGCGCGTGTTTCGCAGCGAGTTGCGAAGCGAGTGGCGCGATCAGTTGCGCCTGCAACCGTGCGTGATGCTGCGGCGTTTGCAGCAGCGCGTCCGCAATAGCAGCCAGTTCGGCGCGGCGGCGGTCGCGGCCCAGATGACAAGCGACGCCAACGGTAGTGCCTTCATCCGATTCGTCGCGCAAACGCAGCGTCGCGCGCGTCACCGTCGCTTCGCCCAGATTGAACGCGTCGCCCGTGCCGCCGATGCGCCCGCGCACCATCGCCAGCCCGATCTCAGGTGGACGCAGCCAGTCGAATGCGGGAAGCGGCAGGCCTTCCATCGCGCGGCTCAGCGCGGCTTCGAGATCGGCGCGCGCGGAGCGGGCCATGACGGCCATCCACGCGCGGCGGACAGGGTTGGCGGAAGTCGGGGAATCGGCTAAAGGAGGGGAGGCGGCGGCACTCATCGGGTTTCCTGGAAGTTTCCTGGAGAAGGGATGCTCGTTGGCGAGTCCAGACATTTGAGCATCTATTCGTCTAAACGTCTAGACGTTTAGAGCTAAACTGTCGCTTGCTCGTGACAGAAGGCGCAGTTTCATATTTCCGCCACGGCACGCGGACTACAATGCACAGAACGCTTATTTGAACCGAAGGGAATGACAGCACCATGACATCGAACGACGACGCGGCGCCGGGTACGATGCTAGAGCGGGGAGCGGGCGTCGCCGTGTGGCGGCAGATCGAGCAGATACTCGCGAAAGAGATTGCCGCAAGCGGCTTCGGCGACGACGGACGTCTGCCGAGCGAAGGCGAACTGGCGAAGCGCTTCGACGTGAACCGCCATACCATCCGCCGCGCGATGCTGGGTCTCGCGGCCCAGGGGCTCGTCAGCGTCGAGCAAGGGCGCGGCACGTTCGTACAGCCAGGCGCGATCGATTACACCATCGGGCGTCGCACGCGCTTTACGGAAAACTTGCGTCAGCAACATCATTCGCCGGCGGATGCGATGTTGCTATCGGCGGCGCGCGTGAAAGCGGATCCGACTGTCGCGAAGGCGTTGGGTCTGCGAGCGGGGGCATTCGTCTACCGCATCGAGTCGGTGCATGCAGCGGACGGCGTGCCTCTCACATACTCGCGCAGCTTCTATCCGGCTGCACGGTTCGTCGATCTGCCCGACGTGCTCGAACGCAAAGGTGGTATGACCAAGGCGATGGCCGAGTACGGCGTGACCGACTATCTGCGCAAGTGGAGCCGTATCGGCAGCGTGCTGCCGGAGCCGGAAGTCGCGCGGCGTCTTGGCATCAACCGGCAACAACCGGTGTTGTGGGTCGAGAACGTAGATGTCGATACGGAAGGCACGCCCATCAAATACGGCTTCACGCATTTCGCCGCCGACCGCGTGCAACTGATGGTGGAGCACGACGTATGAGCGCGCCTGTTCAGCATGCGTGGAGCGCGCAGGCGCGCTTCGCGATCTACTACGCGCCTGCGCGTGCGTCGGGCTGGTGGGATGCCGGCTCGATATGGCTCGCACGCGATGCCGAGAGCGATACATCACTCGATCCGTATGACGCGCCTGCGCTGTCGCAACCGCTCGCGCAACTGACGAACTCGCCGCGCCGTTATGGCTGGCACGGCACCCTGGTCGCGCCGTTTCATCTCGCGGAGCATGTGAGCGTCGCCGATCTGCTCGAAGTATCGGAAAGCTGGGCGCAAACGCAGATGCCCTTTGCATTGTCCGTCGAAGCGGCGACGCTGGGCGACTTCGTTGCGTTGCGTCCCGCCACGCCATCCGGCGACGAACAGATGCGCGCGCTCGCCGCCGATGCCTTGCGCACCTTCACGCCGCTGCGGGTCGTGCCATCCAAAGCGGATATTGCGAGGCGCATGGAAGCGCCGCTCACGGAACGTCAACGCGAATTGCTCGTCGAATGGGGATATCCGTATGTGCTCGATGAGTTTCGTTTTCATATGACGGTGTCCAATTCGCTCGACAACGCCGCCGATCGCGCCGCGATAGTCGATTGGTGGCATCGCGAGGCGCAGCGTCTCGGGCCGTTGAAAATCGACGGCGCATCGATCTTCGTCGAGCCTGCGCCAGGCGAGCCGTTCATGTTGTGGCAACGGCTCGCGTTCACGGCGAAAGAAGGACAGGAGAACGCATGAAAGGCCGCTTGATCTATGTGGTCGGCCCGTCGGGAGCGGGCAAGGATTCGCTGCTGCACTTCGCGCGCGAGCATGTCGCGGGCACGTCCGTCGTGTTCGCGCATCGCTACATCACACGTGAGACGGGGCATAACGAAAATCACATTTCGTTGACCCGCGAAGAGTTCGAGGCGCGCTCGGCGCAAGGCCTCTTTGCGCTCGAATGGTCGAGTCACGAATTGCACTACGGCATTGGCATCGAGATCGATGCGTGGCTCGCGCGGGGCTGCACGGTCGTCGTCAATGGCTCGCGCGCGTATCTGTCGCGAGCGTTGAAGCGCTATCAGCATCTCGAAGTCGTGCATATTCACGCGGCGCCGGATATTCTCGCGGCGCGTCTGTCGGCGCGTGGCCGCGAAACGCGCGAGCAGGTCGAAGCGCGCCTCGCGCGTCAGGCGCCGTTTGCGCTGCCCGACGGCGCGCATCTGACACATATCGACAATTCCGGCTCGCTCGAAGAAGCAGGCCTGGCATTCGTCAACGTGCTGAAGGGCTTCGCGCGCACGCAAGATCGAAAGCATGCCGCCGAGTCGGCATCGAGTGAAAGCGTCAAGTAAGCTGAAGGCGTCTTACGGGAAAAGCCCCGCGTTGCTATAGTCTGCGGTTTAACGCTGCGCGCAAGACGCAGCGGGCAAACCCCGGAGTACACCCGATGACCGACGCCACCCGCCTCACCGAAATCACCGACCTCGAACCTGCCGCCGCCGCGCTGCGCGACATTCGCCATCACATTCACCACCATCCGGAACTCGCGTACGAAGAGGTCGCAACGGCGGCGCTCGTCGCGGAAAAGCTGGAAGCGTGGGGCTGGCAGGTGACGCGCGGGGTCGGCAAGACGGGCGTGGTCGGTACGTTGAAGGTGGGCGACGGCACACGCAGCATCGGCCTGCGCGCGGATATGGATGCGCTGCCCATCATCGAGCAGACGGGGCTGCCGTACGCGAGCGGCACGCACGGCAAGATGCACGCATGCGGCCACGACGGCCACACGACGATGCTGCTCGGCGCCGCGCAGCATCTCGCGAAGACGCGCCGTTTTTCGGGCACCGTGCATCTGTATTTTCAGCCGGCCGAGGAAAGCGGCATCGACAGCGGCGCGAAGAAGATGATCGAAGACGGCCTGTTCGAGCGTTTTCCGTGCGACGCCGTGTTCGGCGTGCATAACCATCCGGGCGCGGAGCCGGGCAAGTTCCTGTTCCGCAAGGGCGCGTTCATGGCGGCGGGCGACAAGGCGACGATCACGATCGAAGGCGTCGGTGGCCATGCGGCGCGCCCGCATCTGACCGTCGATCCCATCGTGATCGCGTCGAGCATCGTGATGGCGCTGCAGACCATCGTCGCGCGCAACGTGAACCCTTCGCAGCCCGCCGTGGTGACGGTCGGCACGATGCATTCGGGCGTGGCGAACAACGTGATTCCGTCGAGCGCGAAGCTGGAATTGAGCGTGCGCTCGTTCAGCCCGGATGTGCGCGCACTGTTGAAAGAGCGCATTACGGAACTCGCGGAAAGCCAGGCTGCAAGTTATGGCGGTAAGGCGCACGTCGAATATGTCGAGGGCTATCCCGTGGTCGTGAACACGGACGCGGAAACGGAGTTCGCGATCGAGGTGGCGCGCGAACTCGTCGGCGCGGAGAACGTCGAGCCGAACGCGGACATCCTGATGGGCAGCGAGGATTTCGCGTTCATGCTCGAACAGCGGCCGGGTTCTTTCCTGCGCCTGGGCAATGGCGTCGGTGAAGACGGCTGCATGGTCCACAACCCGCACTACGATTTCAACGACCGCAATCTGCCTGTTGGCGCGGCGTACTGGGCGCGTCTCGTGGAGCGCTATCTGGGGCGTTGAACGGGTGTGTTGCGCGCAGGCGTCAAGCGACGTCAGCCGCGCAACGCGACCATGTCCGACACCGACTGCGCCGCTTTTTGCAGCGGCTCTAGAAACGCCTTCACCATCTGCTTCGCGGAATTGCGCTGCGCGTTTCCGCTGATGTTCATCGCGGCGATGATCTGCCCGCGCCGGTTGCGGATCGGCGCGGACAGCGAGATCAGCCCACCCTCCAGTTCCTGATCGACGATGGACCAGCCCTGGCTGCGCACCTGCGCGATCACCTTCTTCAGCTCGTCCTTGTCGGTGATCGTGCGCGGTGTGTGAGCGACGATGGGCGACGCGTCGAGGGTCGCGTCGAGCGCCGCCGGGTCGAGCGCCGACAGCAGCACCCGGCCCATCGACGTGCAATACGCCGGCAAGCGGCTGCCGATCGACAGATTGATCGTCATGATCTTGTGCGTCGGCACGCGCAGCACGTAGACGATCTCCGTGCGGTCGAGCACGGCCGCCGAACAGCTTTCATGCACTTCCGCCGACAGTTCTTCCATGAACGGCTCGGCGAGATTCCAGAACGGCATCGACGTCAGATAGGCGAAACCGAGGTCGAGAATCTTCGGCGTCAGGCGAAACAGGCGGCCTTCGGCTTCGACATAACCGAGCGTCTGCAGCGTCAGCAGTATGCGGCGCGCGCCCGCGCGCGTGAGACCCGTCGCCGATGCGACGTCCGTCAGCGTCTGCTCGGGCCGCTCGGCGTTGAACGCGCGGATCACCGCGAGGCCGCGCGCGAACGACTGCACGTACGAGTCGCCCGGTTTGTCCGGGGCGTCCGTCTCGTTGGCGGGAACGGCTTGTGACGCGGCGGGTACTTTGCTCATGGGACTATGTGAAATCGGTGCAAAACGTCCGGACGTCGGGACGGGCGTTCGTTAGTCTGCGGAAAGCCGTGACGATAGCGCAAGCGCCAGGATTCGCCAACTTTGCGGCGGTTGTGCCGCTGAGCACGTGTGGTGGCGGGTGCCGACCGTCCGAAAGCCCAGCGGAGCGCGCATTCCTGCCGTTTCCGCCACACCTTATTGCCGTTTTCAACGACCCACCCACCCGCCGGCGCGCTTGACAGTCTTTCCGCGCCCCGCCTATTATCGAACCTGAAATGTTCGATAGATGATCGTTTGTTCGAGTATAGAACAAATATTGCTTTATCGGCACGTGTTTCTGGCGCTACCCAATGCGCCGACGCTGGCGCCTTCAACGATACGCCGGCCCCGCCATTACTGGAGACATCTCATGACGGAAGCTTTCCTGTGCGACGCGATTCGCACGCCGATTGGCCGCTACGCGGGTTCGCTGTCGTCGGTGCGCGCCGACGATCTGGGCGCCGTGCCGCTCAAGGCGCTGATGGAGCGCAACAAGGACGTCGACTGGAGCGCCGTCGCCGATGTGATCTATGGCTGCGCGAACCAGGCCGGCGAAGATAACCGCAACGTCGCGCGCATGTCGCTGCTGCTGGCAGGGCTGCCGAAAGACGTGCCCGGCTCGACGGTCAACCGTCTGTGCGGCTCGGGCATGGATGCCGTCGGCATCGCGGCGCGCGCGATCAAATCGGGTGAAGCTGGGTTGATGATCGCGGGCGGCGTCGAAAGCATGAGCCGCGCGCCGTTCGTGATGGGCAAGGCGACGAGCGCGTTCTCGCGTCAGGCCGACATCTACGACACGACGATCGGCTGGCGCTTCGTCAACCCGCTGATGAAGCAGCTGTACGGCGTCGATTCGATGCCGGAAACGGGCGAAAACGTCGCGACGGACTACAACATCAGCCGCGCCGACCAGGACGCGTTCGCGGTGCGCAGCCAGCTGAAGGCGGCGCGTGCGCAGCAGGACGGCACGCTCGCGCAGGAAATCGTCTCCGTGACGATCCCGCAGAAGAAGGGTGATGCAATCGTCGTGTCGAAGGACGAGCATCCGCGCGAGACGAGTCTCGAAGCGCTCGCGAAGCTGAAGGGCGTCGTGCGTCCGGACGGCACGGTGACGGCGGGTAACGCGTCGGGTGTCAACGATGGCGCTGCGGCCTTGCTGCTCGCCAACGCGGAGACCGCGAAGCGCTTCGGCCTGACGCCGCGCGCACGCGTGCTCGGCATCGCGACGGCGGGTGTCGATCCGCGGGTGATGGGTATTGGTCCTGCGCCTGCGACGCAAAAGCTGCTTGCGCGTTTGAATATGAACATTGGACAGTTCGATGTGATCGAATTGAACGAGGCGTTTGCGTCGCAAGGTCTTGCTGTGCTGCGTGCGCTCGGTGTCGCCGATGATGACGCTCGCGTGAATCCGAATGGCGGTGCGATTGCGCTTGGTCATCCGTTGGGTATGAGCGGCGCTCGGCTTGTGACGACGGCGATGTATCAGTTGCAACGCACGCAAGGCCGTTTTGCGCTTTGCACGATGTGCATTGGTGTGGGGCAGGGGATTGCGATTGCGATTGAACGGGTTTGATCGACGGTTGACCAACGTGGGTAAGTAAGTATCGCGTGACGCGGCGTTGAAGTGGGTTGTCACGCGATGCGTGAAGGCTCGTACTGGGTGCGGGCCTTTTTTTTATTGGTTTGCTTGTGTTTGCGCTGGCATCCGCGATTCGTTAGCTTGCTTCAAGCGTCGCCCCTGTGCGGGGCGGCACCTACTTTTCTTTGCCGCCGCAAAGAAAAGTAGGCAAAAGAAAGCGGCTAACACCGCTAATTCTTGTGCTTGCCTGAGGGCCCCCACAGGGTCTTACGCTTCACACGGCAATCACGTGACCCACGTTCGTTGCCAGCACTCTTGCGCTGCGCCTCACCCGCTTCACGCGCCCGCGCTGCATCATGCCGAGCCAGATATTCCACGGCCGCCCAGGTGGCAAACTGTGTGTAGGCCGTAGTGCCTCGCGCGCCTCACGTCGGACCCGATAGCGCACGCTCCACCCTGTAAGAGCGCCGAGCTATACGCCGCGACAACCTACACACAGTTTGCCACCTGGGCGGCACATACCATTCGCTACCGCTAGCACATGTATGGGTATTCGAAGCGGGTGAGGCGCTCATTCGCGAGCGCTGGCAACATACGCTGAACGGAGACGCCGCCGCGTGAAGCGTAAGACCCGTTGGGGGCCCTCAGGCAAATACAAGAGCTGGCGGTGTTAGCCGCTTTCTTTTGCCTACTTTTCTTTGCGGCGGCAAAGAAAAGTAGGTGCCGCCCCGCACAGGGGCGACGCTTGAAGCACGCTAACAAAACGCGGATGCCAGCGTAAGAGCAAAAAACAAAAGCACACCAGCACCGCTTGCGCAGCAAAAAAACCACTCACCGCGACCGCGGCGCAAAGATATCCGCGCCCAGCGAAGAACAGCGCTCGAGCAGGCGCGCAAGCCTGCCCTGTAACGCCACCGGATGCGTGGTCAACGAAAGACGTGCCGGCACATTGCCGTCTGCGCTAATCCACACGCGCTCGCCGCGATGCAACCGAAACGTCTCGCCGATCTGCAACCAGTGATCATACGGCGACGCCGCGCGCGTCAACCACACGCGCGCACCTTGCACGAGAAGCTCCGTGTTCGCATCGACGCGCCACGACATCGTCGCGCCGGGCTGCACTTCAAAGTGGACGACGACTCTCGGCAAACGCTCTTCGTGTGAGCGCGGAAAGCAGAGCGATTCGTCATCGGTGAACTGCTGGCAAGCCTTGTCCATCATGCACTCCGTCAATTGAGCCGGAGAACGGAAGGCACACAAAACAAAAGGCCCCTTCCGTTTCCGGCGGGGCCTTGGGATCGTTTTGCTGACTGCTGCAGATGCTAACGCACGCACGCTCCCATAGGCCCGCCGCGACGGCGTGCCATACGGTTTTTAATGACGTAGGCGTTGGTGATGAAGGTCAGCATGCATTCGAGTTTGTCTTGACGTCGATGTGTTGTCAACCAGTTTTGTCGCACGCGTTGCATCGTCATGGCATTGCCCTCTCGCGGGAAACGAACGTTCGCGTGCTCATGCGCGCGCCTCGGCCAGTTCTTCGGCATGGCGCGATTCGAGCGGCGCGTCGCCCCGGTCTGTGCGCAACGTGTGCCATTGCGTGACTTCGCGTGGTCGCGCGAGCAGATCCACTAGCGCCTCGTGCCAGGCGCGACGGTACGGGCGATGAATCTGCTCTTCGCTCGAATCGTCAGGGCTTTCCCACGTCTCATAGAGCATCAGCCGACACGG
Source organism: Paraburkholderia terrae (assembly GCF_002902925.1). GTDB lineage: Bacteria > Pseudomonadota > Gammaproteobacteria > Burkholderiales > Burkholderiaceae > Paraburkholderia > Paraburkholderia terrae. The sequence continues at coordinate 2,313,785 of NZ_CP026112.1, read as the reverse complement.
CGAATCGGGATCGCGATGCAGCACGGCCTCACGGAAATCCGCCTCGCTTCGCATCGCGTCGAGCACACCGTCGAGCAGCGACATGAAGCGTTCGAGCTTGTCGGGCAACACCTGAAAGCGCACTACGTAGGTCACGTGCATTTCGCACACTCCTGATGATCTTCGTCTATAACTACCTTTATACTCGTCAATAACTGACAACCCATGTCATGAATTAAAAGGAGCGCAAAAATTGGCGACGAGCCGACTCGTTTCGATGCTGTTGATGCTCCAGGTGAAAGGCCGCGTGACCGCACAGGCGCTCGCCGACGAATTCAACGTGTCGATCCGCACCGTGTATCGCGATATCGACCAGTTGAGCGCGGCGGGCGTGCCCGTTTATGCGGACCGCGGGCCGGGCGGCGGCTTCGCCTTGCTCGACGGATATCGCGCGAAACTGACGGGGATCACGCGGGCCGAAGCGGAAACACTGTCGATTGCCGGGCTGACGGGCGCGGCGTCCGATCTCGGTCTGTCGGAGCAACTGCGAGCCGCGCAGCTAAAGCTCGTCACCGCGCTGCCCGATGCCGCGCCCGATACGTCGCGCATCGGCTCGCGGCTGCATATCGATCCCGTCGGCTGGTATCAGCGGCCCTCGCCGACGCCGTGGCTGACGATGCTCGCGGGCGCCGTGTGGGAACAGAAGCGCATATCGATGCAATACCGCACGTGGAACGCCAGCGGCGAAAACGAGGGCGTGCGCGTGCGCGATCCGCTCGGGCTGGTGCTCAAGGGCGGCGAATGGTATCTGGTCACGCGCGTGCGCACGCAGTTGCGCACCTATCGCGTGTCGAGCATCGCGCAGCTCACGGTGCATGACGAAACGTTCGAACGCCCGGAAGATTTCGATCTGCGCGACGAATGGACAGCGGCCGTTGCTTCATTCGAGACGAGCCTGCTGAAGCACACCGCGCGATTGCGGCTGTCGCCGGAAGGGATGACGCGTCTGCATCGCCTCGGCGCGGCGGCCGTCGAACAGGCGCAGATCGCGCCGCCTTCGGAGCAGGACGGCTGGCAGGAAGTGATCTTGCCCGTCGAGCAACTCGGCTACGCGGCCGAGCAATTGCTCGGCCTGGCCGGTCATGTCGAAGTGCTTGATCCGCCGGAATTGCGCGAGCGCTTGCGCAAGCTCGGCGAGCAGATTGCGACGCTCAACGCGAGTTGACTACGACCGCTCGAACGCATCAACTCCGATGCGGCCCGACGATCCCCAGTTTCGCAATCCGCCGATACAACGTCGCGCGCGACATGCCGAGCGCTTCGGCCGCCGCGTTCGGTCGCCATTGATGCCGCGTGAGCGCATCGACGATGCGCGCCCGCTCGTCGTCGAGGCCGGCGAGCGCAGGGCGCGGCGCGGCTTCATCGGGCGCGAGCAACGCCGCCACATCGGGCGACACATGCCGCAACTCGACGCGCGTCGCATCGCACACCGCGCATGCATAGCGCAGCACGTTGCGCAGTTGCCGGATATTGCCAGGCCACGAGAAACGCGCAAGCCGCTCTGCGAGACGCGCATCCAGCGTGAGCACATGTCCCGCGCTTTGCGCTTCTTCATCGAACACGGCACGCACGACATCTAGCACATCGGCGCGCTCGCGCAGCGGCGGCATATGCAGCGTCGCGCCGCTCAGCCGGTAAAACAGGTCTTCGCGGAACGTACCTTCGTCGACCATGCGGGCGAGATCGCGATGCGTCGCGCAGATCACGTCGATATCCACGCGCACAGGCGCATCGCTGCCGAGCGGCAGCACTTCGCCTTCGGCGAGCACACGCAACAGGCGCGTTTGCAGATTGAGCGGCATGTCGCCGATTTCATCGAGAAACAGCGTGCCGCCGTTTGCCTGCGCGATCTTGCCGCGCGCGCCGCGGCTGCGCGCACCCGTGAACGCGCCGGGCGCATAGCCGAACAGCTCGCTTTCGATCAGCGAATCGGGGATCGCGCCGCAATTCACGGCGACGAACGGCTTGGCGCGCCGCGCGCCCGACGCATGCAGCGCCTGCGCGAACACTTCCTTGCCGACGCCCGTCTCGCCGAGAATCAGAATTGGCAGATGCTTGCCCGCGATGCGTAGCGCGACTTCCGCATTGCGCGCGATGCGCGAGTCGCGGCTGTGCAGAAAGCGGCTGATCGCGTCGAGGCTCGTGTCGGCGTGCGCATCGGACGATGCGTTGACGGCGCTCGAGGAAGACACGACGGGCGCGACGCGCGAAGTGCGCTTCAACGGCGCGCGAATCCGCGCATACAGCACGGCGCCCGTCGCGCGCAGACGCAGCGGCACGATCGTATCGGTGCGCGCTACGTCGTGCAGATGCACGGCGGACGTATCGAAGATTTCGTCGACGTGACGCGGCCCGCTCAAGCCCGCGATGCACTCCTGCGCCTTGCGATTCGACGCGGCGATGTTGCCGCATTCGTCGAACGCGATCAGCACTTCCGGTTGCGCCTCGACGAAATTGCGGCTCTGGTGGCCGAAGATCACCCAATGCTGCGTGGTCTGATTGAGGAAGTAGCCGTCTTCGATCAGCGCCGCGCTCTGGCGCACCAGCTGAAACACGAGCCGCTGGCTGTCGCGATTGTCCGGTGATTGCACGGCGGACGCATCGAGAACGCCGATCAGTTCGCCCGTCAGCGAGAAGATCGGTGATGCGCTGCAGGTGAGCGTCGTAAACGCCGCACGGAAGTGATCGGTCTTGTGGACGGTGATGGGCGCGAGATCCGTCAGCACGTTCGCGATGCCGCACGTGCCTTCCTCGCGTTCCGACCAGCACGAGCCGATGTACAGACCTGCATGCTTGAAATCGCCGCGCCGGTCGCGGTCGATGCGGTAGTCGATCGTGACGCCGTGTGCGTCGGTGAGCATCACGCAATAGTCGGCCACGCGGATCATGTCGTGCAGACGCGTGAGGCACTGGCCCGACGCGCGCAGAAACGCTTCTTCCTTGCCTTGCACTTCGCGCAGCTCGGACGTGGTCAGCACGCGCGGCCCGATCACCGAACTGGGATCGAGCTGGTATTGCTCATACGAACGCTGCCACGACGACACCAGACGCGACGAATTGGCGGGCGCGGGCAAGCGTCCTTCGATGGCGCCGCGCACGCGGTCGACGTGCTGCGTTTGAGAGACGTAAGGCATGGTCGGCTCCCGTCTATAACGGACGATACCGGTGGATTGATCGCGCAGGTCCCTGCGGTGCTGCCTTCTGCCGGACCTTCTTGTAGCACATCCCGTCCGCGCAATCACACTGCATTGCAGCACGCGAGACACCTGAGACGATCGTCTCACCCATGTGTGAGACAGCCGTGAGACGCGCATCGTTCGATGCCGCAATGCATGCGCGTCGCGTCTTCGCGCCGTGAGTGCTGTGACAGGCGCGATGTGCGTCATGTGCGCTGCGTCATGCGACACGAGCCGTGCTTGCGTCGACGCGTTGCCCATGCCGCGAAAACCTTGCCACACAAGGCTTTCCGCGTTCTTCGCGTACACGTCGAGCGATTGGCATAGCTGTTGCAGTAATGCTCGTCACACGAAACGGCTTTGCATGCGACACGCAAACCGCTTTCGACAAACACAACGGAGACAAGCCAGTGGCATCGCCTATCACCGTCGGCGTGATTGCGAACCCCGCGTCGGGTCGCGACATTCGCCGCCTCACGACGCACGCGTCCGTGTTCCCCACAGCCGAAAAGGCCAACATGGTCGTGCGTCTGATCGCGGGACTCGGCGCGCTTGGCGTCGATCGCGTGCTGACGCTGCGCGATCGTACGGGCGTTGCTGCGCTGCTGCTGCGCGCAATCGACACGCACGCGGCGACGGGCACGGCCGAGCGCTGGCCCGAAGTCGAATTTATCGATCTGCCCATCACCGATAGCGTCACCGATACGCACACCGGCACCGCGCATATGGTGCGCGAAGGTGTCGAGCTGATTGCCGTGCTCGGCGGCGACGGCACGCATCGCGCGGTGGCTGCGCATTGCGGCGGCGTGCCGCTGCTGACGCTGTCGACGGGTACTAACAACGCGTTTCCCGACATGCGCGAAGCGACCGTTGCGGGGATGGCGGGCGCATTGGTCGCGTCGGGCGTCGTGCCGCCCGATGTCGCATTGACCCGCAACAAACGGCTCGTCGTGCGTTGCGTCGCGGGGCCGAATCGCGGACGCGAAGAGATTGCACTCGTCGATGTGTGCGTGAGCCGTCAGCGCTTCGTCGGCGCGCGGGCCGTGTCGGAGCCGTCGGATATCGAGTCGCTGTTTCTCACCTTCGCCGCGCCCGATGGTATTGGCCTTTCGTCGATTGGCGGCGCGTGGGCGCCCGTCGAGCGTACCGCGCCACATGGCTTGCATCTCACGTTCGCGCTGCACGATGAACATGGTTTCGCAAATGGCGACGGTGTACCCATCTTCGCGCCCATCGCGCCCGGCCGCATCGATCAGGTGACGATGCGCACCTGCGAGCGCTTCGAGCTCGGCGACTGGCTGCCCATCGACGCGCGCCACGGCACGCTCGCATTCGACGGCGAGCGCGAGATCGAAATCGAGCGCGACGACCGTTATGAAATCTCACTCGACTGGAGCGGCCCGTTGACCGTCGATGTGAGCCGCACGCTGCGTTTCTCGGCGTCGCGTCAGTTGATGCGCGAGATGGCGGGCGCTTCGATGCGAACCCTTATGCAAACACAAGCACACGCGAAATAAAGGGAGTTCATTCAATCACGCGGAGCCCATCCGCACCCGTTGCTGTAACGATCGACATCATCAAGGAGACACACCATGTCAAATCAGTTGAGCAGGGAAAAACTGCTGGAAGCGTACCGGCTGATGCGCACCATTCGCGAGTTCGAAGAGCGCCTGCACGTCGAGTTCGCGACGGGCGAGATTCCCGGCTTCGTGCATCTGTATGCAGGCGAGGAAGCATCGGCCGTCGGCACGATACTGCATCTGAACGATCGCGACTATGTAGCGACCACGCACCGTGGCCACGGCCACTGCATCGCGAAGGGCGTCGACGTGCATGGAATGATGGCCGAGATTTACGGCCGGCAGACGGGCGTGTGTAAGGGCAAGGGCGGCTCGATGCACATTGCCGATCTGTCGAAGGGCATGCTCGGCGCGAACGGTATCGTCGGCGCGGGCGGTCCGCTCGTATGCGGCGCGGCGCTCGCGGCCAAGCTGAAGAAAACGGGCGGCGTGGGCGTGTGCTTCTTCGGCGACGGCGCGTCGAATCAGGGGACGATTTTCGAATCGATGAACCTTGCCAGCGTGTGGCGCTTGCCGGCCATCTTCGTCGCGGAGAACAACGGCTATGCGGAAGCGACGTCTTCGACATGGTCCGTCGCGTCCGACAATATCGCGGACCGCGCAAGTGGCTTCGGCATGCCGGGCGTGATCGTCGACGGCTTCGATTTCTTCGCGGTACACGAAGCGCTGGGCGAAGCGATCGAGCGCGCGCGCGGCGGCGGTGGACCGACGCTCGTCGAAGTGAAGCTGTCGCGTTACTTCGGTCACTTCGAAGGCGATGCGCAGACGTATCGCGCGGCGGGCGAAGTGCAGAAGCTGCGCGACGAGAAGGATTGCCTGAAGCGTTTCGCAGAGCGGGTGGTGCGCGCGGAGATGTTGTCATCCGACGATCTGAGCAAGATCGATGCGGATGTGAAAGTGCTGATCGACGATTCCGTCCTGAAGGCGAAAGCCGCGCCGCTGCCGACGGAAGCCGATCTGCTGACTGACGTGTACGTGTCGTATCCGTAAATTCATTGCGATCACCTTCAATCGAACGCAGCTTCGCTGCATGGGATCGGCGTAAGGCGCTAAAGCGCCAACTCCGATCGACAGGAGACAAGACATGGCACGCAAGATCACATACTCTCAGGCAATCAACGAAGCACTGAGTCAGGAAATGGCGCGCGACGAGAGCGTCATCGTAATGGGCGAGGACAACGCGGGCGGCGCTGGCTCGCCGGGCGAACAGGACGCATGGGGCGGTGTGCTCGGCGTCACGAAAGGGCTCTTTCACAAGTATCCGGGCCGCGTGCTCGACACGCCGATTTCGGAAGGCGGCTTCATCGGCGCAGCGGTGGGCGCGGCGGCGGCGGGCATGCGTCCCGTCGCGGAGTTGATGTTCATCGACTTCATGGGCGTGTGCTTCGATCAGATCTTCAATCAGGCCGCGAAATTCCGCTACATGTTCGGTGGCAATGCCGTCACGCCCGTCGTGATCCGGACGATGCAGGGCGCGGGGTTGCGCGCTGCCGCGCAGCACTCGCAGATGCTGACATCGCTGTTCACGCATGTGCCCGGTCTCAAGGTAGTGTGCCCATCGACGCCCTATGACGCGAAAGGCCTGATGATCCAGGCGATCCGCGAGAACGATCCCGTCATCTTCTGCGAGCACAAGCTGCTGTACACCCGCGAAGGCGACGTGCCCGAAGAGATGTACGCGATTCCATTCGGCGAAGCGAACGTGGTGCGTGAAGGCGATGACGTGACCATCGTCACGTATGGGCGCATGGTGCATTACGCCACGGACGCCGCCGACCGCCTCGCGAAAGAAGGCATCAAAGCCGAGGTGATCGATCTGCGCACCACGTCGCCGCTCGATGAAGAAACGATTCTGGAAAGCCTGGAGCGCACGGGCCGCCTGGTCGTCGTCGATGAAGCGAACCCGCGTTGCTCGATCGCCACCGATATCGCCGCGCTCGCCGCGCAGAAGGCGTTTCATTCGCTGAAGGCGCCCGTCGGGATCGTCACCGCGCCGCATACGCCCACGCCTTTCTCGGGCGTGCTGGAAGACCTGTATATCCCGTCGGCGGACAAGATTGCCGCAGCCGTCAAAGCAACGCGACACTGAGCGAGGAACTGAGCAATGTCGATTCACATGATCACGATGCCCAAGTGGGGCCTGTCGATGCAGCAGGGGCAGGTCAACGGCTGGTTGAAGTCGATTGGCGACACGGTGGGGAAGGGCGACGAAGTGCTTGACGTCGAAAGCGACAAGATTGCTTCCGGTGTCGAGTGCGCGTTCAACGGCACGCTGCGCCGGCAGGTCGCGCAGGAGGGCGACACGCTGCCCGTCGGCGCGCTGCTCGGCGTGGTCGCCGATGAGCAGGAGGCGGACGCGGACATCGATGCAGCCGTCGAAGCGTTCCAGCGCGACTTCGTGCCGCTCGCCGCTGACTCCGCCGATGCAGGGCCGCAGCCGGAGAAGGCGCAGATCGGCGGGCGCACCATTCGCTATCTGAAGATGGGCGACGGCGGCACGCCGGCTGTGCTGATCCACGGGTTCGGCGGCGATCTGAACAACTGGCTGTTCAATCACGCTGACCTCGCCGCGCATCGCACGGTGTATGCGCTGGATTTGCCGGGGCATGGCGAATCGACGAAAGCGGTGGAGTCGGGCAGCGCCGATGAACTGGCCGACAGCGTGATCGCGTTTCTCGACGATCGCGGTATCGAACGCGCGCATTTGGTCGGGCATTCGATGGGCAGTCTCGTCGCGATGACGGTCGCAGCGAAAGCGCCGCAGCGTGTGGCGTCGCTTTCGCTGATCGCGGGTGCGGGTCTCGGCGACGAGATCAACCGCGAGTACATCGACGGATTCGTGTCGGGCAACAGCCGCAATACGTTGAAGCCGCATCTGACGAAACTGTTCGCCGATGGCTCGCTCGTTACGCGGCAACTTGTCGAGGATATCGTCAAGTACAAGCGGCTCGAAGGTGTGGGCGAGAGCTTGCAGAAGATCGCGGCGTCGGCGTTCAAGGATGGCGCGCAGCAGCGCAGCTATCGCGATCGCATCGAGAAGCTCGCGCCGCGTACGCTGGTGATCTGGGGCGAACTCGACCAGATCATTCCCGCTAGCCACACGCAAGGGTTGCCTGGCGATATCCGCGTGCATGTGCTGCCGGGCAAGGGGCATATGGTGCAGATGGAGTCGGCATCGGAGGTGAACCGCCTGCTCAACGACTTCTTCGGAGCCTGACGATGGAAACCGCGCCGCAGACGTCCACGCACGACAGCGTCACCGCGCTGGGACAGCACGGCCTGAGGAGCCGCGACAAGCTCGCGCGCATTCCCGTGAAGGTCGTGCCGCCCGAACCGGGCGGCGCGCTGCCGAAGCCCGCATGGCTGCGTGCAAGACCGATGATGAGCGAGACGGTGGCGGGCATGGCGTCGATACTGCGCGAGCATCGTCTGCATTCGGTGTGCGAGGAAGCGATGTGCCCGAACATCGGCGAATGCTTCGCGCAGCGCACGGCGACGTTCATGATCATGGGCGGTATCTGCACGCGGCGCTGCGCGTTCTGCGACGTCGCGCATGGAAGGCCGCTGCCGCTCGACGATGACGAACCGGCGCGGCTCGCCGATGCCGTTGCCGCGTTGGGGTTGCGGTATGTGGTGATTACGTCGGTGGATCGCGACGATCTGCGCGATGGCGGCGCGGCGCATTTTGCGCGCTGTGTTGCGCTATTGCGTGATCGCGTGCCGGGAATTCGCGTCGAGGTGTTGACGCCGGATTTTCGCGGGCGTGTCGAGCGGGCGCTCGATGCGTTGTCGGCGGCGTGGCCGGATGTCTTCAATCACAACATCGAAACGGTGCCTTCGTTGTATCGCGCGGCGCGTGCGGGCGCGGATTATCACGGGTCTTTGACGTTGCTCCGGCGGGTGAAGGAGGCGAATGCTTCAGTGGTCACGAAGTCGGGCTTGATGGTCGGGCTTGGCGAAAGCGATGGCGAACTTCTGAAGACGATGCGGGATATTCGTGCGCATGATGTGGACGTGCTGACGGTCGGGCAATATCTCGCGCCTTCGAGGTTTCATATGGCGGTTAAGCGCTATGTCACGCCGGAGACTTTTGCTGTTTATAGAGAGGAGGGGTTGAAGCTGGGGTTTCGCGAGGTCGTGTCCGGGCCGCTGGTGCGGTCTTCTTATCATGCGAATGAGACGGCGGGGTTTTGAGGGGCGATATGCCGACGAGTACGAAATTCGTGAAAACCGGATCAGCGGATTGAGGGCATTCTGATGATGCTCTGATTGATATTTAATTCGGAAAACGTAACAATAACGTGACCGGTTAGAGGCGGAGCTTTGAGTGGTCGGGCGACCATGGCAATAGCCCGGCTATATCGGTATAGAGTATTGGCACAACCCAGCCGACGGCGGGCTACCATCCAAGTGGGTTTATCCCCGCCCGCCCGAGGCTGCCTCCTGAATCACTCTCCCTTGACGTCCATTTCGTACGCGGTACTCGTCGACGCCGGATTCATCAAGCGCAAACTTGGCACGCAGGCGCGCCCGATGGATGCGGATGATTTCGAGCGGTTTATTGATCGTGTCATCACACACCGCGAGTTACAGGGCATGCGGCTCCATCGCGTCTATGTTTATGACGCAGCGCCTTTAAACTGCGTTTTGCGGCCCGATTCGACCTCGAATCGCGGCCAGTCCTTCGTATCATCGACTTCCGACCCCGGTGAGCGAGGTGAATTCTTGAGATTGCCAAATCATACGCAAGTAACGTATAATTTACTCATGGCGGCGACTTTCGTCGAACTGGCGCCTTTTCGACGGTGCCGGGAAGACTATTTGATGGACGACGAATATCGCGCACTCCAGATTGTGCTGATGCAGAACCCGGAAGCGGGAGATGTCGTCAGGGGAACGGGCGGTCTGCGCAAACTCCGTTTCGGCGACGCACGTCGTGGGAAGGGAAAACGCGGCGGGCTCAGGGTGATGTATTACTACTGGGTGAAAGGCCCGCAGTTCTGGATGTTCACGCTATACGACAAGGACGAAGTGGAAGATTTATCGTCGAAGGAGCGAGGGGTTCTCTCCGAGATGCTGAGAGAAGTCATCAAGCTTGCGGATCGATAAGCAAAGGGGTGCGACATGAAACGGAATCTGTTTGCCGAATTGACGGAAGGGCTCGATGAACTCAAGTCCGCTCACGAAGGCAAGACAACACTTCACAAGGTCAAGGTTGAGATTCGTGACAAGCTGGAAGTGACGGCTGACGAGATCCGGGCCGTCCGGGAATCCATCAACGCGTCGCAGGCGGTTATGGCGCGTCGTCTGCGCGTGAACGAGCGGACCTACCAGAATTGGGAGCAAGGGCGAGCGAAGCCGAACGCCCAGGCTGCTGTGCTGATCAGGCTGGTTGAAAAGCATCCTGAGACGATACAGATGCTCGAAACCCTATGATCTCCGCAGCAGTGACAAAAAAGCCCGCTTTGAGCGGGCTTTGCAGTATCGCGGAACATCCGGCGCAGCGCGAAAGCGTCACGCCGGAGCGGGCTCAAACACCGCCCATGCACATGTACTTGATCACGACATACTCATCGATACCGTAATGCGAGCCTTCGCGCCCAAGCCCTGACTGCTTGACGCCGCCGAACGGCGCGACTTCGTTCGAGATCGCTCCCGTATTGATGCCGACCATGCCGAACTCGAGCGCTTCTGCCACGCGCCAGATACGACCGATATCGCGGCTATAGAAATACGACGCCAGTCCGAATTCCGTGCTGTTTGCCATCTCGACCACTTCCGCATCCGACGAGAAGCGGAACAGCGGCGCGAGCGGGCCGAAGGTTTCATCGCGTGCAACTTTCATGTCCGGCGTGACATCGGCGAGCACGGTCGGTTCGAAGAAGCCGTGACCGAGCGCATGACGCTTGCCGCCCGTGACGACGCGCGCGCCTTTGCCGAGAGCGTCCTCGATATGCGATTCGACCTTGAGCACAGCCGCTTCATTGATGAGCGGGCCTTGCTGCACGCCTTGCTCGGTGCCGAAGCCGACCTTGAGCTTCGTCACGGCTGCGGCGAGTTTTTCGGCGAACGCATCGTAGACGCTGTCGTGGACGTAGAAGCGGTTCGTGCAGACGCAGGTCTGACCGCTGTTGCGGTACTTCGATGCAATTGCGCCTTCGACGGCCGCGTCGAGATCGGCGTCGTCGAACACGATGAAGGGCGCGTTGCCGCCCAGTTCCAGCGACACCTTCTTGACGGTCGGCGCGCACTGCGCCATCAGCAGACGTCCCACTGCCGTCGAACCCGTGAACGACAGCTTGCGTACGGTCGCGTTACTTGTCATTTCGCCGCCGATCGGTTTCGGGTCGCCGGTGACGATGCTGAAGATGCCGGCGGGCACGCCAGCGCGTTCGGCGAGCACGGCGAGCGCGAGCGCGGAGAGCGGGGTTGCTTCAGCGGGCTTGACGACGATCGGGCAGCCTGCGGCGAGCGCCGGTCCTACCTTGCGGGTGATCATCGCGGCGGGGAAATTCCACGGCGTGATGGCGGCGCAGACGCCGACGGGTTCCTTCGTGACGACGATGCGTTTGTCGTTCGCGACAGTGGGGATCGTGTCACCGTAAACGCGTTTGGCTTCTTCGCCGAACCATTCGAGGAACGAGGCTGCGTAGCCGATTTCGCCTTTTGCCTCGGCGAGGGGCTTGCCTTGTTCTGTGGTCAGGATTAACGCCAGGTCGTCGGCGTTCGCGAGCATCAAGTCGTTCCACTTGCGGAGGATTTCTGCGCGTTGTTTGCCGGTTTTTGCTTTCCAGGCGGGCCAGGCTTTGTTTGCCGCTTCGATGGCGCGGCGGGTTTCTTGTGCGCCCATTCGTGGCACTTGTGCGATGAGTTCGCCCGTTGCTGGGTTCAGGACCTCGAACGTTTCTTTGTTGTCGGCGTCTTGCCATTCGCCATTGAGATACGCCTTGCTTTGCAGCAGGGAAGGGTCCTTCAGTTTGCTACGCAAGTCAGTCATTTTGATTCGTCCTTTGGGGTTTTGATGTTTGCGACGCTGGTGGTTTGCTTGTTTTTTTTGCTGGCATCCGCGTTTTGTTAGCTTGCTTCAAGCGTTGCCCCTGTGCGGGGCGGCACCTACTTTTCTTTGCCGCCGCAAAGAAAAGTAGGCAAAAGAAAGCGGCTAACACCGCCAGCACTTGCGTTTGCCTGAGGGCCCCCAAAGGTTCTTACGCTTCACACGGCAACCACGTGACCCACGTTCGTTGCCAGCGCTCTTGCGGTGCGCCTCACCCGCTTCACGCACCCGCGCTTCACCACTCCGTGCCAGGGAGTCCGCCGCCGCCCAGGTGGCAAACTGTGTGTAGGCCGTAGTGCTCCACGCGCCTCACTCCGGACCGATAACGCATGCGTTCCACCCTGTAAGAGCGCCAGGCTATACGCCGCGACAACCTACACACAGTTTGCCACCTGTGCGGCACAAACCCTTCGCTGCCGCTAGCACTTCTGCGGGCGGTTGAAGCGGGTGATGCGCTTATTCAAAGCGTTGGCAACGGCCATGGGTCACGTGATTGCCGTGTGAAGCGTAAGAACCTTTGGGGGCCCTCAGGCAAACACAAGAATTAGCGGTGTTAGCCGCTTTCTTTTGCCTACTTTTCTTTGCGGCGGCAAAGAAAAGTAGGTGCCGCCCCGCACAGGGGCGACGCTTGAAGCACGCTAACAAATCGCGGATGCCAGCGCAAACACAAGCAAACCAAACCAGCATCACAACCAAACCACAAACAAAAACGGCGACTTCAAAAAAAGCCGCCGCAGGCAAAAAAAGATCAGACAGTCACGCCCACAGTTTCCTTGAGCACTTCCTCAAGAATAGAAAGCGCCTCATCAAAAACAGCATCCTGCACAGTCAGCGGGAACAAGAACCGAACAACGTTCGAATAAACCCCACAAACGAGCAGCAACAAACCACGCTCAAGAGCCCGCGTCTGCACCCGCTTGGTAAAGTCCGCATCCGCGTCGGACGTGCCGGGCTTGCAGAACTCAACGGCAACCATACCGCCAGGACCCCGCACATCAGCAATCTGCGGCACTTCCGCCTGCAACGCGGTCAACCGCGCCTTCAACTTGTCGCCAAGCAAAACAGCCCGCTCGCAGAGCTTCTCTTCATCGATGATATCGAGCACGGCAAGCGCCGAAGCCACCGCCAACGGATTACCCGCATACGTGCCGCCCAGCCCGCCGGGCGCGGCGGCATCCATCACATCGGCACGACCGACGACGCCCGACAGCGGCATCCCACCCGCCAGGCTCTTGGCCATCGTCATCAGATCAGGCACGACGTCGTAGTGATGCATCGCAAACAGCTTGCCCGTACGCGCAAACCCCGTTTGCACTTCATCGGCAATCAGCAGAATGCCGTGCTCGTTGCACAGCTTGCGCAGCGCGCGCACGAACTCGGCAGGCGCCGGATAGAAACCGCCTTCGCCTTGCACCGGCTCGAAAATGATCGCCGCAACGCGCTTCGGATCGATGTCGGCCTTGAACAGGAATTCGATCGCCTTCAGCGAATCCGCCGTCGTCACGCCGTGCAGCGGATTCGGGAACGGCGCGTGGAACACGTCAGCCGGGAACGGGCCGAAGTTCAGCTTGTACGGCGCGACTTTGCCCGTCAGCGCCATGCCCATCATCGTGCGGCCATGGAAGCCGCCCGTGAACGCGATCACGCCCGGACGGCCCGTCGCGGCGCGCGCGATCTTGATCGCGTTTTCGACGGCTTCGGCGCCCGTCGTGAAGAACGCCGTCTTCTTCGGATAGTCGCCCGGCGCGCGCTGGTTGATCTTCTCGGCTAGCTCAACGTACGACGCGTACGGCACGATCTGATAAGCCGTGTGCGTGAAGTTGTCCAGTTGTGCGCGCACAGCCTCGACGATCTTCGGATGACGGTGGCCCGTGTTGCACACCGCAATGCCCGCCGCGAAATCGATGTAGCGGCGGCCCTCGACGTCCCACAGCTCCGCATTCTCGGCGCGCGCAGCGTAGAAATCGCACATCACGCCCACGCCGCGCGGGGTGGCGGCGTCCTTGCGGCTCTTCAGTTCAGCATTCTTCACGGAGATCTCCTGTTTGGGGTTCGTTCGGGCGCTCGCGTTCATCGCAGCACATGCAGCGACTATAATCAGATTTGGCTCCAAATTTCAGAGCCATTTCGGTAAAAAATCAGGAGCCAATTCATGCGCGCGAGTGTTTTGTCCGACTGGCTGGCCCAGCGCCTGGACCGCGGCAATGGTCTGCCGATCTACCGGCAGCTGCATCGGCTGCTGCAACAGGCCATTCTGACGCGCGAACTGCCCGCTGGCAGCAAGGTGCCGTCGTCGCGGCTACTGGCCAACGAACTGGGGATCGCGCGCAATACAGTCACCCAGGTCTACGAGCAGCTCGCGCTGGAGGGCTACGTCACTTCGGCGACGGGGCGCGGCACATTTGTCGCCGATACCTCGCCGGATGAAATCGTCGGCTCGCCAGATGGACAGACTGCGCCTGTTTCCGCTCCCGTGCAGCAATTGCAGCAGGCGTTGCCTCCGCCGCATTCGAAATCGCTTCTGCACGCGCAACAGCCCGCTGCGCGCGCGCTGTCGCAGCGCGGCGCGCGGCTGATTGCGGGCGCGGGCGTGTCGAAGCGGCAGTGGGGCGCGTTCATGCCCGGCGTGCCCGATGTCACGCGCTTTCCGGCGCGCGTCTGGAGCCGCTTGCACAACAAGTACTGGCGGCGTCTGCGGCCCGATCTGCTGACCTACGCGCCCGGCGGTGGCCTGTCATTGCTGCGTCACGCGCTGGCGGACTATCTGCGCACGTCGCGCTCGGTGCGCTGCACGCCCGAGCAGATCATCATCACGACGGGCATCCATCAATCAGTCGATCTCGCCGTGCGTCTGCTATCCGATCCCGGCGACGTGATCTGGACGGAAGACCCGTGCTATTGGGGCGTGCGCAGCGTGATGCACGTATCCGGTCTCAAATCGCGCCCGATTCCCGTCGACGACGAAGGCATCAACCCGTCGCCCGACGATCTCGCGCATCCGCCGAAGCTGATCCTCGTGACGCCGTCGCATCAATACCCGCTCGGCATGGTGATGAGCCTGGCGCGTCGGCGGATGCTGCTCGAATACGCGCGGCAGAACCAGTGCTGGATCATCGAGGACGACTACGACAGCGAGTATCGCTATGGGAGCCGGCCGCTCGCTTCGCTGCAAGGGCTCGATACGGCGGGGCAGGTGATTTATGTCGGCAGCTTCGGCAAGACGCTGTTTCCGGGGCTGCGGATCGGCTATCTCGTGGTGCCCGAGGCGCTTGCAGAGAGTTTCGCGACGGCCAGCGCCGAGTTGTATCGGGAAGGACAGCTGCTGCAGCAGGCGATGCTCGCGGAGTTCATCGCCGAGGGGCATTTCACGTCGCACATCCGCAAGATGCGCACGCTGTACGGACAGCGCCGCTCGACCTTGCTCGATGCCGCCGCGCGGCGTTATGGCGATGCGTTGCCGGCTGTCGGCGGCGACGCGGGCCTGCATCTCGTGATGCAACTGCCCGAAGGCACGGATGACCGTGCCGTCGCGGCGGCTGCGCTCGAACGCAATATCGTCGTGCGTCCGTTGTCGGGGTACTACGCGCAACCGTCGAGCTCGCAGTCGGGGTTGTTGATCGGCTATGCGTGCGTGCCCGACGAGGAGATCGCGCCCGCATTCGACACGCTCGCCGATGCGATCGACGCGACGTTGCCGCTTTTCGCGTGAGCCGCGTGGACGGGCTTTACAGACGTATCAGCACGGCGCCGAGCGTGACCAGTGTGCATGCGAACACGCGGCGCGCCGTCAGCTTTTCGTGCATGAACGAGAAGCCGATCAGCACCGCGAAGATCGAGCTGAGCTCGCGCAGCGCGGAGACCATGGCGATGGGCAAATAGCGATACGCCTCGATGATGAGGCAATACGCGACCAACGCGATCACGCCCGACAGCATGCCTTTCATCATCGTTTCGCGCGACGTGAAGAGTCCTTTTGCGCCGCCGCGCCAATGCCACACGAGCAGAAATTGCGGCACGTTCCACAGCAGGTAGACCCACATGATGTAGCTGAGTCCGTTGCCCGCGACGCGCGCGCCGATTCCATCGACGACGGAATATGCCGAGATGAAAAGACCCGTGAGCAAGGCATAGGGCACGCTTTCGCCGGAGAAGCGCATGTTGCGGCGGAACGCGAGCGACACGATACCGAGCGACACCAGCGCGACGCCTGTTGCGGCGAGCGGTTTCAAGGTTTCGTGCGCGAACACGAGTGCGCCGGCGAACACCAGCAAGGGCGAGAGTCCGCGCGCGATGGGATAGATCTGTCCGAAGTCGCCGCTGCGGTAGGCGCGCACGAGTGCGAGGCAATAGCCGAATTCCAGCACCACCGATGCCGCTATGTAAGGCCATGCGGCGGGCGCGGGTAGGGGCAGGACGATCACGCCGATCGCGCTTACGGCGAGGTAGGGGATCGACATCATGCCGAGCAGCCAGATGCGGTCTTCCGCGAGGCGCAGGAATGCGTTCCAGCTCGCGTGGAGCATGGCGGATACAAGCACGAGCAGGACGATGAGGGATTCCATGGGTGTCGGGCTAAAGCCGACATTATTCCGCAGATGTGGTGTTTTGTGTTGATGTGGGGGATTTTGGGTTTTTGTCTGCGACGCTAGGGTGGCGCGGGCATTCGCTTTTGAGCCTTCGCGGTGCGGGTGGCTTGGCTGTTCTAGCCTTTGCGCTGGCATCTACGTTGTGGCTTTTCGCTGGCATCCGCGTTTTGTTAGCGTGCTTCAAGCGTCGCCCCTGTGCGGGGCGGCACCTACTTTTCTTTGCCGCCGCAAAGAAAAGTAGGCAAAAGAAAGCGGCTCACACCGCTAATTCTTGTGTTTGCCTGAGGGCCCCCAGAGGGTCTTACGCTTCACACGGCAGCATCTCTGTTCGCGTTCATTGCCAACGCTTCGAATGAGCGCCTCACCCACTTCAAGCACCCGAACAAGAGCTAGCGGCAGCGAATGGTTTGCGCCGCCCAGGTGGCAAACTGTGTGTAGGTTGTCGCGGCGTACAGGGTAGCGCTCTTACACGCTGGAACACGTGCGCTATCGGTCCGGAGTGAGGCGAGTGGAGTGCTACGGCCTACACACAGTTTGCCACCTGGGCGGCCGTGAATTATCTGGCGCGGCATGTGGCGACGCGGGCGCATGGAGCGGGTGAGGCGCCTATTCAGCGCGTTGGCAACAAGCATGAGTCACGTGATTGCCGTGTGAGGCGTAAGACCCGTTGGGGGCCCTCAGGCAAGAAGAAATGTTGGCGGTGTTAGCCGCTTTCTTTTGCCTACTTTTCTTTGCGGCGGCAAAGAAAAGTAGGTGCCGCCCCGCACAGGGGCGACGCGTGAAGCACGAAGGCATATCGCGGATGCCAGCGCACAGGCTAGAAAAACCAAACCGCGCGCCACGAAGACACAACGCGGACGCGAGCGAAAGAGCAAACAAACCAAAACGCCCGCGCCGCGAAGGCGCAAACGCGAATGCCAGCGCAAAGGCCAAAACCCCAAAAACAAACCGTCGCAGACAATACCTAAATCACCCGCTCCCGTAACCTGGCCGACACCACATCAATAACAGTAACAACAACGATGACCATCAACATAACAGCCGCCGTCTGCGAATAATTGAACGACCGAATCGACTCATAAAGCACAACCCCGATGCCCCCGGCGCCCACCATGCCTACCACCATCGCCGACCGCACATTCGATTCAAACCGATACAACGCAAAAGAAATCCACAACGGCAAAACCTGCGGCAGCACCCCATACACGATCTCATCAAGACTGCTAGCGCCCGTAGCCCGCACGCCTTCAGCGGGACGCGGATCGATAGCCTCGACGGCTTCGGCGAACAGCTTTGCCAGCACGCCCGTGGTATGCACCCACAAAGCAAGCACGCCAGCAAACGGCCCAAGCCCAACCGCGACGATGAACAGCATCGCGAACACCATCTCGTTGATCGCGCGGCACGCATCCATCAACCGCCGAACCGGCTGCACAACCCACGCAGGCGCCATGTTATGCGCCGACATCAGCCCAAACGGAATCGCGCACACGATCGACAGCGCGGTACCCCACACCGCGACCGCGAGCGTCACGCCCATTTCCTGCAAATAGGTGCGCCATTCGGTGAAGTCGGGTGGGAAGAAGTCCTTCGCGAACTGCCCCATGTTGCCCGAGTCAGTGAGCAGATCGAGCGGCCGCATGTCGGCGGCTTGCCACGACAAGCCAAGCACGCCGATCACAGCAATCCAGCCAAGCAACGAAATCCAGCTCCGCTTGCCCGCCGCCGCGGCCAGCATCTCACGCGAAGGCGTGGCCGGCGGCGTCGGGCGGTCGGCGCTCAGGTCGGCTGCGTTCATTGCTTTTGCGAGTTCAGTGCGGACAGCTTCGCATCGATGGCGGCCGTCTGCGTCTTGCGATCCGAATCCGACAGCGACGCGTCCGCTTCGATCTTCTGCTTCTGTTCGAACAGCTTGATCTGGCGAATCGGCTGCAACTGCGCATCTGTCGACGGCGCAAAGCCGCCATAGCTGAAGATGTTCGCCATCACGGCCTTTTCACGCGGGTCGGACTTCGCATAGTTGTAGAAGAACTGGCGCAGCTTTTCCTTCGTCGCGTCGGGCAGATCCTTGCGCCACACCAGCGGGTCCGACGGAATCAGCGGCGATTGCCACAGCACGCGGACCTGCGCGAAGCGGTCGGGGTGCTGTTTCTTCAGCGTCTCGAGCATCTCGGTGTTGTTCGTCGCGATGTCGATCTTGTTGTTCACGACGGCAAGCAGGTTCGCTTCGTGGCTCGACGGCAGCACCGTCTTGAACGACGTGCGCACGGGCGCGTTGTGCTGCGCGAACAGGTAGTAGCCAGGGACCAGCGTGCCCGACGTCGAGTTCGGATCGCCGAAGCCGAGCGTCACGTCCTTCGTGTTCTTGAACACGTCGTCGAGCGTCTTGAAGCGGCTGTTGACGTTCGTGATCAGCACCGAGTAGTAACCGGCGTCGCCATTCGCGTAGGTCGTCTTGCCGAATACTTCGCCATTCGAACGATCTACAGCTTCGATCGCCGACGCATTGCCGAGATACGCAACCTGCACCTTGTTGAAGCGCATGCCTTCGATGATGCCCGCGTAGTCGGTCGCGAAGAACGCCTTGATGTTCAGCCCCGTCTGCTTGTTCATGTCATCGATGAGCGGCTGCCAGCGCTGCTTGAGCACGGCCGACGAATCGGTCGAAATGATGCCGAGATTCAGGTCTTCGGCATGGGCGGCGAAGCTCGCGAATGCCGACACGGCGGCGACGCCGGCGAGCAGTGAGCGCAGAAATTTCATGAGTTCTGTTCCAGGTGAGTGAATCGGGTACAGCGTTTCTTTCCGGAAAGGGGATCAGGCCGAGCGTGCCGTGTTGAGCGGCAGCACGCGCGCGCGAGGCGCGGCGCTCCCGGCACTATCAGCGCTATCGGCCTGCTGACTGTCGTCGAGCAGCTCGCGCGCGTCGTCGCCATAGAGTTTCTGCAGAAGCGCGGGCGTGAGCGCCGCGGACGGTCCGTCGTACACGACCTTGCCGCGCCGCATCGCGATGGTGCGCTGGCAGTACTGCATCGCGATGTCGACCTGATGCAGCGAGACCAGCACCGTCAATCGATGCTCGATGTTCAGCGTCCTCAGCATCTCCATCACGCGGCGCGACGATTCTGGGTCGAGCGACGCAATCGGCTCGTCGGCGAGGATGATGCGTGCCTGCTGCACGAGCGCGCGCGCCAGCGCGGCGCGCTGCTGCTGACCGCCCGACAGGTTCGAGGCGCGCTCGCGCGCATGCTCGCCGATGCCGACTTCGTTCAATGCCGACATCGACAGCGCGCGCTCGCTGCGCGGAAAGCAACCCGTGAGACGGCGCCACAGCGGCAGGCGCGCGAGCGCGCCGATCAGCACGTTCGCTTCGACCGTCAACCGGTTCACGAGATTGAACTGCTGGAAAACGAAGCCGATGTCGCGGCGAATGCTGCGCACTTCGCGCACGATGCGGCCGTTCTGCTGGATCGGACGCCCAAGTATCGCGATCTGCGAAGGCTGCGCATCCGACACCGTGAAGCCCGCGATATGTCGCAGCAGCGTCGACTTGCCCGAGCCCGACGCGCCGATCAGCGCGACCATTTCACCCTGCTCGACGCGCAGGTCGATCTCGTCGAGCGCCTTGCGGCCGTTGCCGAATGTCTTGCTCAGGCGTTCGATGCGGATTGCTTCCATGTGTGTCCTGTCGATGACTCCGGTGCAAGCCGGAAGTTGTGGGACATTCTAGAAAGCGTCTGTGACGGTTGAGTGAAGGCGTCGCAACATCTAGACGACTACATCTTTCATCGATTCACACGGCAGCGTGCGGCGCGCCGCAGTGCCGGATCGCGCAGTGTGTCATCGATATGACAAACGCAACGGTGCGGACCACTGTCATCCATTGGCAAGCACGAAACGCTATAGTTCGAAACGTCACGCGTGAGCCGTCTCCAATAACCTCACACCACAACCGGCGCAGCCCATGCAGGCTCTGAGCTTTTTGCCCGATACGTTCACGGAGTACGAAGAACTGCAGGCGATTCTCGAGGTCGGCAGCGGCAGCTTCGAGATTCATTCCGTGTGCGAAACGCAGGTGCGCGGCAGGACGTTTGCCGTGCAGACGGCGAGCATCGGCTCGCGCGATCCGCGGGCGCCCGCGATCGGTTTCTTCGGCGGCATACACGGGCTCGAGCGGATCGGCACGCAGCTCGTGCTCGACTACATGCGCGCGCTGCTCGGACGGCTCGAATGGGACGAACTGCTGGTGCGCCAGCTTCAGTCGATCCGCCTGATTTTCGTCCCGATCGTCAATCCAGGCGGAATGTGGGCCGCGACGCGCGCCAATCCGAACGGTGTCGATCTGATGCGTAACGCGCCGCAGGACGCCGAAGAGCGGGTGCCTTTGCTCGCGGGTGGACAGCGGGTCGGTTCGTGGCTGCCGTGGTATCGCGGGCGGCGCGGCGCGCCGATGGAAGCGGAGGCGGACGCGCTGTTGCGCGTCGTCGCGGATGAGCTGGCGGCGCGGCCGCTGTCGTTCGCGCTCGATTGCCATTCGGGCTACGGCTGGAGCGACAGCATCTGGTTCCCGTACGCGAAGACACGTCGCCCGATGCCGCATCTGCCGGAAATGTACGCGCTGAAGACGATGTTCGAGCGCGCGCATCCGCACCACGGCTACATGTTCGAGCCGCAGAGCCATCAGTATCTGCTGCACGGCGACCTGTGGGACTGCGCGTACGACCGCGCGCCGCCGCCCAACATCTTTCTGCCGATGACGCTCGAACTGGGCTCGTGGCTATGGATCAAGAAAAACCCCCGGCAGATCTTTTCACGCCAGGGCATGTTCAACCCGCTGAAAGCGCACCGCACCGCGCGCGTATTGCGGCGCCACGCGAACCTGCTCGATTTTCTGACACGCGCCGCTTACGCGTCGCAGCGCTGGCTGCCGCAAGGCAGCCGCCGCGAGCAGTTGCTCGAAAGCGCGACGGAACTCTGGTACAAGCCAGGCAAAACATGAGTACGTGGATCCTGTTGCGCGGTCTGACGCGCGAGGCACGGCACTGGGGCGCATTGCCCGACATGTTGCGCGCGGCGCTGGACGGCACGCCGCAAAGCGCATCAGTCGCGCACGCCGTGCCCACTCGCGTGCTGACCATCGACCTGCCCGGCAACGGCGAATATGCGGACCTGCGCGCGCCGCTGGATGTCGCCGGGATGGTCGACTTCGTGCGCGCGGCGGCGCGCGCCAGCGGCGCGGCGGGGCCGTATTGCGTGCTGGCGATGTCGCTGGGCGGCATGGTCGCGACCTGCTGGGCGCAGCGTCATCCCGCCGAGATCGCGCGGCTTGTGCTGATCAACACCAGCATGCGGCCGTTCAGCCGCTTCGACGAACGGCTGCGCCCGCAGGCGTGGCCGGGGCTGGCGCGCATTGCCTCGCACTGGCGCGACGCGCGTGCCGCGGAAGAGACGATTCATCGCCTGACCTGCAATCAGCGTGACACGGTCGACGCCGATCTGCAGGAATGGATCGCGATCCGCGAGAGCGCGCCCGTCAGCCGGGCGAACGCGCTGCGTCAGTTGCTCGCGGCCGCGCGCTTCAGCGCCGGGCGGCAGCGGCCACCGTGCGCGACGCTGGTGTTGTCGTCGCGGGAAGACGGGCTGGTCGATCCCGCGTGCTCAGCGGCGCTGGCCGCGGCGTGGAGCGCCGATCACTGGCGGCACGCATGGGCCGGCCACGATTTGCCGCACGACGATCCCGTGTGGACCGTCGAACGCATCGGCGCCTGGCTAGTGCAGCCGACCGTCGATCCAGACCTCGAAAATGAGCAATCCGATTTAACCGACGAATAATCGATAATTAAATGTCTCATTAAGTTTTAAACACGAAGAAAACACGCATCATTGATGCACTGCATTAGTGCAGCGCAATATCTCCGCATTGCCTTTAGCAGTAAAGTTGTGCGGGCTCTGATTTTAGTGGACATGCATCGTGATTAATGGCAAATTGGTGCTGCGCGCCATTAACATGCGATAATTGAATGGGGTTCGGTGCATTTAGGTACATACTGAAATTGTAAAATAATTCCGCATACGGTTCGGGAGTGCGGAAATTCTTGCGGAAGAAGGCTGGGTGCGGCTTGCAAGGTCGTAAACGATACGTTTTTTTACGCCACCAATGCGCTGTGTGTCGCCAGCGCCAATCTGGCGCAAACCCATGGTGCGCAAGGCCACTAACGGCCTTTATCGAAGAATCGCGGGGGTTCCGGGGTGGATTATCCTGGCACTCAAGAATCGCGCCCGTCAAAAAAGAAACGTTTTTAAAATCTCGGGTTTCTTCTTAGTATTGTTCGCTAATCGTTTGAATTAAAAGCGATTGTAAAACCCCTCATTTTGGGAAACCGGTGCAATGCCGGTTTATGCGTTTCAAACGCGAAACATAAAACGTAGGTAATTACCCTCATCTTTCCATCCCGCATCACGGGAAATGTGAAATTTCTTTATATTTCAATGCCTTACATGCATGGCATCGCCTATGCGACACGGCGAGCCGGATTGGTGCAGTCTGCCAGCCCGCCCCCCATCTCCTCCAGGAGGATTCCATGCGCAAAACTCTACTGGCGTCCGCAGCAGTCATCGCCTTGGGCTGCAGCGGCTACGCAATGGCAAACCCATGCAGTGATAGCGATTCATCCTGCAACCAGAAGTCATACAGCGGGAGCAACACATCGACAAACTCGGCGACATCCGCTCAAACCAGCACCACGGGCAACAACGCAAATGAAATTACGACGGGTGCGAGGGTCGCGCAAGATTCGTTCAACAGCACCAAGATCGTCGCAGTGAGCCGTCTGTCCGGGTCTGTATCGGGCGTAAGCGTTTATGGCATTGGCAACCATGCCTATAACGACGGCAATGCGAACGGCGGACGCGGCGGCAGCGGCGCGAAAGGCATAGGCGGCAAGGGTGGCAGTGCATTGGCGATCGGCGGCGACGGCGGCTACGGCGGCAATGGCGGCAAGGCCATAGCTGGCGACGGCGGCAACTCCAGGGCATCGGCTGGCGATGGCGGCAA
Organism: Paraburkholderia terrae; assembly: GCF_002902925.1. Lineage (GTDB taxonomy): Bacteria > Pseudomonadota > Gammaproteobacteria > Burkholderiales > Burkholderiaceae > Paraburkholderia > Paraburkholderia terrae. The sequence goes on along the minus strand of NZ_CP026112.1, from coordinate 2,290,296 downwards.
CGCCAAGGCCTATGCCGGCGACGGCGGCAATTCCAAGGCCTACGGTGGCAAGGGCTCTGGTAGTGGCGGCGACGCATGGGCCAAGGGCGGCAGCGCGTACGCTGGATCGGCAGCGGCAGGCGGCGACGGACACGGCTCCGGCAAGGGCGCAGGTCTCGCGCTCGGTGCGGGCGCTGGGCTCGCAGGCAGCGGCGATGTGCACTCGAAGGCCAATGGCGGTGGCGGCAGCGCATCGTCGGCGAGCGGCGCAGCGACGGGCACGGGTACGGGCACGGCAACGGCGAGCGGCTCGGGCACGGGTACGGGCACGGGCGGCGCAGGCACGTCTGGCGCAGCAACGGCTACGGCTGGAACGGGCACCGCTACGGGCGGCGCAGGCACAGGCTCAGGCGGCGCAGCGACGTCGACGGCAGGTGCAGGCGGCGCAGCGACGGCTACGGCAGGTGCAGGCGGCACGGCTGGCTCGACGGCCGGTAACGGCGGCGATGCAGCGGGCGGCGCAGGCGGTGCAGGCGGCGCAGGCGCAGCAGCCACGGCGACGGCAGCGGCCGGCGGCGCGGGCACGGGCGGCGCAGGCGCTGCAGGCGGTGCAGGTGGCGCGATCGGCGTCGGCACGGGTGACTTCAGCATGGCCAACACCATGACGAGCGTCGCTCAGTCGGCAGCCGGCATTCTGGTCGCGAACCAGAACAGCGGCATGGCATCGCTGGTGCAACAGGCCGTCACCGTTCAGGCAAACCTGAGCGTTGGCCGTTAATCCAATAGGAGGCTTTCATGCGTAAGACACTTTTGGCATCAGCAGCCATCGTCGCGCTGGGCTTTAGCGGCTATGCGATGGCCAACCCCTGCGCGAATGGCGACTACTCGTGCAACCAGAAGTCGGGCAGTGGCGATAACTCCCTGTCGAACACGGCGTCGTCGACCCAAGGCAGCACGACGGGCAACAACGTCAACGAAGTGACGGGACACTCGAAGGTCTCGCAGGACTCATGGAACAACACGAAGACAGTGGCCGTCAGCAAGCTTGACGGCACCGTGAGCCATGTGAGGGTCACTGGCATCGGCAATGTCGCGACCAACTACGGCAACGTCAATGGCGGCAAGGGCGGCGACGGCGCCAAGGGCATCGGCGGCAAGGGCGGAAGCGCCGGCGCTGGCGGTGGCTATGGCGGCGACGGCGGCAATGGCGGTCGCGCCATTGCCGGCGACGGCGGCTGGTCGAAGGCATCGGGTGGCGATGGCGGCTACGCGAAGGCGTCGGGCGGCGATGGCGGCTGGTCGAAGGCATCCGGCGGCAAGGGCTACGGCAGCGGCGGTGACGCTGGCGCGAAGGGCGGCAGTGCAGGAGCAGGCACGCTTGCCTACGGCGGCTACGGCAGCGGCAAGGGCGCGGCAGTCGGCGCTGGAGCGGGTCTCGGGCTTGGCGCAGCCGGCAGCGGCGATCTGTCCTCACGTGCGGGCGGCGGCGGCGGCACGGCCACCTCGAACAGCGGCGCAGCGTCGGGCTCGGGCAGCGGCTCGGGCAGCGGCACGGCAACCGCTTCGGGTAGCGGCACGGGCGGCGCAGCCACGGCTGGCGCGGCGACCGCGACGGGCGGCGCAGCGACGGCATCGGGCGGCGCAGGCTCGGGCACGGGCGGCGCGGCGACGTCGACGGCAGGTGCAGGCGGCGCAGGCACGGCGTCAGCGGGTGACGGCGGCGCAGCGACGTCGACGGCTGGCAATGGCGGCGCAGCAACGGGCGGAGCAGGTGCAGCGGGTGGTGCAGGCGGTGCGGCGACGGCTTCGGCTGGAGCCGGTGCAGCAGGCACAGGTGGCGCAGGCGGTGCAGGCGGCGCTGGTGGAACCGTCACGATGACGACGGGCTCATTCGACATGTCGAACAACATGGCGAGCGCGGCTCAGTCGGCAGCTGGCGTGATGGTTCTGAACCAGAACAGCGGTATGGCGTCGCTCGTACAGCAGGCTGTCACAGTGCAGGCAAACCTGGCTGTCGGCCGCTAACTGACGTGAAGGACAGTTAGCGTCGATAAGTCGTTGTGTGATGTGCCGTGGGGCGTTCGCGCTCCACGGCTCCTGTTCCATCGTTCCGGCGCACGGGGTAGGCGCGCTGGGCGAAGGTCGCACAAATCGCACCTCGCCGGACGCTGCCGCGCGCGCCGCAAGGCCGTTGCAGCACGGATCGGCGAAGCACCAGGAGACAACCATGCAGGCGTTCAAACGCATTGCGAAGGTGGTACTGCCTGTCGTTATCGGACTGCCTTGCTTTGCAGCCTATGTTTTTGCCGGCGAACTGCGTTCTCCCGTGCAAGCGGATACGTCGATCGCTCCCGTTGTGTCAGCCGCTCCCAACGTGAGTGCGCTGAAGGCCCCGACAGCTGCCGCATCCCCTGCACCGGCGCCCGCCGACGCGACCTTCGGTGTCGCGATGTCGGCCGAGCAGCTCGATGCGCATCGCGGCGGCGAAGCCGTCTTCAACGACATGAACCTGCGCGGCACGGTCGCGAACAATACCGCGCGCAACGTGGACACCGGGTCGAACATGATCACGGGTGGCTCGTTCTCGAACGCGAGCGGCTTGCCGACCGTGATACAGAACACGGGCGCGAACGTGCTGATCCAGAACGCGACGATCGTCAACGTGCGCTTCGGGGAATGAGCGATGAAACTTCATGGAGCCCTTCAGGGAACCTTTCATGGAGCCTTTCATGGAGCCGCGTGGCTGCTTGCGTGCGCGTTGACGGCGGCAACCCCGGCGCGCGCCGACCCCATTACGATCTACGAGCCGTCGGGCGCCGGTTACGCGATGCACGTCACGAGCCTGAAAGAGGCTCGCTTCAAGCGCACCATCAAGCAGCAGTTCGACTTCAGTTGCGGGTCCGCTGCCGTGGCGACGCTGCTCACGTTTCAATACAACTATCCGGTGAGCGAGCAGACCGCATTCCAGGAGATGTTCGAGAACGGCGATCAGGCGAAGATCCGCACTGAGGGCTTCTCGTTGCTCGACATCAAGCGCTTTCTCGAGCGGCGCGGGTTTATCGCGGACGGTTATGAGCTGCCGCTGCAAAAGCTCGTCGAAACCAACACGCCCGCGATCGTGCTGATCAGCGAAAGCGGCTATCACCATTTTGTCGTGGTGAAAGGGTTGAAGAACGACCGCGTGCTGATCGGCGATCCCGCAACAGGCACGCGTCCCATGCCGTTGAAGAGTTTCCAGGCGAAATGGGAAGACCAGGTCCTGTTCGTCATCCATAACAAACCTGGCGTCGGGGTCTTCAACGATCCCGTCGACTGGCGAGTCGCGCCGCCCGCGCCGCTCTATACGGGCGTCAATCGCGATGGTCTGTTCTTCACCGTCATGCCGAAGCATGGCGCGAGTGATTTCTGAGGGCCATCATGAGAACCGAGACCCGAAAACTCGCCGGCATTGCCACGATGGTATGTGGTTCGATGGTGACGTTCGGCGCACACGCGTTCGAACAGGGCGCGCCTGCCGCGGCGCCGGTGGTCGCGCCGGATGTCGCGGGCGCAGCGGTCGAGCCGTTGGTGTTGCGCGACGCGGCGCCTTTGGCGGATGCGACGGATGCCATTACGCAGGCTGTCGTCGATGCATTGTCCACGCAAAAGCCGCGCGCATTTTCCGACGATGGCGACGCCGATGGCATGCGTCACGCGCCCGTGTCGTACGCGGCGCCGATTGCCGTCGCGACACCGCGCCAGGAATCTGCTGACGAAGCGGATAGCGCGGCAAAGCAGGATACGAATGACGAAGCGAGCCGCGTAACGAACGAAGCCGTCATCAACGAAGCGCTGTATGCAGTCGATGCTTCGTCGACGCCGTCTTCGTCTTCGTCTCCGCAAGAAAACGATGTGCTCGCACAGCGCGATGCGGTTGAACACCAGGATGCGGCCGACGTAACCGCGGCCGTAGCGCCCGCAGCGCCCGCACTCGCGCAAGAAGCCGAAGCGCCCGTCAAACCGCTTCCGGTGTCGTATGCGGCACCGATCGCGGTTGCCGCGCGCAAAGGTGAAAACACTGAAAAGACCGAAAAGGCCGAAGCGCCACGCGCACAGCAGGTAGAAGAACGCGCGCAAGCGCAATTGATGCGGCATGAACAACTGACTCTCGATGCAACGCCGACACCGCCCCCCGTGTCGCCCGCGCATGAAGCGCCGGTTGCGAATGAACGCGTGATCGTCAAGCCGCCGGTTTCGTATGCGAGGCCCATTGCCGTGCCTGTTTCGCAGACGGCAAAGAGCGTGCAGAACGATTCGACGGCTTCGACAAATACATCGGTGCAAACAGCCGAGCAACCGCAGATCAAAGAACGCGCCGCGCCGCCCGCGCAGGCACAGGTCAAAGCGCCGCTTTCGTATGCGGCGCCCATTGCCGTGCCTCAAGCGTCGCGCAACGACACGCCCCCCGACCGCGGTCACGAAGTCAAAGCAAGAGCGGACACAGAAGATCCGAACTGGTCATCGAAAACGACAGTCGCCATCAGCGAAGAAAAACTCGACACGATGCGCGGCGGCTTCGATGTGGCAAACGGCCTGAAGATCTCGTTCGGTGTGTCGAGGATGGCAGTCGTGAACGGCAATCTCGTCACGCAGACCAGCTTCAACATTCCGGACCTGAGCAACATGACGACGCAGCAGGCACAATCGCTCGCCGCGGCGAACATCGGGTCGCTGCTGCAAAACGGTGGCGGCAATATAGCGCAGCAGGGCTCGGTGCAGGGCCTGTCGGGCGCGGTGATCCAGAACACGCTCAGCAACCAGAACATTCAGGCGCTGACGACGATCAATGCATCGGTCAATTCGTTGGGGTTATTCAAGAGCATGAATCTGGGCGCGACCTTGAACAATGCATTGATGAATTCAGTCCGGCCCAGATAGAAGCCTGAAAAAAGAAACTCGCGACGCTGGGGAGGCGTCGCGAGTTTTTGTTTCGATAGAGACGTTGCGAGGGAACCAGGTTAGAACTGGATCGGCATGCGGAACGTCAGCGTGAGATCCGGCGTGTCGCGCGTGAGGCCGGCGCCGAGCGAGAAGTTGAGCGTCGTCTTCGGCGTGAGGCGGTACGAGTAGCCGACGAGCAGCGTGCCGAGTATCACGCGCACCGAACCTGGCACGGTCGATCCGTTCTGCTTGGTCGGCAGCACGATGCTCTGGTCATAGCCGATACTGAACGAAGCCTTTTCGTTCAGCGCGAGGCCCATGCCGATATTGAAGCCATAGATATCGCCTGGCTGGATCTTGCCGACGAAATCGGTCTCGCCGTTCAGGATGTGCAGGCTCAGGTCGCTGCGGGCAAAGCTGTGCAAGTAGCTGAAGTTGCCGAAGAACACGACCGGGTCGCTCGGGAACAGCCACGTGAGACCCGGCTGGATCGCATAGAAACCGGTGCCCGTCGGCTGTTCGAGCGGCAGGCCCGTCCCCGTCGTATTGCCGATGCAGCGCGTCACGCAATCGGTCACGACGTCGAACGGGCTCTTGCCCGTGGCCGTCTTGAAGCGCAGCCAGCCGATGTAATAGAACTTATCCGGGCCGCCCTCGTTCAGCTGGTAGCGCATCGTCATTTCGACGTCGCCGATGCCGTGGCCGCTGCTACCGAAGACGTTGTCCTGCGCCGAGCCCGTGAAGATCTCGCGGCTGACGGTGTCGTTGGTCGAATAGACATACGGCACGCGCACTTCGACTTCCATCCGGTTCGTAATGCCGTAACGCGCGGCAACGCCGGCCGTCAGCACGTTCGACTTGATCTCGCGCACGTCGATCAGGCCGATCAGCAAGGCGGGAATGATCGTATAGCCAACCAGCGCGACACGGTCCGACGACGAATAGCCGAACTGGAACGAAGGTTCGAGCACGAACTTGTTCTTCGGCGTGAGCACGCCGGGCTGATCGAAGATCGGCGCGACGGCGGGCGGCGCGGTGTCGGGGATAGGCGCCTGGCCAACAGGCTGGACCTGTTGCTCGCCGCCTGCGTTTTGCGCCATGTTGATCACAGGCGCGGGTGCTGCGCCTGTCGCGGCGCCGGCTGTTGCGCCAGCTGCCGCACCTGCCGTTGCGGCGTCGGCGGCATTGGGTGCGGCGTCTGCAGTGCCGGCTGGCGTCGCGCTCTGCGCAATGCCGGTGGCGGGCGCTGCGCCCGAGCCGGGCTGGCCGGTGCCGCGCGTCACGTCGAGCATGCGTGAATCGAGTGCCTTGCTCAATTGCTGGAATTGCGCTTCTTCTTCCGCGATTTTACGCTTTAGTGCATCGAGTTCCTTGATACGGTTGTTCAGTTCCTGGCGAAGGGTTGCGATATTTTCTTGTGCGGTTTGATCTTGAAGCGATTGCGCATGAGCTTCAACGTAAAAGAGAAGCATCGTTGCGTAACTGATCGTCCGCACATGTCGAAATGGCTCGCGCTTCATGGGTCTGTTCTCCATGTCAGGCTTGCAGGTTCTACCCCGGTACACCTCGACAACAGGCCAGCGGCATCGACACGTCGAGTCGTTGTGCTGGGCATGAAGCAACCCCTTCGAATGACCGCTTTACGCGACACAAGAGCGTCTCCATGCTCGCGAATGGAATCGGTATTGGAACCGTGATTCGCTATTGGTATCTATTTCCAACTTGTGTTCATGCATCCGCAATAAAACCTTTAAAAAAATGACCGTCTATGGCTTTATCGCGGACCATAAAAGCCTAACGCATCGCTGCTACATAAGCTAATAAGAAGAACCCTGGCCTGTGATGGTTAGCCAACAGAACGAAGCATTTTTCATGGGGCTTTGCAACGCGCGATCCGCTGTGCGTACTTGCAATCGACACGCTTCTGTCACAGGCGCGAGCAAGCATGCGCGATGTGCGCATGCACAATCCGTTTCTGCTCAACGGGTGCATAATGCGCTTCAGTCTATGCAATCGATTGTCGCCCGTCGCGGAGGACGTCATGCAAGCGAAGAACGAAGAAGCCGTTGCCCATCTGCTCAACGATGTCGTCGAATTCGCGCGAGGACGATTGCCCGAGCCCGCTTTCGCAGCTGTCGAGCCATTCCTGCGTCACTACTACGACTTTGCCGATGCCGACGATCTGCAAAGCCGCGGCATCGCCGATCTCTACGGCGCCGCGATGGCGCACTGGCAAACGGCGCAACGCTTCGTGCCGGGCAGCGAACGTTTGCGCGTCTACAACCCGATTCTCGAACAGCACGGCTGGCACTCGGATCACACCGTCATCGAGATCGTCAACGACGACATGCCGTTTCTGGTGGACTCGGTTTCAATGGCCGTCAACCGTCTCGGTCTGTCACTGCACTCCGTGTTGCACCCCGTATTTCGCATATGGCGCGGCCAGGACGGCGGCATTGAGCGCATCGCGCCCGGTGGCGCATCGAGCGACGACGGCCGTTCGCAACTCGCGTCGTTCATTCATTTCGAAGTGGACCGCTGCGGCGATGCTGCGAAGCTCGATGCATTACGCAACGAGATCGCGAAGGTACTGGGCGATGTGCGTGCCTCCGTTGAAGACTGGCCGAAGATCGTCGAGATAGCGCGCACGACGATCCGCGACATGGCCGCCCGCGAGACGAGCCCGGAAGGCGTCGAAGCGCGTGCGTTCGTCGAATGGATGGTCGCGGACCACTTCACGTTTCTCGGCCAGCGCGATTACGAACTCGTCACGCATAACGGCGAGTATGGTCTGCGCGGCGTGCCGGGCTCGGGCTTCGGCCTCTTGCGCGAATCGTTGCGGCCACAGGGCGCGTCTGAAGTGACGCCGTTGCCGGCCGCCGCCGCCGATATCATCGCGGGCGCGACGCCCATCTTTCTGACCAAGGCCAATTCGCGCGCGACGGTGCATCGGCCCGGCTATCTCGACTATGTCGGCGTGAAGCTCGTCGGGCCGGACGGCAAGATCAACGGCGAGCGGCGTTTTATCGGGCTGTATACGTCGACGGCTTATACGGCGTCCGCTTCGGAGATTCCGATCGTGCGCCGCAAATGCGCGAACATCGTGCGGCGGGCGGGTTTTCTGCCGAAGGGGCATCTCGGCAAATCGTTGGTGACGGTACTGGAAACGTATCCACGCGATGAACTCTTCCAGGCCGACGAGAACGAACTTTACGACACGGCGATGGGCGTGCTGCGCTTGCAGGAGCATCAGCGCACGCGGATGTTCGTGCGGCGCGACCGCTTCGACCGCTTCGTGTCGTGCCTCGCGTTCGTACCGCGCGACAAATACAACACCGACTTGCGCCGGCGTATCGCCAGGCTGCTGATGAGCGCGTTCAACGGCACGAACGTCGAGTTCACGCCGCTGCTGTCCGAGTCGGCGCTCGCGCGCATTCATTTCGTCGTTCACGCGGAGCCGGGCGCGATGACGGATGTCGATACGCGCGAACTCGAACAGCGGCTCATCCAGGTGTCGCGCCGCTGGCAGGACGATCTCGCCGACGCGTTGCTCGACGCGTTCGGCGAAGAGCAGGGCAACCGCCTGTTGCAGCACTATGCGGATTCGTTTCCGGCCGGCTATCGCGACGACTATCCGGCGCGCACGGCGGTGCGCGATATCGAGCTGATCGAGCGCGTGCAGGGCACCGAGCAGATCGCGATGAACCTGTACCGGCCGATTGAAGCGGGGCCACGCGCGTTCCGCTTCAAGGTGTATCGCGTGGGCGATCCGATTGCGCTGTCGCGCAGTCTGCCGATGCTCGAACATCTGGGCGTGCGCGTCGACGAAGAGCGGCCTTACCTGATCGAGGCGCCGGGTGCCGCACCCGCATGGATTCACGACTTCGGCCTCGAACTGGCCGATGACACCGAGTTCGACATCGAGCGCGTGAAGGGCCTGTTCGAAGATGCGTTCGAGCGCGTCTGGACCGGCGATATCGAAGACGACAACTTCAACCGCCTCGTGCTGCGCGCGCAACTGAGCGCGCGCGAAGTGATCATCTTGCGGGCCTACGCGAAGTATCTGCGGCAGGTGGGCTCCACATTCAGCGACGCGTATATCGAGCGTGCGTTGACGGGGAACCCCGCCATCGCGCGGATGCTGGTCGAACTGTTCATTGCGCGGTCCGATCCCGCGCCTGCCACGACACGCGAGACGCGCGTCGAACGGCTGCTGAAGACGATCGAAGGCGCGCTCGACGAAGTGCCGAACCTCGATGAAGACCGTATCCTGCGCCAGTTCCTCGGCGTGATCAACGCAACGCAGCGCACGAACTACTACCGGCGCGACGAGAGCGGCAAGCCGAAACCATATCTGTCGTTCAAGTTCGATCCCGCGAAAGTGCCGGGCTTGCCCGAGCCGAAGCCGATGTTCGAGATCTGGGTGTATTCGCCGCGTGTCGAAGGCGTGCATCTGCGCGGCGGGCGTGTCGCGCGCGGCGGCTTGCGCTGGTCCGACCGTCGCGAGGATTTCCGCACGGAAGTGCTAGGTCTGATGAAGGCGCAGATGGTGAAGAACGTCGTGATCGTGCCGGTGGGATCGAAGGGCGGTTTCGTCGTGAAGAATCCGCCGCCGCCGACCGATCGCGAATCCTGGATGCGCGAGGGCGTTGCGTGCTATCAAACGTTCCTGCGCGGGCTGCTCGATCTCACCGACAACCGCGTGGGTAGCCAGATCGTGCCGCCGCCCGACGTCGTGCGGCACGACCCCGACGATCCGTATCTCGTCGTCGCTGCCGACAAGGGCACGGCCACGTTCTCCGATTACGCGAACGCGATCTCGCAGGAATACGGCTTCTGGCTCGACGACGCGTTCGCATCGGGCGGCTCGGTCGGCTACGACCACAAGAAAATGGGCATCACCGCGCGCGGCGCGTGGGAGTCGGTGAAGCGCCACTTCCGCGAAATGGGCGTCGATACGCAATCGATGGACTTCACGGTGGTCGGCGTCGGCGACATGTCGGGCGACGTGTTCGGCAATGGCATGCTGCTGTCGCAGCATATTCGGCTGATCGCCGCGTTCGATCACCGGCATGTGTTCCTCGACCCAAACCCCGATCCCGCCACGAGCTTCGCCGAACGTCAACGGCTCTTCAACCTGGACCGTTCGAGCTGGGCCGATTACGACCCTGCGCTGATTTCGCAAGGCGGCGGCGTGTTCGCGCGCACTGCGAAGACGATCCCGCTTTCGCCCGCCGTGCAATCGATGCTCGGCATCACGGCCGCCGCGCTCGCGCCCTCGGAACTGGTACGCGCGATTCTTCAGGCGCCCGTCGATCTGCTCTATAACGGCGGCATCGGCACCTATGTGAAGGCGAGCCGGGAAACGCATGCGCAGGTCGGCGACAAGGCCAACGACGCAGTGCGTGTGAACGGTTGCGATCTGCGTTGTAAGGTGGTCGCGGAAGGCGGCAATCTGGGTCTTACGCAACTCGGGCGCATCGAGTTCGCGCAACGCGGCGGCCGCATGAATACCGATGCAATCGATAATTCCGCGGGCGTCGACTGCTCGGACCACGAAGTGAACATCAAGATTCTGCTCGGCCTCGTCGTCGCGGATGGCGAGATGACGGACAAGCAGCGCAATGCGTTGCTCGCGGAAATGACGGAGGAAGTGGGCCTGCTGGTATTGCAGGACAATTATTATCAAACCCAGGCGTTGTCGATTGCAGGCCGCTATGCGGCCGAACTGTTCGACGCCGAAATGCGCATGATGCGTTATCTCGAACGCGCGGGAAGGTTGAATCGCGTGATCGAATTTCTCCCGTCTGAAGACGAGATCAACGAACGTCTTGCCGCGAAACAGGGTTTGACTTCGCCCGAGCGCGCGGTGCTGCTCGCGTATAGCAAGATGTGGCTCTACGATGCGCTGCTCGAAACCGACGTGCCGGAAGATGCGCTGGTGGCGGGTATGCTGACCGAGTACTTCCCGAAGCCGTTGCGCCAGCGCTTCAGCGAGCCGATGCATCATCATCCGCTGCGCCGCGAGATTCTGGCGACGCATTTGACGAATGCGCTGGTGAATCGCGTCGGCTGTGCGTTCGTACACCGGATGATGGAAGAGACTGACGGAAAGCCCGGCGACATCGTGCGCGCGTGCATGATTGCGCGTGACGTGTTCGATCTCAACGAGGTGTGGCGCAATATCGACGCGCTCGACAATCGCGTCGCCGACGACGTGCAGGCGCGCATGTTCGTCGAGATCACGAAGCTGTTGGAGCGCGCCGCGCTGTGGTTCCTGCGGCATCTGCAGTCGGGCGAAGTGAAGGACGGCGGCGTGGCGGAACTGATTGCGCGCTGCCGCGACGCCGCGCAACGGCTCGCGCCGCAATTGCCGATGCTGTTGCCCGGCGCGGAACTCGAAGCCTTGTCCGAGCGGCAGCGCGTGCTCGTCGATGCGGGCGTCGACAGCGAGCTGGCGGTGCGCGTCGCGAGCGGCGACATACCTGCTGCGCTACTCGATATCGCGGAAGTGTCGGCGACGACCGATCGCGGGCTCGAACTCGTCGCAGGCGTGTACTTCGCGTTGGGCACGCAACTGAACTACGGCTGGATCGGCGAGCGCGCCGAGGCGCTGCCGACATCGACGCATTGGGACGTGATGGCGCGGGCCGCCGCGCTCGCCGAGCTTGCGCGACTCAAGCGCGTGCTGACGACGAGCGCGCTCACGGAAGCGCCCGAGGCGACGACTGCGGAAGGCGTCGTGGAAGCGTGGCGCGCAAAACGCGAGAACGCGCTCGCGCGCTATGCGCAACTGCTGACGGATTTGCGCGCGGCGGGCGGCGCGACCCTGTCGATGCTGCTCGTGATCGTGCGGGAGATGGCGACGCTCGAACGCCGCTAAACGCGCGCGGTTGCCTTCAAAGGAACGCGCTGTCGTCACACAGACGAGGGCGCGTTTCTCTTTGCGCGACCTGTTCGACAGCGCTTTCGCGGATTGCCGGATAATAGCCGTTATCGACCCACCGGCACCTCACCATCATGAGCGAATCTGCTGTCAGTTCCAACGTCCCACGACTCACGAGCCTTTCGCACGGCGGCGGCTGCGGCTGCAAGATCGCGCCGGGCGTGCTGTCCGATCTTCTGAAGCGCAGCGTGCCGATGCCAACGTTTCCGGACCTGCTGGTCGGCACGGAAACCTCGGATGACGCTGCTGTGTATCGCCTGAACGACGAGCAGGCGATCATCGCGACGACCGACTTCTTCATGCCGATCGTCGACGATCCGTACGACTTCGGCCGCATCGCCGCAACCAACGCGCTCTCCGATGTCTATGCGATGGGCGGAAAGCCGATTCTCGCGCTCGCGCTGGTCGGCATGCCGATCAACGTGTTGCCGCACGATGTGATCGCAGCCGTGCTGCGCGGCGGCGAGGATGTGTGCGCGCACGCGGGCATTCCCGTCGCGGGCGGTCATTCGATCGACTCCGTGGAGCCGATCTACGGTCTTGCCGCACTCGGCGTCGTGCATCCGAAACGCGTGAAGCGCAATGCGTCCGCGCAAGCCGGCGACTTGCTCGTGCTCGGCAAGCCGCTCGGCGTCGGCGTGCTGTCGGCGGCGCTCAAGAAGAATCAGCTCGACGCGGCAGGCTATGCCGCGATGATCGCGGCCACCACGAAGCTCAATCGTCCGGGCACGGAACTGGCCGCACTCGAAGGCGTACACGCGATGACGGACGTGACGGGCTTTGGCCTGCTCGGCCATACGCTGGAACTCGCGCGCGGCGCGCAACTGACCGCGCGCGTGCGTTACGCGGATCTGCCGTGGATCGCAGGTGTCGATGCGTTCGCGGCGGCGGGCGTCATCACGGGCGCGTCGGGCCGCAACTGGGCTTCGTATGGCGAAGACATGCGTCTCGCGGATTCGCTGCCCGACACGGCACGCGCGTTGCTGACCGATCCGCAGACCTCGGGCGGCCTGCTGGTGTCGTGCGCACCCGCTGCCGTCGACGACGTGCTCGCGATCTTCCGCGCGGACGGCTTCGATCGCGCGGTGGTAATCGGCGAATTGCACGATGGCGCACCGCGCGTCGAAGTCGTTTAATTCTTTCTCACTCCAATTGCATCAAGACAACTCGAAGAGCCTATGAAAGAAGAATCACCGAAGGCCATTTTTTACGCGCTGGCAGCGAATCTCGGCATTGCGGTTTGCAAGTTCGCGGCCGCGGCATTCACGGGTTCCGGTTCGATGTTCGCCGAGGCGATTCACTCGACGGCCGATTGCGGCAACCAGGTATTGCTGCTGTTCGGCCTCAAGCAGGCGCGTCGTCCCGCAAGCCTGTTGCATCCGCTCGGCGCGGGGCGCGTAATCTATTTCTACTCGCTGATCGTCGCGCTGCTGCTGTTCTTCGTCGGCGGCGTGTTTTCTGTGTATGAGGGTGTGCATCGTCTGATGGCGCATGAGCCGTTGTCGCATGCCTATATTGCGCTTGGCGTGCTGGGTGTTTCGGTAGTGCTTGAAACCTTTTCGCTGATGGGCGCAATCCGCGAAATCCGCAAAACCAATCCCGACAAGTCGATGTGGCGTTGGTTTCGCGAAACGCGCGAATCGGAATTGCTCGTCGTCACGGGTGAAGACGTGGCCGCGCTGCTCGGTCTCGCGATTGCCTTCGTCGCCGTGCTGATGACGATGATCACTGGCAATCCCGTGTTTGACGCGTGGGGTTCCGTCGGCGTCGGTGTGTTGCTGATGGTGATTGCGGTTCTGGTGGCGCGCGAGGTCAAGTCGATGATTATCGGCGAATCCGCGAGCCCGGAAGTGCGGCGTGCAATCGAAGCGCATCTGCACACGCGCAAGGAGATACGCAGCATCATCAATCTGATCACGCTGCAGTGGGGCCGTCATGTTGTCGTCGCGGTGCAGGCCGAAATGATCGACTACGACAGCGGCCGTGCAATGGTCGACGCGATCAATATCGTCGAAGCCGATTTGCAGGCGACTTTTCCGCAAGTGCGTTGGGTGTTCTTCGAGCCGGACGTGCCGAGAGTGCGAACCGAGTCGTCTCTCGATTAAGCGTTGATACCTGTCTCAAAGGCCCGCGAATGATGCACTCGATGCGACGTTCGCGGGCCTTTTCGTTTCTGATGCATTTTTCGTATTGCAGTTCTTTTTCGATTTATGCGAATCAGCTATTTGAAATGACAAGTGGAATTAGCTAATGGAAAACAATTCGACGCCGCCTATACTTAGCTCCGCCCTGTTACGCGAGGGCATGCATTCCATTCCCAATCCTTTAACAAGCTTAAAGAAAGGACTTGTCATGGTAACTCGCACGGTAGGCGCATTGACGGCCCTGGCACTGGCCGCATGCACGGCGGTCTCGCCATTGGCGAATGCGCAGGACGACAGCTTTGCGCAAGACAACGGCGAATCGCACGGCCGGCCCGTCAAGGTGATGATCATTTCGATGTTCGGACCGGAAGGGCAGGTTTGGCTCGATAAACTCGGGCCGTGGCAAGACATTCCTGTCGCGGGTCTTTCGCCGGATTATCCGAATATCCATTGCAACAGACAGGACATCTGCGTAATGACGACGGGCATGGGCCACACGAATGCCGCCGCGTCGACCATGGCGCTCGCATTCTCGTCGCGGTTCGATTTGCGGCACACTTATTTCATGGTGGCGGGCATTGCGGGCATCGATCCGATTCAAGGTACGGTCGGCTCTGCTGCGTGGGCCAAATACCTTGTCGACTTCGGCATTCAATGGGAAATCGACGGACGCGAAATTCCGCCGGGCTGGAACACCGGCTATCTCGGCATCAATACGAAAAGCCCTTCGGAGAAGCCGCCACTCGACTACCGCACCGAAGTGTTCAAGTTGAATCCACGCCTCGCCGAGGTGGCTTTTGCATTGTCGCAAAACGTCGTGCTGTCTGACAACGCGCAGGCGCAAGCAGCGCGCGCCAAATACAACTATGCGCCTGCCAATCATGTGCCTACGGTCATTCAGTGCGACACACTAGCAGGCGATACGTGGTGGTCCGGTACGAAGCTGGGCGAACGCGCGCGCGACTGGACGAAGATTCTCACGGACGGCAAGGGCGTCTATTGCACGACGCAACAGGAAGACAACTCGACCTATGAAGCGTTGAAGCGCGCTGCAAGCGTGCATCGCGTCGATTTGAATCGCGTTGCGGTATTGCGTGCGGGTTCGGATTTCGATCGTCCTTATGATGGACAGACGAGCGCCGACAACCTGCTCAACTACGCTGCGCAAGGTGGCTTCACTATCGCGCTTGAGAACCTGTACCGCGCGGGCAATCCACTCGTTCAGGACATCGTGTCGCATTGGGGCGAATGGCGCAACGGCGTGCCGCATCGCTGATCGCATAGCGCAGAACGTTAAATCGGCACCAACGCAAAGCGCTCAATCGCTTTCATGCGATTGAGCGCAGTTCACACACTTCGCTATCTTCCAACGCGCACTTAATGCGAGCGATAGGGCGTCCAGACGGGAATGTCCGCCGCCCAGTCATCGAGTTCCGATGGGCTCATGTTTGACTCCTGCGATCAAAATAAAGTAATGCTTACTGGCCGCGAGCGACGCGCACGCTACCGTCGCTTTGCGCTTCGAGGCGCGCAGCTTGCGTGCGGCCAATCAATCCTTGTTCCGGATACGAGGTCTTGTTCAGCGAAGGCAGCGTGCCGTCGCGATACGCGTCGGTGACTTCCGCGCGCACTTCTGCGCGAGACTTCGGTGCCGATGCGTTAGCCGAGTGTTGCCACCATTGATCGTTATACGACCCAGCGTGGCCAATGCCACCGCCGCCGCCGGCAAATGCCGGTGCGCTGACGAGCAGCGAGAGAGCAAGACCTGCCAGCAGATTGCGCTTCATGATTCACTCCTATCGTCTAATTCATTTGCTTCGCCGTCGTGGTCCGGCGTTGCGACAGGGTAAAATGTAGGCTTTGACGCGCGGGCGATAAACCCGGCTTTCGTGAAATGAATTGTCGCAATTTCAGAACAATCGCGGCGTGATGCCGCGATCGTCCCTTAAACAAAGGCCTGGCAGCCTATGCGACCCATTCCGACATCACCGGCGTTTTGAATTCCGGCGCGGCCTCTTTCTGCTCGAACGTGCGTTGCGTGCAGGTCTTGTCGAGGCTTGCACGGCCACTCAGCAGCGGGCAGCGATCGAAAATCTCCGCAATCCAGTCGACGAATACGCGCACTTTCGACGACAGATGCCGGCTATGCGGATACACCGCGGAGATCGGCATCGGCAGCGGTTTCAGGTCGGGCAGCACTTCGACGAGCTGGCCCGAACGCAAATGCGGCAGCACCATGAAGAGCGGCGGCTGAATCAGGCCGAAGCCTTCGAGTCCGCACGTCACATAAGCGTCCGCGTCGTTGACGGACACTACGCCCTTCATTTTCACCTCGACTTCCTTGCCGTCGACAAGAAACGACCAGTCCATAACGCGGCCAGTCCGGCTCGAAAAATAATTGACGGCCTTGTGCTGTTCGAGATCGTCGAGCGTCTGAGGAATGCCCGCGCGTTCGATATACGCGGGCGCCCCGCACGTTACGCCTTCGAATAACCCTATTCTGCGTGCGACCAATGACGAATCCTGCAGCGCGCCGACCCGCACCACGCAATCCACACCTTCCTGCAGAAGATCGACAGGGCGGTCGGACAAGCCGAGTTGCAGATCGATATCCGGGTACTTCGTGTGGAATTCGCACAGCGCGGGAATCACGAGTAGTCTGCCGATCGATCCCGGCATATCGACGCGCAGCTTCCCATTCGGCTTCTTGTTGCCGCTCTGGAAACTCTGTTCCGTCTCTTCGACGTCCGCGAGAATGCGCACGCAACGCTCGTAGTACGCAGCGCCGTCCGGCGTCAGCGACAGACGGCGTGTCGTGCGATGCAAGAGGCGCGTGCCGAGAAACGCTTCGAGATTCTGAATGATCGTCGTGACGGAAGCGCGGGGTAGATCGAGCGTTTCCGCAGCCCGGGTGAAGCTGTTGGTGTCGACGACCCGGGTGAACACTTGCATGGCCTGAAGTCGGTCCATTGCAAACCTCCGAAAGAGCCGGAGCACTGGTGAAGCAGTCGCATCAGCCATTTAACGATTGGCCGAGGCGCCGAATAAAGTCATTCGATTGTTCAGGTGCTCCGAATTGTGTTGCCGGATTATAGGCATTTATTTGGAAGTCTGCTGGTCCCACAATTCGCACCATTCGATAGCTTCGCGCATTGCGCTGTTCCGACATGGATGCATTCAACCCGCGTCACACCTTTGTCCCGTCTGGCGCGAGCCTCGGCGAAAACGCCGCGTTACTCGACGTCACCGACGTGCGGATCGAAGGGTACGCACAGGACATCACACTGCGCCTTTACCGGCGAGCCGCCGCCAAAAGCGGTCTGCCGATCCTGCTCTATTTTCACGGCGGCGGTTTCGTGCGCGGCTCGATCGAGGAAGCCGACTACGCCGCGCGCTATTTCGCGCAGCACACGCCGGCGCTCGTCGTTTCCGTCGGTTATTCGCTCGCGCCGCAGTTTCCGTTTCCCGCCGCGCCCGAAGATGCACACCGTGCAGCGCTGTGGGTGCAGACACGCGCACGGGCGTTCGGCGGCAACACGAAAAAAATCGGCGTAGCGGGCCACGATGCGGGTGGCTCGCTCGCCAATTGCCTTGCGTTCATCGGCCGCGATCGCGGGGATGTGCGGATCGATGCGCAGGCTTTGTTCGGACCGATGCTCGATCCGAGCCTCACGCGTCTCGGCGACGAGAAGCGCCTGAGCTCGGACATCACAGCGAGCGAATGCGCGGCGTGTTATCGCGCGTATCTGCCGCAGGCAGCGCAACGCATCCACCCGTATGCGGCGCCGCTCGAGTCGGTGCGGCTCGCCGGCTTGCCCGCGACGCTGATTGCCACCGCGCAAAACGACGTGCTGCACGTCGAAGCGGAGAAGTACGCCAGCAATCTGATCGATGCGGGCGTGCAGACGCAGGTGGTCCGTTACCCAAGCGTGTCGCACGCGGCGCTGGCCAATCATCCGGCGGCGTTGCTCGAGGCGGTCCGATTCTTCCAGTGGCGCTTCGATGAGCGCGCACTCCGATAAACAAACTTCTATTAACTAAATTAAATCCGGAGTCTGTCATGTCTGTTTTTCCTCTCTCGCGTTCGAAGCTGGCGGTAGCGGCGCTAGCGGTGCTTGTGATTGCGGGCCTCGGCACGTTCGGCGCGATTCGCGTCGATGCGCGCGCGCCGGCGCAGTCCGCGCCGACCATCGTGCCGGAAGTCGACGTCGCCACTGTTGTGCAGAAGACCATCACCGACTGGCAAAGCTATTCGGGCCGTCTTCAGGCTGTAGAAAAGGTCGACGTGCGGCCGCTCGTGTCGGGCACGATCGTGTCCGTGAACTTCCAGGACGGCGCGCTCGTGAAGAAGGGCGACGTGCTGTTCGTCATCGATCCGCGTCCGTATCAGGCGGAAGTGGATCGTGCTGCCGCGCAGCTGGCGGCCGCGCAGTCGCGCGCGGGCTACACGCAAAGCGACTGGGAGCGTGCGCAACGGTTGATCGGCGATAGCGCGATTGCCAAGCGCGACTACGACGAGAAGCAGAACGCCGCGCGCGAAGCGACCGCGAACGTGAAGGCCGCGCAGGCCGCGCTCGAAACCGCGCAGATCAATCTCGGCTATACGAAGATCGTCGCGCCCGTGGCGGGCCGCGTGTCGCGCGCGGAGATCACGCTCGGCAACGTCGTGAACGCGGGCGCAAGCGCCGCGCCGCTGACGACGCTCGTGTCGGTCTCGCCGATCTACGCGGAGTTCGACGCCGACGAGCAGACGTATCTGCAGTACATCAGCCAGGTGAAGGGCGACAGCAAGGTGCCCGTCGAACTGGGCCTGGCCAATGAGACGGGCTATTCGCGCAAGGGCACGATCCAGTCGGTCGATAACCGCCTCGATACGTCGTCGGGCACGATCCGCGTGCGCGCGCGTTTCGACAACAGCGACGGTTCGCTCGTGCCGGGTCTCTATGCACGCGTGAAAGTGGGCGGCAGCGAGCCGCATGGCGCGCTGCTGATCGATGACGCCGCAATCGGCACGGACCAGGACAAGAAGTTCGTGTTCGTGGTCGACAAGGACGATCACGTCGCGTATCGCGAGATTCAGCCTGGTGACCTGCAAGGCAATCTGCGCGTCGTGAAGAGCGGCTTGCACGCGGGCGACCGCATCGTCGTGAACGGCACGCAGCGTGTGCGTCCGGGCGCGCAGGTTCGCGCGCACATGGTGCCGATGGGCGAGGGCGACGCGAACAGCGCGCCCGTCGCGGATGACGCGCAGGCAGACAAGCAGGCGCAGCTCGACGGAACGAAGCAGAAGCACACCGAACCGCAAGCGCAGAAGGGTACGCAAACGCAGGCACAGGCGCAGCCGCGCACGAAGGCGCGCAAGGATTCGTGATCGGTCGACCAACCGTCACCCATCCTTCGATGCATGCGCACAAGACGTAAGCGCTCCAACATCAAGAGCTTCACATGAACATATCCAAATTCTTCATCGACCGGCCGATCTTCGCTGGCGTGCTATCGGTCCTGATTCTGCTCGGGGGGCTGATCGCAGTGTTCCAGCTGCCGATCTCCGAATACCCCGAAGTGGTGCCGCCTTCCGTGGTGGTCCACGCGCAATATCCGGGCGCGAACCCGAAGGTGATCGCCGAAGCCGTTGCGTCGCCGCTCGAAGAGCAGATCAACGGCGTCGAGAACATGCTGTACATGCAGTCGCAGGCCAATAGCGACGGCAATCTGACGTTGACGGTCACGTTCAAGCTCGGCACGAATCCCGATCTCGCGACGCAGCTGGTGCAAAACCGCGTGAATCAGGCGCTGCCGCGTCTGCCGGAAGACGTGCAGCGTCTTGGCGTGACGACGATCAAGAGCTCGCCGACGCTGACGATGGTCGTGCATTTGATCTCGCCGAACGACCGCTACGACATGACGTATCTGCGCAACTACGCGCTGCTCAACGTGAAGGACCGCCTGGAGCGGATCAAGGGCGTCGGGCAGGTGCAGCTGTGGGGTGCGGGCGACTACGCGATGCGCGTGTGGCTCGATCCGGCGAAGGTCGCGCAACGCAATCTGACGGCGATGGAAGTGGTCAATGCGATTCGCGAGCAGAACATTCAGGTGGCGGCGGGCGTGATCGGTGCATCGCCTTCCGTGCCGGGCACGCCGCTGCAATTGTCGGTGAATGCGCGCGGCCGTCTGAAAACAGAAGCGGAGTTCGGCGACATCGTCGTGAAGACGGCGCCGGATGGCGCGGTCACGTACCTGAAGGATATTGCGCGTGTCGAACTCGCGGCCTCGGAATACGGCTTGCGCTCGCTGCTCGACAACAAGCCGGCCGTCGCAATGGCGATCAACCAGTCGCCGGGCGCGAACTCGCTGCAGATTTCCGACGAAGTGCGCGCGACGATGAAGGAACTCGCCGCGGACTTCCCGGCGGGTGTCGAGTACAAGATCGTCTATGACCCGACGCAGTTCGTGCGTTCGAGTATCGAAGCCGTCGTACACACGCTGCTCGAAGCGATTGCGCTCGTCGTGATCGTGGTGATCGTGTTTCTGCAAACGTGGCGCGCGTCGATCATTCCGCTGATCGCCGTGCCTGTGTCGATTGTCGGTACGTTCTCGCTGCTGCTGGCATTCGGTTTCTCGATCAACGCGCTGTCGCTGTTCGGGATGGTGCTGGCCATCGGTATCGTGGTCGACGATGCGATCGTGGTGGTGGAGAACGTCGAACGGAACATCGAAAGCGGTTTGAGCGCGAGAGATGCGACCTACAAGGCCATGCAGGAAGTGAGCGGGCCGATTATCGCCATCGCGCTGACGCTGGTCGCCGTGTTCGTGCCGCTCGCGTTCATGACGGGTCTGACGGGCCAGTTCTACAAGCAGTTCGCGATGACGATTGCCATCTCGACGGTGATCTCGGCGTTCAACTCGCTCACGCTGTCGCCCGCTTTGTCGGCGCTGCTGCTGCGCGGCCACGACGTGAAGGAAGACTGGCTGACGCGCGCAATGAACCGCGTGTTGGGCCCGTTCTTCAGGGGCTTCAACAAGGTGTTCCATCGCGGCTCGGAAAGCTACGGGCGCGGCGTGAACGGCGTGCTCAAGCGCAAGGGCGCGATGCTCGTCGTGTACGCGGTGCTGCTGGGCCTGACGGTACTCGTGTCGCGTGCCGTGCCGGGCGGTTTCGTACCGGCGCAGGACAAGGAGTATCTGATCGCGTTTGCGCAGTTGCCCAATGGTGCATCGCTCGATCGCACCGAGAAGGTGATTCGCGACATGGGCGCGATCGCGCTGAAGCAGCCGGGCGTGGAAAGCGCGGTGGCGTTTCCGGGTTTGTCGGTGAACGGCTTCACGAATAGTTCGAGCGCAGGCATTGTGTTCGTTACGCTCAAGCCGTTCCATGACCGCAAGGGCAAGGCGCTGTCGGCGGGTGCGATTGCGGGCGCGCTAAACCAGCAATACGGCGCGATCAAGGATTCGTTCGTCGCCGTCTTTCCGCCGCCACCCGTGCTCGGTCTCGGTACGCTCGGCGGCTTCAAGATGCAGCTGGAAGATCACGGCGCAGTCGGTTACACAGAGCTGAACAAGGCGACGGAAGCGTTCGTCAAGAAGGCTGCGACGACACCCGAACTCGGCCCGACGTTCTCCAGCTATCAGATCAACGTGCCGCAGGTGAACGTCGATCTCGACCGTGTGAAGGCGAAGCAGCTGGGCGTGCCCGTGACGGACGTGTTCAGCACGATGCAGGTGTATCTCGGCTCGCTGTACGTGAACGACTTCAACCGTTTCGGCCGTGTGTACCAGGTGCGTGTGCAGGCGGACGCGCCGTATCGTCAGCAGGCCGACGACATCCTGCAACTGAAGACGCGCAACGTGAATGGCGACATGGTGCCGTTGTCGTCGCTGGTGACGGTGACGCCGACGTATGGTCCGGAAATGGTCGTGCGCTACAACGGCTACACGGCAGCCGATATCAACGGCGGCCCGGCGCCCGGCTTCTCGTCGGGTGAAGCGCAGGCAGCGGCCGAGCGCATCGCGGCGCAAGTGTTGCCGAAGGGTGTGAAGCTCGAATGGACCGATCTGACGTATCAGCAGATCATCGCGGGCAACGCGGGGCTGTGGGTGTTCCCGATCAGCGTGCTGCTGGTGTTCCTCGTGCTGGCTGCGTTGTACGAGAGCCTGACGCTGCCGCTCGCGGTGATCCTGATCGTGCCGATGAGCGTGCTGTCCGCGCTGGCGGGTGTGTGGCTCACGCAGGGCGACAACAACATCTTCACGCAGATCGGCTTGATGGTGCTGGTGGGGCTGGCGTCGAAGAACGCGATTCTGATCGTCGAGTTTGCGCGTGAACTGGAGCACGACGGACGCACGCCGTTGCAGGCCGCGATCGAAGCGAGCCGGATGCGTCTACGGCCGATTCTGATGACGTCGATCGCGTTCATCATGGGCGTGGTGCCGCTGGTGGTGTCGAGCGGCGCGGGTTCCGAGATGCGTCACGCGATGGGTGTGGCCGTGTTCTTCGGGATGCTGGGTGTGACGCTGTTCGGCCTGATGCTGACGCCGGTGTTCTACGTGGTGCTGCGTACGTTGGCGGGCGGCAAGATTCACGTCGCGCAAAAGGACTCGCCGCATCTCGTCGCGCATACGACGGACGCCTGATGGAGAAAATGACAATGAAAAGCTTTGAACAAATGAGCGGCCTGGGTCGGGCGGCGGCAAGCACGCTGCTGATGTTGCTGCTCGCGGCGTGCTCGCTCGAGCCGACGTACAAGCGTCCCGACTCGGCGACGCCCGCGGCCTTCAAGGAAGCGCCCGTGTCGGCAACGACGACCGATGCAGCGGCGACGCCGCTGCCGGCGAGCGAAGCGGGCACGTGGAAGACGGCTGAGCCCGCAGAAGAAGCGCATCGCGGCGAATGGTGGACGATTTTTGGCGATTCGACGCTCAACGATCTGGAAAAGCAGGCCGCCGATGCGAACCAGAACCTGAAGGCAGCCGCGGCGCGCGTGCAGGAATCGCGCGCGCTGACGCAGCAGGCGCGGGCCGACTGGTTCCCGTCGTTCGATGCGGGCTTTGGGCCGACGCGCGAGCGTCTGTCGCCCGCTTCGCAGTTCCTGCCGAACGACACGCATGTGCCGACGCAAACGCTGTGGCGCGCGCAGGTGACGGCTGCGTATGAAGTCGATCTGTTTGGCCGCGTCAGTTCGAACGTGAACGCCGCGCGTGCCGACCAGGCGCAGAGCGAAGCATTGTTCCGCTCGGTGCAGCTCGCGTTGCAGGCGGACGTCGCGCAGAACTACTTCCAGTTGCGCGAGTTCGACACGCAGTTGAGCTTGTATCGTCAGACGGTGACGTTGCGTGAGAATGCGTTGAAACTCGTCGAGCGCCGCTTCAACGAAGGCGACATCAACGAGCTCGATGTGTCGCGCGCCCGCAATGAACTGGCGACGGCGCGCGCCGATGCCGTCGGCGTAGCGCGTCAGCGCGCGGCGTCCGAGCACGGCCTCGCGATTTTGCTCGGCAAGGCGCCGGCGGACTTCTCGTTCCCCGAGACGCCGCTTGCGCCTGTGACGGCGCGCGTGCCTGCTGGATTGCCGTCTGCGCTGCTCGAGCGTCGGCCAGATATCGCAGCGGCGGAGCGCGCGATGGCGGGCGCGAATGCGCGTATCGGCCTTGCCAAATCGGCGTTCTTCCCGAAGCTCGATATCACGGGTGCGTTCGGTTACGAGTCGACGACGCTTGGCGATCTGTTCCAGTGGTCGAGCCGGGCGTTCCTGCTCGGTCCGTTTGCGGGCACGGCGCTGACGGTGCCGCTGTTTGACGGCGGACGTCGCAAGGCGAATCTCGCGAATGCGCGCGCGAAGTATGACGAGGATGTGGCGCAGTATCGTCAGCAGGTGCTCGTGGCGTTTCGTGAAGTTGAGGACAACTTGTCCGATTTGCGTTTGCTTGGGGATCAGACGCGTGAGCAGAACGATGCTGTCAATGCGTCGAAGCGGGCGGAGCATTTGTCGCAGACGCAGTATCAGGAAGGGCAGGTTGCGTATCTGGATGTGATTGATGCGCAGCGGCAGACGCTGCAGTCGCAGTTGCAGTTGAGTCATCTTGCTGGTACGCAGGCTGTCGCGACGGTTAACTTGATTCGCGCGCTCGGCGGGGGGTGGGGTGATGTGAAGGCGGATGTCGGTAGCGCCGACGGCGCGCAAGCGCAGCAGGTGGCGAAGCAGTAGGTTTTTTTGCTGCGCAGGCGTCCGCGTTATGGCTTTTCGCTGGCATCCGCATTACGGTGTTTGCCTTTTCGCTGGCATCCGCGATTTGTTAGCCTGCTTCACGCGTCGCCCCTGTGCGGGGCGGCACCTACTTTTCTTTGCCGCCGCAAAGAAAAGTAGGCAAAAGAAAGCGGCTAACACCGCCAGTTCTTCTCCCTGCCTGAGGGCCCCCAAAGGGTCTTACGCTTCACACGGCAATCACGTGACCCATGTTCGTTGCCAACGCATCTTGCGATGCGCCTCACCCGCTTCACACACCCACGCTGCATCATGCCGTGCCAGATAGTCCACCGCCGCCCAGGCGGCAAACTGTGTGTAGGCCGTAGCGCCACACACGCCTCACTTCGGACCCGATAGCGCACGCTCCACCCTGTAAGAGCGCCAAGCTATACGCCGCGACAACCTACACACAGTTTGCCACCTGGGCAGCACATACCAATCGCTGCCGCTGGCCCGAGTACGGGTATTTGAAGCGGGTGAGGCGCTCATTCGAAGCGTTGGCAACGAACGTGAATCGGGGGCGCTGCCGTGTGAAGCGTAGGACCGGTTGGGGGCCCTCAGGCAGGAAGAAGTGTTGGCGGTGTGAGCCGCTTTCTTTTGCCTACTTTTCTTTGCGGCGGCAAAGAAAAGTAGGTGCCGCCCCGCACAGGGGCGACGCGTGAAGCAGGCTAACGAATCGCGGATGCCAGCGCAAAGGCCAAAACACCAAACGGCAACGCGTCGAGCACCAAACCAAACCGCGGATGCCAGCGCAAAGGCCAAAACACCAAACGTCAACGCGTCAAGCACCAAACCAAACCGCGGATGCCAACGCAAAGGCAAACAACACACCGCCCACCGCGTGCATCCCTGCACGCCCCTCCCGGGACACGTCCCCAAATTTCTTTGTACACTTGAAGCCGTTTCGCGGCAGCGATCCAGCCATCGCACTGCGAGTTCATCCACCTCGAGGTCACCGGCTTTGCAGTTCAAACTTCCAACCACAGCTACCGCGCCGTTCTGCCCGTCCGAGGTGCAGGGTACCGTCACCGTCACGCAGTCCGCCCCATTCTGGAAAAAAATCCTTCAGTTCGCAGGTCCCGGCCTGCTGGTATCGATCGGTTACATGGATCCCGGCAACTGGGCCACCGACATCGAAGCCGGCTCGCGCTACGGTTATAGCCTGCTGTTCGTCGTGGTGCTGTCGAGCCTCGCGGCAATGGTGCTGCAGTGCCTCAGCATGCGCCTTGGCATCGTGACAGGCCGCAATCTCGCGGAACTATCGCGCACGCGTTACTCGCCGGGCATCGCGCGGATTCAATGGCTGCTCGCCGAACTGTCGATCATCGCCTGCGATCTCGCCGAAGTGCTGGGCGGCGCGCTCGCGTTTCATCTGCTGTTCAAATGCTCGCTGACGGTCGGCGTGATCCTCACCGCGTTCGACACGCTGATCGTGCTCGGCCTGAAGGGCAAGAATTTCCGCGACCTCGAAGCGATCATGCTCGGTCTGGTCGCGACCATCGGCGTCGGATACGTCATCGAACTGGCGCTGGTTCATCCGCATTGGCCGTCCGTCGCGGCGGGGCTCGTGCCGTCGTGGCAAGCCATCAGCGAACGCGAGCCGCTTTATCTCGCGATCGGCATTCTCGGCGCGACAGTGATGCCGCATAACCTGTATCTGCATTCGTCCATCGTGCAGACGCGCGCGATCAAGCGCGATCGCGAGGGCATCGCGGGCGCGATCTCGCTGTCGCGCATCGACACGATCGTCGCGCTCATTCTCGCGCTGCTGATCAATGCCGCGATCCTGATTCTCGCGGCGGCCGCGTTCCATTCGACAGGGCACACCCAGGTCACCGAAATCGAGGACGCCTACCGGCTGCTCGCGCCCATCGTCGGGACGGGCTTCGCGGCCGTGCTGTTCGCGATCACGCTGCTGGCGTCGGGGCAAAGCTCGACGTTCACGGGCACGGTGGCCGGGCAGGTCATCATGGAAGGCTTTCTGCAACTGAAGATTCCGTGCTACCAGCGGCGCTTCATCACGCGCGCGCTCGCGCTGATTCCCGCGCTGGTCGGTGTGCAGATGCTCGGCAATGGCGCCGTCGGGCAGTTGCTCGTCGCGAGCCAGGTGGTGCTGAGTTTGCAATTGCCGTTCGCGCTGTATCCGCTGATCCGCATGACGAACGACCGCGCGCTGATGGGTGAATTCACGAACCGGCTGCCGACGCGTGTCCTCGCGTGGGGGCTGTTTGCTGTAATCAGCGCGGCGAATATCTGGCTGGTCGTGCAGACGTTCGGGTTCGCGGGCTGAGCTTTGAAGCGCACATAAAACGCGGACGAAGAAAAGCCGGTCTCGCGAGACCGGCTTCAAAGTAATGCGTAGCTTCGGATGGACTGAGCGATACGCGGCGCTAGGCCGCCAACGCAGTTTCCTCGAGCATCTGTTCTTCGAGTACTTCGATTTCTTCCGCGACTTGCGGCACGGATACGATGTCCTTCTCCGCCTCGCGCTTCGCGGCGGCAGCCTTCTTCGTCTTGCCCGCGCGCGACGGCGGCTGGCAGGCGCCGCACACGACGTTGTGCTGCAGGTCGTGCTTGTGCGCGACGAACTTTCCGCTGCAACGGCAGCAGGGCGTCAGTTGCAGGATCTCGGCGTCGAAGAAACGCACGAGCGTCCATGCACGCGTCAGGTCGAGCACCGGCTCGGTCTCGCTATGACGGCAATGCTCCAGATACAGGCGATAACCCTTGGTCAGCGCGTCCAGGTGCGAGCAGCGCGCTTCGTTCTTCAGGAACAGATACGTGTTGTAGAAGAGCGATGCGTGGATGTTCGCGAGCCACGTCATGTACCAGTCCGCCGAGAACGGCAGCATGCCCTTCGGCGGCGATACGCCCTTGACCTCGCGGTACAGGCGGATCATCCGGTCGCGCGACAGCGTCAGCTCGCTTTCGAGCACCTGCATGCGCGCGCCCAGTTCAATCAGCGCGATCGCGCGGAACACTTCCTGCGCGTCTTCGGTAAGGCTCTTTTTCAGCATGGCAGTCCTCTCCGGTCTTAAGCGAACTGCTCTGCGGGCTGTCCTGCCAGCAGGATCGCGGCATGCGTCGATGCCACCTCCGCGTGACGGGACGTGTGCGTCAACGCCGACAACATCGTGTGGTCGTTGAAGCGGAAGAAGCACAAAAGCTGATCGGAGCTGGCCAGCTTGACGATCTGCGCGAGCGACAGCCCGGCAAGAATATCAGCCAGCTCCGACGACAAGCCCAGGCGGAACATGCCGACTGCCTTGTCCTCGCGCAACATGCGTTGTGCGAGCATGATGTAAGACAAATTGATTTCGCGGATTGAATCCAGCGTCTCGCTGCTACGGTCCATTTTCTCTTTTCCGAAGCCCCGAATTACTTATGTCGGCATTTTCTGCCGTTATGGTCTTATGCCCCGCCGGACACTGAAGATTTCCGGCGTCAACTTGGTGCACAGATACAACCAGCCAACCTTTGATACAACCCGTTACATTTCGTAACAGCTTGGGCGGAATTGTATGAACAGGATTTCCAGAAATCAATACCTTTCTCAAAAAAAAGATACGACAAAACAACAGTCGTTTCGGTAACTCTTTCACGGCGACGTCATAATCGCCAGGCAGGCGGAAAACGTTTGCAAGGGGCTCCGGTTAAACCCTTGTCAGATAAGGCCTCAAGCAAGAGTTTCCGATTAACGCATGCAACTTGGCTTATGCGAAAATCATATGAGTTCAGAAAGCCGGGAGAAAGAAAACAAAAAACCGGCAGGTAAAAAATACGCTGCCGGTTAGCGGATGAGGGATAACCCGAGATGTAACGAAAAGGAGTTACAAACCGGGAAGAAAGTGTAACGAGTGCGGCCGCAGTTGTTACAGACTCACCTGGAGTTTGTAACGGGTCAGCAGCCGGTTTGGCGGATACGCTCGACTTCCAGTCCGAAAAGGGGGCGCAGCCGCGTGCCGATGACGTTGCCGGCGAACGCGGCGACGAGCCACAGCCAGCCATGCAGGCTGCCTGACACGATGCCGCTGAAATACGCGCCGATGTTACAACCATAGGCCAGCCGGGCGCCGTAGCCGAGCATCAGGCCGCCCACGACGGCGGCGATAAGGGATCGCATGTGTACGCGCCACAGAGGCGCGTAGCGGCCCGCTAAAGCGGCCGCAGCCATCGCGCCGAGGACGATGCCCGCATCCATTACGCTCGTGACATCGCGTGTAACGGACGATGTGAGGGCGGTGGCATTCGTGTGAGAACTCCAGTAAGGCCAACTGGCGACGTCGATGCCCGCCAGCGAGAAGAGCTTCGCGCCCCACAGCGCAAAGGCCGAGGTCACACCCCACGGACGGCCCGACAGCGCGAGCGTCGCGAAGTTGAGCAACGCGAGCGCGACTGCGCCGGCGAACAGCGGCCACGGTCCGTGCAGCCACGGCGACGCGTTGGCGGCGCGCGGCGCGTCGTCGACGAGGCGCCCGTGCCGGCGCTTTTCGATCACGACCGTCAGCGCGGCAATCGCCGCGAACACGGCAAGATTGACCGCGATCGCCCAGCTGGCGCCCAGAGTTGTAACAAGCGACGTCGGTTTGAGCGACGGCAGCGCGGTCCAGAACGGCATATGCGCGGTGGCGACCACCGAGCCCACGATGAACGCCGCGAGCGTCACCAGCATCCGCGTGCTGCCGCCGCCGACCGTGTACAGCGTGCCCGACGCGCAGCCGCCGCCGAGCTGCATGCCGATCCCGAACATGAACGCGCCGACGATCACCGACGTGCCCGCGGGCGACACCAGCCCCGCGACGGGATGGCCGAACAGCGACCCCGCCGACAGCGCCGGAAAGAACAGCAACACGCCGATGCCGAGCATCAGCATTTGCGCGCGCAGGCCGGCGCCGCGGCCATCGGCGATGAACACGCGCCACGCGGACGTGAAGCCGAACGCCGCGTGATACAGCGACATGCCGAGCAGCGCGCCGACCACGTAGAGCGCCGCCTGCCGGCCGCTGACGGTTTGCGCGAGATAGACTGCGCCGAGCGCGATGAGAAGGAGCGAGAAGGCGAGCGGCTTCGGATTGATGTCGAAGCGGCGCGGAAGCGGTGTGGCGAGATCGGACATGACGAACGTTGTGCGAGCGTGTGGATGATGCGGAGCGCGTGAGCACGGCGACGGAGTGTGCCGTGCGTGCGTGGCCGCGATACGGATGGTGAAGATATCCGGCTTCGGGTGCCGATTTGCAACCGGAAGCCTGTCAAACAACATAGCACGTTGTGACGGATGATGCCGGGCGTGGCCCGCTTGCTGGCCACCTGTCGGAGCGGTTCGCAGCGCGTTCGAGGCGCACCGCGGAGTCGTAAGACCTATTTTGCGTCGTGAAAAATCACCCCAAGCGTATGCCGATGCCCCGAGCGCAACCGGCTCACGCCATGCCGCATGTGTACGCGATACGCGCCGCGCGCGCCCTGCACGGGCCGGTGATGCACCGCAAAGATCACTGCATCGCCCTTACGCAGCGGCACGACTTCCGCGCGCGACTGCATGCGCGGACGCTGCTCCGTCAGAACGAACTCACCGCCAGTGAAATCCTTGCCCGGCTCGGACAGCAGGATCGCGAGCTGCAAAGGAAAAACGTGCTCGCCATACAAGTCCTGGTGGAGGCAGTTGTAGTCGCCAGCCGTGTATTGAAGGATCAGCGGCGTCGGACGCGATTGCCCGGCCTGATGACAGCGGCGCAGGAAGGCGGCGTGCGTCGGCGGAAACTGGACGTCGATGCGCATGGCTTCGTTCCATGCGTTCGCGAGCGGCGCGAGACGCGGATAGACGGCCGTGCGCAACGCGCCGACCACGTCGGGCAGCGGGTAGTCGAAGTATTTGTACTCGCCGCGCCCGAAGCCATGCCGCGCCATCACGACGCGGCTGCGATACAGGTCGTCGCGCGGATAGAGGGAGCTTAGGGCGTCGCACGCTTCGGCGCTCAGCAGGCCTTCGAGCGTTGCGCAGCCGTGCGCGTCCAGTTCGGCTGAAGCATGCGTCCAGTCTATCGCGTCGACGCGTCGTTCGATCGACTGAGGCGTGGCGATTGCAGGCGCCGGCCCACGCTGGCCTTTGCCCAGTGGTTCATCGCCGCTGAACAGCGTGGCTTGAGTGTCGAATGCGAAATCTTGCATGAGCGGCTCCGTATCGGCTTCGGCTTTTTCGATGCCACTCACTCTACCCAGGCGGCGGTGCTCGCACACCCCGGGACTTGCTCTCTCATTCGCCGTATGGTCGTCGAGCAGATCGAGAGCGGGGACTACCTGCATGCGGATACGGTCACTGGCGGGCGGTAGCAAGAGAAGCAAAAAAAATGGCCTCGACTTCTTGAACAAAGTCGAGGCCGTAAACATCGCCACCCTGACCGACCGTTGCGGAGACAGCCCATCTCCAACGGCAGATGACGATGACCCTTGGTTTCCCATGAAGCCACCAGCGTTGCGCAGTTCATCGCGACGGGATCAACAGATGAGTGTCCGTCTGTGCCCGATGACACCGGGCCAGTTTCAGGTACGCCTATGTGCTCTGCACGCGCATTTCTTTTTCGCCCCTTCGGACCACCGTTGCCGGCTCCGTTCCACGGCCTGCCTTGCAATGGATTCCATGTCACCGACACTTAGTGAACTGGCAACGGTCTGTGCATAAGCGTGGTGCTGTCTCGTCAGTGGTGCCGCCAGGTCTTTGGCATCCAGGTACCGAAGCAGCGCAATTCTTTTGTGCCCGCATTGAATGCTATGGTCATATAGCGCCAGCGCCGCCATTGCGTCGCGCTTCTTCCCGACATCCTCGACTAAAGTTCTCGTGTCAGATCGTTTCATTGGGAACGGTGCTGTGATCGAATACGCGTGAGACGGCGGTCACGGCAATTCGTGGCCAACTCAGGATAAGCATCCAGTCGGCGGACAGTATCGGTTTCACGCTAAAGCGCGGCAATCCCTCTTGGGGATATACCACTCTGTAGGTAGTACACAACCGTCGCGACACCTCGCGCGGGCATTGATCGTGCCGCGCCTCCCGGTGATCCTGTTGTCGGCCGCGACCTTTCCGGTAGCGCTGCGCCGCTCGACGTCGGCGCCGCACTATCAATCAACCCTCGTCAACAGAAAACATGGGAGGTCTCGCCATGACATCCACATCCGGTCTCCAAAAAGTCACCCGGAATATGTCCCGCTAAAGGCAGACCCGTATGGCACCCGACACGGTTTTTTCACGTCTGGCGCGACCGGGGAGGTTCGCGCGAATGCGCTTGCTTGCCACCGAGATGGCTCCCGATACCCACAAAGAGGGAGCCCCCTCTGGCAGATTGCAAGGCGCAGTTGACGGACCATACTAGAGACATGAATCGTCAAAACCTTGCAGCGGAGCCGCATCATGGAAAGCCGGAATTTCCTGACCCACCAGCAGATCTTCGACCGCGCTGTCGACCATCTTTTCGGCCAGGGCCGCGCTGCGCTGCTGCCACGTGGAGGCGGTGCATATCGCGGCTATTGCGGCGGGTGTCCCGTTGGCAGCTTCATCAAACCACGCGACTACATGACTGCCATGGAAGGCGTACCCGTCCGCTATATCGGCAAAGCGTCATCGGACGCGATACCCGCGTATATGGATGTCGGCATCGCGGCGTTGAGAAGGGCGCTGCTTCGCGCCCACGTGAATGTCTACGATCCCGTGACGATCGAGTTGCTCAGCACCTTGCAGAACGTGCATGACGTGTTCGGCAAATGGGAATGGCGTGAGCGGCTTCAGTCGATCGCCCGACAGTTTGGTCTGTCGGCCGAACTGGTCAAGGCGGCGGCCTGATTGCCAGAGCTGGCGGAACACGGAAATCATGTACGGGCGAGTGAGGTGACGATCATGAACATGCAGCAACAGTCTTTACGCGAACTCGTCGAGAAATGGCTGGCGCCGACTTCGGCAACGCCCTTTCGAGTGACCCAGTTCAGCCGCACGCGCGATAGCAACAGGCGCTACGTCTGTGTCGAAGTGGCGCGGCCGGCGTGTTCCGTGGCCATCATGTTCTTTCGGCATGCCGATGGCGCGTGGCGCGTATTTCCGCCTCGCCGCGAGGGCCCGGCAATGGCCTGCCAGAAAGCCGCGTGACGCGCGCAGCGCTGCCGCGCTTGACCTATGATGAAACTGTCGGCCAGCCGTCTTCAGGCCGGTCCAGGTATGAGGAATAGGACGTGGAGCCTGTCAACACCGTATTGCTGATCGACGATCACGCGCTGTTCCGCAAGGGCGTCGCGCAATTGATCCAGATGAACCCGGCGTTTCGTGTTGTCGGCGAAGCGTCGTCAGGACGGGTGGGTGTTGACCTCGCGGTCCGGCTCAAGCCCGACGTCGTTCTGATCGACCTCAACATGCCGGAAATGAGCGGTATCGAGACGCTCGAGATGATGAAGCAGCACAACGTCGACGCACGCTTTCTGATGCTGACAGTGTCGGACAACGAACGCGACGTGGTGGCCGCACTACGCGCCGGCGCAAGCGGCTATCTGCTCAAGGACATGGAGCCGGAAGAACTGTGCATCAATTTGCAGAAGGCGCTGCAGGGAACGGCTGTGCTCAGCGAGGCGATCACGGGCAAGCTGTTTCATGCGCTGTCTGCCGGGCAGCCTCTCCCCGCCAACGAGTCGGGCCTTTCCGGGCGTGAGCAGGAGGTACTGGACTATCTGGTGGAAGGGCTATGCAACAAGGAGATTGCCCGAAAGCTCGATATCAGCGTCGGGACTGTCAAGGTTCACGTCAAACATCTGCTGCACAAACTCGATCTTCATTCCAGAGTCGAAGCCGTCGTGTGGCATCACGAGCGCCACGCGCGCCGCAATCCGCCGCGGGCGTGAGTCCTCTTCCTCGTCAGCCACTGATACTATTCGCACTGCGGAACCCCCGCGGCGCAGTCATGCCGCGAATCCCGTTGCCGATAGTCGATAGTCAAGTGTAGAGCCGAGCGATGAAGAGCGAGATAAACGACGAACTGCCCAGCGGTCCCGTGGACGAGTTGGGCGATGGAAGGTCGATTGAGTCATTCCTGGGCAAGGTCGTCAAAGAGCACCGTACGAATCAGGGGCTGACGATTGCCGACCTGGCGGAGCAAAGCGGCCTGTCAAGAAGCATGGTGTCGAAGATCGAGAACGGGCAGGTGTCGACCAGCCTCGATTCGATCGTGAGCATTGCGCGCGCACTCGGCATTTCGATCTCCGCGATGTTCAAGAACTTCGAGCATCGCGAGGGCAATGCGCAGCACGTCAAATCCGGCAAAGGCATGGAGGTCGTGCGGCGCGGCACGACGAAGGGACATACCTATCATCTGCTGGCCTATGACCAGGGGCCCGTCAAGCTGTTCGAGCCGTTTCTCATCACCATGGACGATGAAGCCGAGGTGTTCCCGACCTTCGAGCATCCCGGCACGGAGTTCATCTACATGCTGCAAGGCAAGATGGAATATCGCCATGGCAATCGCAGCTATCTGCTGCAGCCCGGCGACGCGCTGACCTTTCGCGGCTCCGTCGCGCATGGCCCCGAGCGCCTGATCAAGCTGCCGATCCGCTTCATCACCGTGATCATGTACGGCCAGTCGCCCGACCTGGATACCTGAACGCCCGTCTGATCGGGCAAATCTCGCGATAGCTGCGCGCGCATCCATGCGCGCCGATTGCACTATCGATTCCCCGTCACTTCCATCGACATGCAGATACGTGCAGGGATAGTCGCGGCTATCGCCTGGGGCGACCAGGTGATACGCGCCTGGCGATACTCCTTGAGGTGTACGGGTGTTTCCTGACAGGAAAAAAAGTTTATTGTCATTGACACACAAGTTTCGGCTGGCTAATGTTGTCACCAATGGTTCCTCTTCGAATCAATGCACAACATGTCCTCCAATACGCACCGCTTCACGCTGACTCTGTCCTGCCCCGATCGCATCGGGATTGTGTCTGCTGTAAGCACATTCCTTGCCGAGCATCGGGCGTGGATCACCGAGGCCACCCATCATGCCGACGAAATCGAGAAGCGCTTCTTCATGCGCCACGAGATCGTCGCGGAGTCGCTGCCCTTCGGCATCAACGGGTTCCGGGATCGCTTCGCCCACATCGCGAGAGAGTTTGCGATGGACTGGAAGATCTCTGACAACTCGGTCAAGAAGCGGGTCGTGATACTCGTGTCGAAGCTTGAGCACTGTCTCTACGACCTGCTCGCGCGCTGGAAAGCGGGTGAACTCGACATCGAGATTCCGTGCGTGATCTCGAACCACGACACATGGCGCAGCTTTGTCGAATGGCATGGCATTCCGTTCCATCACGTGCCCGTTACGCCTGACAACAAGGCGCAGGCTTATGACGAGGTGCAACGGCTGTTCGAGGATGCACGCGCTGACACGATGGTGCTCGCGCGTTACATGCAGGTTCTTTCTCCGAAGCTGTGCGCGGCCTATCCGGGGCGAATCATCAACATCCACCATTCGTTCCTGCCGAGCTTCGTTGGCGCGAAGCCTTATCACCAGGCCTACGGGCGCGGCGTGAAGCTGACGGGCGCGACCTGCCACTACGTGACGGAAGAACTCGACCAGGGGCCGATCATCGAGCAGGACGTGATTCGCATCCGCCACTCGGACCGCCCGGATGACCTCGTGCGCCTGGGCCGCGATATCGAGAAGGCCGTATTGGCGCGAGGCTTGCGTTATCACCTCGAGGATCGCGTGCTGATCCACGGTAACAAGACCATCGTGCTGCGGTAATCGCGTAGCCGTCTTCCATCGAACAGGTCGTTAAGCCGCCCCCAGCGGGGCTGGCCAAAGGAGCGTTTTATGCCATGGCGTCTCGTCCGCTTCGCTCTCTCAAAGAAACATCCCGAACCGAGGATGTTCACGAGACACGACACTTTGCGTCGTTCATATGACGTTGTGATCATCGGCGCAGGGGGCCACGGTCTCGCGTCGGCCTACTATCTCGCGAAAGAGCACGGCATCACGAATGTGGCCGTGCTGGAGAAGGGGTATATCGGAGGAGGTAATACCGGGCGTAACACCACGATCATCCGCTCGAACTATCTGACGCCCGAGGGCGTGCAGTTCTATGACGAGTCGGTGAAGCTGTGGCAGGACCTGTCGCAGGACTTCGATCTGAACCTGTTCTATTCGACGCGCGGTCATTACACGCTTGCCCACACCGATTCGGCGATGCGTACGATGCGCTGGCGCGCGGAAGTCAACAAGCACTACGGGGTGGACTCCGAGGTCGTGGGTCCGAACGAGGTGAAAAAGGCCGCGCCGATGATCGACATCTCGTGCGGCGGCGTCGCGCCCATCATGGGCGCGCTATATCACGCGCCGGGCGCCGTCGCGCGGCACGATGCGGTTGCCTGGGGTTATGGGCGAGGCGCGGACCAGCGCGGTGTCGAAATCCATCAGCAGACGGAGGTGCTTGGCATCGACGTGGTGGGCGGCAAGGTCAAGGGCGTGAAGACTTCGCGCGGCTATATCTCGACGAACAAGGTGCTGTGCGCGGTGGCGGGCTCGACGCCCCGTGTCACAGACATGGTTGGCCTGCGCACGCCGATCTACATCCACCCGCTTCAGGCGATGGTGAGCGAGCCGCTCAAGCCCTGGCTCGAGCCGATTCTCGTCTCGGGCAGCCTGCACGTCTACATCAGCCAGTCGGCGCGAGGCGAACTCGTGATGGGCGCTTCGCTCGATCCCTACGAACTGCATTCGACACGCTCGACGCTCGATTTCGTGGAAGGGCTCACCTCGCACATGCTCGAGATGTTCCCGTTCCTGTCGCAAGCCAAGGTGATGCGCCAATGGGCGGGGATGGCCGACATGACACCCGACTTCGCGCCGATCATGGGCAAGACGCCTGTCGAAGGCTTCTACCTGGACTCGGGCTGGGGCACCTGGGGTTTCAAGGCCACGCCGGTGTGCGGCAAGACGATGTCCCACACGGTCGCGAACGACGCCACCCATCCGCTCATCGAGAGCTTCTCGCTCGACAGGTTCCGCCGCTTTTCGCTCACGGGCGAAAAGGGCGCGGCATCCGTTGGCCACTAAGCTGGAGAACGACGATGAAAATCATGACCTGTCCGGTAAATGGCGCGCGGCCGGTGTCGGAGTTCGCCTACTGGGGCGAGATTCGTCACGAGCCTGATCCGACCCAGGCGAGCGATGCTCAATGGGCTGACTATGTGTTTTGCCGCAACGGCGCACCGGGCGTGAAGCAGGAGTGGTGGTGCCATACGCCGAGCAATACATGGTTCATTGCCGAGCGCGACACCGCGAAAGATCTCGTGCTGCGCACGTGGCTTGCCGGCGAGGAGGCCTGAATGCGTCTGACTCCTCACCGCGGCGAATGGATCGAGCGCGATACACGCATCGATTTCTCGTATGAAGGCAAGCAGTACAGCGGCCTCATCGGCGACACGATCTCGAGCGCACTGTGGGACTCGGGCCTGCGCGTGCTCGGCCGCAGCTTCAAGTATCACCGCCCGCGTGGCGTCCTTTCGCTCGCCAATCACGATGTCAACGTGATGCTGCAGGACGGCGCACGGCTGAACGTGCGGGCCGACGTGACGGCATTGACGCCGGGCGGCAACTGGTATTCGGTGAATACGTTCGGCGGTGTGGAAGGCGATCGTGCGCGCGTCGTGGGCAAGCTCGCGGCGTTTCTGCCTGTCGGCTTCTACTACAAGGCGTTTTACAGCAAGCGCTGGTTTCCGCGCTGGGAGCGCATGTTCCGCACGATGACGGGTCTCGGCAAGGTCGATTTCGACGCGCCGCATATCCGCACACCGAAGCGATATGGCTTTTGCGACGTGCTGGTGATCGGGGCGGGTCCATCCGGTTTGTCGGCGGCGCTCGCGGCAGCCGGGGAAGGCGCTGACGTCGTGATCGTCGATGAGAACGCGCGCATCGGCGGCAGCGGTGGCTATCAGCTGGGCGGCGACGAGAAGCGTTTCGACGAGATCCATGAACTGGCGAACGCCGTGCTCGGCCATCCGCGTATCCGGGTGATGACGGGTACGCTCGCGGCAGCCTACTACGCGGACCTGTGGGTGCCGCTCGTGAATGCGACGTGTATCACGAAGATGCGCGCGAAAGCCGTGATCGTCGCGAGTGGCGCGTTCGAGCAACCCGCCGTGTTTCGCAACAACGACCTGCCAGGCGTGATGCTGGCGTCGGCGGCGCAGCGCCTTGCCTATCGTTATGCCGTTGCGCCCGGCAAGCGGGCCGTCGTGCTCGCCGCCAATGCCGACGGCTACCGCGCGGCGCTCGACATGCTGGCGCGTGGCATCGAAGTCGTTGCCGTGGTGGATCTGCGCGCATCGCATGCAAGCGATGACCTTGAGCGCGATCTCAGGGCGAAGGGCGTCGAAGTACTGACTTCGAGCTGTGTCGTCGAGGCCGTGCCGGACCGATCGGGCGAACGGCTGACGGGCGTGCGCGTCGGCGCGTTTTCGACGAACAACGGCCTGCGCTATTCGACGGCAACGACCCGTCTGATCGAATGCGACACGCTGCTGATGAGCGTCGGCTGGTCGCCTGCCGCGAACCTGCTGTATCAGGCGGGCACGAAGATGCACTTCGATCACGATGTGCAGCAGTTCGTGCCGGAGCAATTGCCAGCCGGTGTGTTCGCATGCGGCCGCGTGAACGGCGTGTACACGCTCGGCAGCAAGCTGCGCGACGGCGCGCGGGCAGGCGTGCAGGCGGCAGCGCATAGCGGCAACGGCAACGGCGACGGCAAGGCAGGCGAAGCCGCGCAACTGCGTCTCCTGGAACGGGAATCACCATCGCATCCCTGGCCGATCGTGGGCCATGCATCCGGCAAGAACTTCGTCGATTTCGACGAAGACCTGCAACTGAAGGACTTCGAAAACGCCGTGCAGGAAGGCTTCGACAACATCGAACTGTTGAAGCGCTTCTCGACCAACGGCATGGGGCCGAGCCAGGGCAAGCATTCGAACATGAATGGCCTGCGCATCCTCGCGCGTCTGACGGGCAAGGAGCCCCAGGAGGTCGGCACGACGACGGCGCGGCCGTTCTTCCATCCCGTGCCGATGTCGCATCTCGCCGGGCGCGGCTTCAACCCGGAACGGCGCACGCCGCTGCACGCGCAGCACCAGTTGCTCGGCGCGGTGTGGATGCCGGCGGGCGTCTGGCAGCGCCCGGAGTACTACGCGGTCGCGGGCAAGGAGCGCGCGGTCTGCATCGAGGAAGAGGCGCTCGCCGTGCGCAACGGCGTGGGCATCATCGACGTGGGCACGCTCGGGAAGATCGAAGTGCGGGGGCCGCAGGCCGCGGAGTTCCTCGAACGCGTGTACGTGTCGAAGTACGCGGGCCTGAAACCTGGCATGACCCGTTACGCCGTGATGTGCGATGAGTCCGGCGTGGTGATCGACGATGGCGTGATCGCGCGTCTCGCCGACGATCACTTCTACTTCACGACCACGACGTCGGGCGCGGCGGCCATCTATCGCGAGCTGTCGCGGCTCAACACGATCTGGCGGCTCGACTGCGGCATCGTCAACGTGACGGGCGCGTTCGCCGCGGTGAACCTCGCGGGGCCCGCATCGCGCGCCGTGCTCGGCAAGCTCGTGGATCTCGATCTGTCGCCGGCGGCCTTCCCGTACCTCGGCGTGCGCGTGACGGGCATTGCCCTCGGTCAGAACCGTGTGCCTGCGCGTCTGATGCGCGTGGGTTTCGTCGGCGAATGGGGATACGAAATCCATATTCCCGCCGAGTACGGCGCGGCGCTGTGGCGCACGCTGCTCGAAGCGGGACGTGAACACGGCATTCGTCCGTTCGGCGTCGAAGCGCAGCGTCTGTTACGGCTCGAGAAGGGCCACGTGATCGTGAGCCAGGACACCGATGGTCTGACGACACCGCGCGACGCCGGCATGGAATGGGCCGTGAAGATGGACAAGCCGTTTTTCGTCGGCAAACGCAGCCTGCAGATCATCGACAAGCTGCCTGCCAAACAGCGCCTTGTCGGCTTCGCGCTCGATGCAGGCGTGCGCGATGCCGGTCTGCGCGAGTGTCATCTCGTGATCGAACGCGGCGAGATAGCGGGCCGTGTCACGAGTGTCGCGTGGAGCGCGACGCTGCAAAAGACGATTGGCCTTGCGTTCGTGCGGCCCGACCAGGCCGAGCCCGGCACGCGCATCAGCTTCCGCGCGAGCGGCGGCCGGATGGTACCCGCGACGGTGGTGCCGACTCCGTTCTATGACCCTGAGAGCGAGCGTCAAAAAGACGCCGTAATAACAAAGGCGGCCACGCCGAAGAAGGAGACAGCATGAACGCACCACTTCGGATGAGCCCCGTATGCGACGCCTGGAAGACGGCAAGCGCGCAATGGAGCGTGCGGGAGAACATGCGCGTCGAGGAGCGAGTCGATGCCGCCGACAGCACGCGTGCCGCGACGCTCGGCATCGCCGATGTCTCCTTCCTGTTTCGCACCGGCTTCAAGGGGCAGGGCGTAGCGGCGTGGCTGCAGGCCCAGGACATCCCCGTGCCGGAGCAGCCCAACAGCTGGGCGCCCCTCGCGGGCGGCGGCGTCGTGTTGCGGCTCGGCGTCTCCGAATACCTGATCGAAGACGGACTGACGCAAGGTAGTTCGGCAAGGATGGCGCATCTCGATACGCCCATGCACGTGTACCCCGTGCTTCATCAGGATGTGGCACTCGTGCTGTGC
Organism: Paraburkholderia terrae; assembly: GCF_002902925.1. Lineage (GTDB taxonomy): Bacteria > Pseudomonadota > Gammaproteobacteria > Burkholderiales > Burkholderiaceae > Paraburkholderia > Paraburkholderia terrae. Next base: position 2,250,349 of record NZ_CP026112.1, on the reverse strand, counting down.
GGCGAAGCCGTACACGAACTGCTGCTGCAAACCTGCAATGTCAATTTTGGCGCGCTCGATCTGGCTGCCCGGCCAGTCGTGCTGACATCGATGGCGGGTGTCGCCGTCACCGTCATGCCAGGCGCCCGGGCAGGCAAGCCTTACTACCGGGTATGGGCCGACGGCACATACGGCTTGTATCTGTGGGAGACGCTGGCGGGTATCGCCGGCGAGCTGGGCGGCGGGCCAGTCGGGGTCGCCGCGATCACGGATATCGACCAGTCGGCAACCCCGTAGCGAGCAAGTAGTCGACGCGGGCGCGCACTCGGGCCGGCGTTTTCAGAAACCTGGATTTATCACGTTCAAGGACATTCAGATGACCCCCGAAGACGCCCGGAAATTTCTTGCAGCAAACGAGGTGAAATACATCCTCGCGCAGTTCGTCGACATCCACGGGGTCGCGAAGACCAAATCCGTGCCTGCCGCGCATCTCGACAGCATTCTCACGGCGGGTGCCGGTTTCGCGGGCTTCGCCGTGTGGGGGCTGGGTATCGATCCGCAAGGCCCCGACTTCATGGCCGTCGGCGACATCAATACCCTGCAACTCGTGCCCTGGCAACCGGGCTATGCGCGCGTCGTCTGCGACGGGCATGTAAAGCGCGAGCCGTGGCCATTCGAAAGCCGTGTGACGCTGAAAAAGCAGATTCGCCGTCTCGAAGACCACGGCTGGATTCTGAACACCGGGCTCGAACCGGAGTTCTCGCTGCTGCGCAAGGGGGCAGACGGCACGATCGCGCCCTGCGACCACACCGACGCGTTGCCGAAGCCGTGCTACGACTACAAGGGCCTTTCCCGCTCGCGCGAATTCCTGGAGCGTTTGACGGATGCGCTGATCAAGGCGGGTATCGACGTCTATCAGATCGATCACGAAGACGCGAACGGCCAGTTCGAGATCAACTACACGTACACCGAATGCCTGAAGTCCTGCGATCACTACGTCTTCTTCAAGATGGCGGCCGCGGAGATCGCGAATGAACTGGGCCTTGTCTGCTCGTTCATGCCGAAGCCTTTCGCGAACCGGCCCGGCAACGGCATGCACATGCACATGTCGATTTCCGACGGCAAGAAGAACCTGTTCGCCGACGATCACGACGAGCGCGGCCTCGGCCTCTCGAAGCTCGCCTACCACTGGACGGCGGGCATCCTGAAGCACGCCGCGGCGCTCACGGCGATCTGCGCGCCGACGGTGAATTCGTACAAGCGTCTCGTCGTAGGCCGATCGTTGACAGGCGCGACATGGGCGCCCGCCTATGTGAGCTATGGCGACAACAACCGCTCGTCGATGGTGCGCATTCCGGGCGGACGGATCGAACTGCGCCTGCCGGATGCCGCGTGCAACGCGTATCTCGCGACGGCTGCCGTGATCGCGGCGGGGCTCGATGGCGTCGAAAACCGTCTGGACCCGGGCGAACCCTGCAATGCCAACCTCTACGAGATGTCGCCGCGTGACCTCAAGGAAAACGGCATCAGCATCCTGCCGCAGAACCTCGAAGCCGCGTTGCATGCGCTGGAGCGCGACGAAGTGATGCTCGAAGCGCTGGGGCCGGCGGGCGGCGAGTTTCTCCGTCTCAAGCACATGGAGTGGATCGAGTACATGCGCCATGTGTCGGACTGGGAACAGAAGACCTACCTCGAATTTTTCTGATCAAGAATCCTAAACAGCTTGTCGCTTGAATTTGAGCGCGAGGAGATAACGATGTGTGGAATTGTCGGACTACTCGTCAAGAAGCCCGAGTTGCGCGAGCGGCTCGGCGAATTGATGGTGCCCATGCTGCTGGGCATGACGGAGCGCGGGCCGGACTCGGCGGGCCTTGCGGTGTTCACGGAGCCTGTCGCCGACGGCGTGCGCAAGATCAGCCTTTACTCGGGCCTGACGGAAGAAGGCGCCGATTTCAACTGGCAAGGGCTGGTTCATGAACTGAACGCGCACCTCGGCGCCAAGGCATCCGTGCAGGTGAAGGACAACCACGCCGTATTGACCGTTGCCGTCGATCCCGAGACGGTCAAGCACTGGATTCGCGAAACGCACCCGGGGCTGCACGTGCTGTCGACGGGACGCATGATCGACCTGTACAAGGACACGGGCACGCCCGGCCAGGTCGCGGACCGTTACGCGTTTAGCGGGCTGACGGGCACGCACCTGGTGGGGCATACGCGGATGGCGACGGAATCCGCCGTGACCCCCGATCGCGCGCATCCCTTCACGGCGGGCGAGGACTTCTGTCTGGTACACAACGGCTCGCTCTCGAATCCGTTCGGCGTGAGACGCATGCTCGAACCGCACGGCATCCGCTTCGATACCGACAACGACACGGAAGCCGCCTGCCGTTTCCTCGAATACCGGCTGCGCGAAGGCGACGATCTCGAAGCGGCGTTGCAGAAGGGTTTCGAGCAGCTCGACGGCTTCTTCACGTTTCTGATGGGCACGCCCGACAAGCTCGCGCTGATCCGCGATCCGTTCGCCTGCAAGCCGGCCGTGGTCGCCGAGACGGACGATTTCGTCGCGATTGCCTCTGAGTTCCGTTCGCTCGCGCATCTGCCCGACATCAAGCACGCCCGCGTTTTTGAACCGGCTCCCGAGGAGATGTACGTATGGACAGTGTGAACTTCGACCTGGCGTCCGCCTCGGTGACGGACGTGAATGGCTTCCTGCACCGCGAGGCCGCGAAAGCGGGCACGCGCAGGGTGCTGATCTCGAATCCCGATGGCGCGCACAACATCGCGGTGGGACTCGATCTTCCCATCGAAATCGAGATCGACGGCCATGCAGGCTATTACGCCGCCGGCATGAACAAGGAAGCGAAAGTGACGATCTCGGGCAGCGCCAGCACGGGTGTGGCCGAGAACATGATGAGCGGCCGCGTACACGTGAAGGGCTTCGCTTCGAACGCGGCGGGCGCATCGGCGCACGGCGGGCTGCTCGTCATCGAGGGCGACGCGGGCCTGCGCTGCGGGATCTCGCTGAAGGGCGCGGACATCGTCGTGAAGGGATCGGTTGGCAGCTTTTCCGCGTTCATGGCCCAGGCGGGCCGGATCGTGATCTGCGGCGACGCCGGCGATGCGCTCGGCGACTCGCTGTACGAGGCGGTGATCTATGTGCGCGGCAAGGTCAAGTCGTTGGGTGCCGACGCGCGTGAAGAGCCGATGCAACCTGCCGATGTGGAAGCCGTCGCGCAACTGCTGCGCGCAGCGGGCCCCGCATTCGCGGAATTCGATCCCAAGGAATTCAGACGCGTCTCGTCGGCCCGCTCGCTGTATCACTGGAATGCCGACGCGAATCAGGAATATTGAACCGGGGACCCCGCCATGGAAATCAAGCCCGTACACATGAAACATATCGCCACCGAAGAGTCCTGGGGCTTCGACCGCAAGACGATCGACTACATCCAGAACGCTGCGGCACACGGACTGTATGAGATCCGTGGCCTCGGGGCGAAGCGGCGCGTGCCGCACTTCGACGATCTGCTGTTTCTCGGCGCATCGCTGTCGCGCTATCCGCTGGAGGGATACCGCGAAAAGTGCGTGACCAAGACCGTGCTCGGCACGCGCTTCGCGAAGAAGCCGATCGAACTTGCCATCCCCATCACCGTCGCGGGCATGAGCTTCGGCGCGCTGTCGGCGAACGTGAAGGAATCGCTCGGCCGCGCCGCCACCGAACTCGGCACCTCGACGACGACGGGCGACGGCGGTATGACGCCCGAAGAACGGCAATCGTCGAAGACGCTCGTCTATCAGTGCCTGCCGTCGCGTTACGGCTTCAATCCCGACGATGTGCGCAAGGCCGACGCGATCGAGGTCGTGATCGGACAAGGCGCAAAACCGGGTGGCGGCGGCATGCTGCTCGGCCAGAAGATCTCGCCGCGCGTGGCCAAAATGCGCACGCTGCCGGAAGGGATCGACCAGCGTTCGGCATCGCGCCATCCCGACTGGACAGGCCCCGACGACCTGCAGATCAAGATTCTCGAATTGCGCGAGATGACCGACTGGCAGACCCCGATCTACGTCAAGGTCGGCGCGACCCGCACGTTCAATGACGTCAAGCTCGCGGTACACGCGGGCGCGGACGTGATCGTCGTCGATGGCATGCAGGGCGGCACGGCCGCGACGCAGACCTGCTTCATCGAGAACGTCGGCATTCCGACACTCGCCGCGTTGCGCCAGGCCGTCGATGCGCTCGAAGACCTCAACATGAAGGGGCAGGTGCAGTTGATCATCTCGGGCGGCATCCGCAGCGGGGCCGACGTCGCGAAGGCGCTGGCGATGGGCGCCGATGCCGTGGCCATCGGCCAGGGCGTGCTGGTGTCGCTGGGCTGCAATAGTGGCTCGTATATCGAGAACGGCCAGCACGTCAGCGCGCTCGACGACTATGCGAGCCTCGGCACCGCGCCGGGCTTCTGTCACCATTGCCACACGGGCAAGTGCCCCGTCGGCATCACGACCCAGAACCCGGTGCTGCAGGAGCGTCTGAAGCCCGACGTCGGCGCGAAGCGTCTGAAGAACTATCTGAAGACGCTGAACATGGAGCTGACGACGATCGCCCGCGCGTGCGGCAAGCAGAACGTTCATCACCTGGAGCCGGAAGATCTCGTGGCGCTCACGGTCGAAGCGGCGGCGATGGCGCGTGTGCCGCTCGCCGGGACCAACTGGATTCCCGGCCTGAACGGCGCCCGATGACAGCGCAGATCATCGACGGCCGGCACCTTGCGCGGCGGCTGCGCGCGCGCTTTCGCGAGCGCGTCGCGGCTCTGTCCGCGCGAGGTGTCGTGCCCGGTCTCGCCGTGGTGCTGGTCGGCGACAACCCCGCGTCGGAGCTGTACGTCGCGAACAAGGTGCGAGCCTGCGAGGATTGCGGCGTGCGCTCGTTCATGCACAGGTTCCACGCGGATTGCCGGGAAACGGAACTGCTCGATCGCATTGCCGCGCTCAACGTCGAGCGCAGCACGCACGGCATTCTGGTGCAACTGCCGTTGCCGCCCCAGATCAACGTGCGGCGCGTGCTGGAAAGCATCGTCGTCGACAAGGACGTCGACGGTTTTCATCTTTACAACGTGGGCGCGCTGGTGGTCGGCAATTCGATCTTTCCACCATGTACGCCCTATGGCGTCCAGCTTCTGCTGGAGACGACGGGCATCGACGTGGCGGGGAAGAACGTCGTGGTGGTCGGCGCGAGCAATATCGTCGGCAAGCCGATGGCGTTGATGCTGCTGCAGAAGGAAGCCACCGTCACCGTGTGTCACGTGAAAACGCGCGACCTTGCGCAACACACGATTCACGCTGACATTCTGGTCGTCGCCGCGGGCAAGCCCGGGCTCATCAAGGCCGAGATGGTCAAGGAAGGCGCGATCGTGATCGATGTCGGGATCAATCGCACGCCGGATGGGCGCATCGTCGGTGATGTCGACTTCGAGCCCGTGCGCGAGCGGGCATCATGGATTACGCCCGTGCCGGGCGGCGTGGGACCGATGACGGTCACGATGCTGATCGAGAACACGTTGCGATCGGCCGAGCGGTTTGCGGATGGGGAAGCGTTTCATCCGCCACAGCCCTTCTGGCAGGTGCCGGCAGGGTAGGGCAAAAAAATTACGGCGTTGACGATTGCAGGAGACCTCTAATGGCTGACGATACACGCAACGCACTCGAAACGGCCGCGCGGCTCGCGCTCGCATTTCACGACTCGCGCGCGTCGCGCCCAACGGGTCCGACCGCGAGCTTCGGCGAGTTGAGCGCGGCGTTCGGCGGCCCGACACCGGAACAAGGCGAGCCCGCCGATGCCGTGATCGCGCGGCTCTCGGCCATTGCCGAGCCGGGTTTGCTCGGCACGGCGGGGCCGCGCTTTTTCGGCTGGGTTGCGGGCGGCTCGCACCCCGCCGCTGTCGCAGCGGACTGGCTCACGAGCATCTGGGGACAAAATGCCGCGACCTGGCATGGTGCGCCGGCTGCTGCCGTCGCCGAACAGGTAGTGGCAGGCTGGTTCCTCGATTTGCTGGAACTGCCGCGCGACTGCTCAGTCGGCTTCACCACGGGCGCGACGATGAGCAATTTCGTCTGCCTCGCGGCGGCCCGCGATGCCGTGCTGCGGCAGGCGGGCTGGGACGTCGAGGCCGACGGTCTGTGCGGCGCGCCGCCCATCTCCGTGTATGTCGGCGACGGCGTACACGCGGGCGTGCTGGCCGCGCTGCGCTATCTGGGCATCGGCGAGCGGCGCGTTATCCGGATCGCCGCCGACGAGTCGGGCCGCATGCAGGTCGCCGCGTTGCGGGAGGCGCTCGCGCAACATTCGGGACCGCTCATCGTGATCGCCCAAGCGGGACACATGATGACCGGCGCATTCGATCCCGTCGGCGAGATCGCCGCGTGTACGCATGAGCATGGTGGCTGGGTTCACGTCGATGCAGCGTTCGGACTGTGGGTCAGAGCAAGCGCGCAGTACAGGGGCCTTGCAGCCGGCATCGAAGACGCGGATTCATGGGCGGCCGATGCGCACAAGTGGCTGCAAGCACCCTATGAAACCGGCTGCGCGTTCGTGCGCGATGCCGCCGCTCACCGTCGCGCGATGTCGATTAACGCGAGCTATCTGCCGCAAGCCGACGACGGCGTTCGCGACCCTGTGCATTACACGCCGGAGCTTTCGCGCCGCGCACGCGGCTTTGCGCTCTGGGCGCTCGTGCGCTCGCTCGGCAGGCAGGGTATCGCGGCGATGGTCGAACGCCATTGCGCGCTGGCGCGGCGCATGGCGCGCCGCCTCGCGCTGGGTCCCGGTGTTGCGCTGCTCAACGAGGTCGCGTTGAACCAGGTGATCGTGCGCTTCGGTTCGGCCTACGACGTCTCGCTCGCCGACGAACTGACGCTGCGCGCGATCGAACGTATCCGGGCGCAGGGCATCTGCGATGTGCGCGCGGCGCGCTGGCAAGGGCGCGCGGTGATGCGGCTGTCGGTTATCTCGTGGGCCACGACGGAGCACGACGCGGATCGTGCCGCCGATGCGATTCTGTCGGCATGGGATCAGGTGCATGGCGACTACCTGTGTCAGGAACGCGAAGCGATGGCACTGGCGTTCGGATAAGCATTGCTCAAGCGCTGTACTTTCGCGGGCGGTCCGTCAACTTCGACGGGCCGCCCGCTTCTTGCATTTATCGCTTGTTGCCGCCGCCGATGGCATCTGCCGTTGCGAGCAGCGCCTCGGCCATGCGGATGCTCGCCGCGTCGATCAGCCGGCCATCCAGCGAGACTGCGCCTTTGCCTTCCTTCGCGGCCTGCGCCATCGCCTCCATGATGCGGCGCGCCTTGGTCACTTCCGCATCGGCGGGCGTGAACACGCGGTTGGCGAGTTCGATCTGCGACGGATGGATCGCCCATTTACCCTCATAGCCCAGCACGGCAGCGCGGCGCGCGGCGGCATCGTAGCCATCGGGATCGCTGAAATCGCCGAACGGTCCGTCGATGGGACGCAGCCCATAGGCGCGGCAGGCCACCATCATCCGCGTTTGCGCGGCGTGCCACTGATCACCCCAGTAGTATTCGCGCTCTCCACGCTCATTCTTGTCCGTGAGGACACCGTAGTCGCGATTCACGCCGCCGATCACCGTCGTGCGCGCGCGCGTCGAGGCCGCATAGTCCGCGACGCCGAACGACATGGCTTCGAGACGGCGGCTCGATTGCGCGATGCTCTCGACATTCGCCATGCCGAGCGCGGTTTCGATCAGCACTTCGAAGCCGATCCGGCGGGTGCGCTGGCGGGCTGCCTCGATCTGCGTGACGAGCATATCGACGGCGTACACGTCCGCCGCCACGCCGACCTTCGGAATCAGGATCATGTCGAGACGCGGACACGCTTCGACGATATCGACGACATCGCGATACATGTAGTGCGTATCGAGCCCGTTGATACGGACCATCATCGTCTTGCTGCCCCAATCGATATCGTTGAGCCCTTCGATGATGTTCTTGCGCGCCTGCTCCTTGTCGTCCGGGGCGACGGCGTCTTCGCAGTCGAGGAAGATGATGTCCGCGGCCGAGCGCGCGGCTTTTTCGAACATCGCGGGATTCGAGCCGGGCACGGCCAGCTCGGAACGGTGCAACCGCGCTTTGGCCTGCTCGATGACAGTGAAACTCATACGGGTTCTCCTGAAGTCATTTCATTGAAGGCATGACGCAAAGGGCGTTCAGCCCGTCGCGCCAAAGCCCGATGCGATGCAGTTGATGGACAGCAGCAGCGGCACCTGATACGCGCGCCGCTGTCGTTCCGTCTGTGCCGAACGGTAGAGGCGAAGCAGTTCGATTTGCTGGCGGCTAACGAGATCGATAGCGGGCAAGCGGCGCTGCAGACGCGCATGGAACTTCGGAAAGCGCGTGCCCAGTGCGGACGAGCCCGTGAGCGTTTGCACCATCTTCACCGTGAGCCGGAATTCGGCTTCGATCTGCCCGAAGATCGTGTCGCGGGTCGCTTCATCGGGTACGAGGCCCGCATACTCGCGCGCAATGTCGAGATTGACCTGGGCCAGCGTCTTTTCGACCTCGTCGATGACGAGCCGGAACAGCCGCGATTCGTCGAACATCCGCCGCAGCAGGTCGATCCCACGTTCCTGCCGCACCGAAAGGAAGCCTTCGATCGCGCTGCCCACGCCGTACCAGCCCGTCAGCGCGTGCCGGTTCTGCGACCATGCGAACACCCAAGGAATCGCGCGCAGATCCTGCAAGCTCGTTGCGCCGAAGCGGCGGGCAGGGCGCGAGCCCATGTTGAGCATCGACAATTCTTCGAGCGGGCTGGCCGCCTGGAAATACGCGAGCATGCCCGGCTGTTCGATGAACTTCGCATACGCAGCCCGCGACGCGCCCGAGAGCGCTTCCATGGCTTCATCGAATTCGCCCTTCGGCAGCAAGGCCTCTTCGCGCTCCGACTTCAGCGTATGTTCGAGCACGCTCGACGCAAGCAACTCGACGTGATACTGCGCCGTGCCGCGATTCGCGTATTTGAACGACACCACTTCGCCCTGTTCCGTCACGCGAAAACGCCCTTTGACCGAGCCGGCGGGCAAAGCGGCGACGGCGCGGCCAGCCGGTATGCCGCCCCGGCTCACCGACCCGCCGCGTCCGTGGAAGAACGCGATCGTGACGCCCAGTTCATCGCCGAGCCGCTTGATCTTCGTCTGCGCCTTCGACAGTTCCCAGTTGCTCGCGAAGAATCCGCCGTCCTTGTTCGAATCCGAATAGCCGATCATGATTTCCTGCACGCCGCCCTGTGCGCGAATGCTGCGGCGGACCATCGGCACGGCCAGCAGTTCGCGCAGGATTTCGGGCGCGCGGCGCAAGTCGTCGATGGTTTCGAGCAAGGGCACGACGGGCAACGTGCAGCTTTCCGTCCCGGCTGCGTCGGAAAAGAGACCGGCTTCCTTGGCAAGCAGATAGACCCCGAGCACGTCGCTGGCCCGATGCGTCATGCTCAGAATGAACGCGCCGAATGCATTGCGATCTACCTGCTGGCGCATCTCACGCGCCGTGCGGAAAATCTGCAGCGTCTGTGCCTCGTCGAATGGCAGCGAATCGAAGCGGCGTTCCCGCTCCTGCTCGCTGTCCGACGGTTGGGCCAGTTCGCTGAGCAGCCACGCTTTCCATTCGGGCGAGTCGCTGGCGGGCGGTTCGCCCGATGTGCCACAGGTCGCGCGCCACAACGCGCGCAGCGCCTGCTCGATCACCGTCGTGTTCTGACGCAGGTCGAGCTGCACGGTGCTGAAGCGAAACGTCTCCACTTCTTGCCGCAACGGCCGTACGAGCATGTGCGCCAGTTGCGCGCTGCCCGTCGCAAAGAGCGTCTGCTCGATCACCAGCAGGTCGGCGGCAAGCTCGTCGGCGCTCGTATAGCCACCTTGAACGGGCGTGCCGTCGGCGGGCCGGCTGGCGTTGGCAAGCGACCCGTCGAGCCGGCGCAAGATGCACGTCAGGTATTGACGGAACAGTTCGCCCGGATTGCGCGATGCGATCGACGTAGCTTCGCCGCTGCGCATCAGTGCCCGCGCCAGCGCTTCATGGAAACTGTCCGGAACAGGCAACGCCTCGGACGTGATACTCAGCATCTGCGTCAGTTCGACAAGACGCAGGCGGTAGCGCTTCAGGCACGCAAGCCGGTTCTCATGCAGCGTGGCACGCGTGACGCTGTCGTCGACGAATGGATTGCCGTCGCGGTCTCCGCCTATCCACGAACCAAACTGGAAAAAGCGCGGCATGTCGAAGCGCTCGCCCGGATAGTGACGCGCGAGCGCGCTCTCCAGCTTGTCGAACAACAGCGGTACGGCTTCGAACAGCGTCTCGCCGAAAAAGTGCAGTCCCCACGCGACTTCCTGCGCGACCGTGGGTTTTTCGAGCCGCAGCTCGCCGCTCATCCACAACAGCTCGATATCGTTCCTGAGCGCAAGGATCAGCGTGTAGCGTTCGCGCGGTGTCCAGCGCGGCGATTCGAGTTCCATCAGACGCCGGTAGATGCGTCGATGGATTTCGAGCACCGTGACGCGCTTGGCTTCCGTGGGGTGAGCCGTCAGCACGGGGCGCACTTTCATCTGGCTCAGCGCGTCGCGCACTTCGGCGGCAGGAATGCCAGCCTCGGCTGCTTCGGCAATCACCCGCGCAAACGAATCCGGCAACCTGTCATAGCCGCCTTCGATCTCGATCTCCCGGCGGCGGCGCATCGCGGTACTCTGCTCGGCGATGCTGAGCAGCTGGAACCACATGCCTTGCGCCTGCAGCATGCGCCTCAGAATCACACGCGCGGTGCGATCATCCATCCGCTCGCGCATCAATTCCGTCATCGATTCATGCGCCGACTCGCCCATCAGCGTGCGTTCGACCTCTGGCTGGCGGCCGCGCGCAATGTCACGCAACAGTTCCGACAGCAACTCGATAACCGCGTATTCATAGTCTTCCGCGCTGAGCGCGGGCAGGGCAGCCGACGCGATCGCGAGCTCGTGCAGCCGGTCGACGTCGGCATGCCTGCTCGCGGGGAAGGGGCGCACAACCTCGACGCGCGGCGGGTCGGGTTGTGTTTCTGGGCCATAGCCCCAATCAGGCAACGCGGCGCGTGACATGTTCTTCGAGCACAGAGGCAACCGTGGAACCCAGCTCGGACGCGCTGGGCGCCACCGAGAGGCCGTAGGACATCATGATTTCCGCCTTCTCCGCCGCGCTGTCGCCCGCTGCCGAGATAATCGCTCCCGCGTGTCCCATGCGCCGTCCCTTGGGCGCCGTCAGACCGGCCACATAGCCGACGACGGGCTTCGTCATATGCTCGCTGACCCACTTCGCGGCTTCGGCTTCCTGCGGACCGCCAATCTCGCCGATCATCACGACAGCCTCGGTCTCGGGGTCCTGCTCGAACAGTTTCAGATGATCGAGAAACGAACTGCCGTTGATGGGATCGCCGCCGATGCCCACGCTCGTCGTGACGCCGAGGCCGAGCGCATTGAGCTGCGCGGCGGCTTCATAGCCGAGCGTGCCCGAGCGCGACACGATGCCGATATTGCCGCGCCGGTAGATGTTGCCCGGCATGATGCCGAGCATCGCGCGCCCGGCGCTGATGATGCCCGCGCAGTTCGGGCCGACCACCATCGTGCGGGTTTCCTTCGGATAACGCAGCAGATAGCGTTTGACGCGCATCATGTCCTGTGCCGGGATGCCGTCGGTAATCACGCAGACGAGTTGCAGGCCGGCGTCGGCGGCTTCCATGATGGCGTCGGCACAGTAGGGCGGCGGCACGAACACGAGGCTCGCGGTGGCGCCTGTTTCGCGTACGGCGTCTTTCACGGTATCGAACACGGGGCGTTCGAGATGAAGCTGTCCGCCCTTGCCCGGTGTGACACCGCCGACCACGTTGGTGCCGTACTCGATCATCTCTTTCGCATGGAACGACGCCTTGTCGCCCGTGAAGCCCTGCACGATGACGCGGGTGTTTTCGTCGATCAGGATACTCATGTCCGTTCTCCTTATCTGGGGTTGCCGGCCTGGCGGGCTCGGTGCGCCTTGGAGGCCTCGACGGCCTTTTGCGCCGCTTCCAGCAGCGATTGCGCCGCGATGATGGGCAAGCCGCTTTCCTTGATGATGCGTCGTCCTTCTTCGACGTTGGTACCCGCCAGACGCACGACGAGGGGCACCCTCAGGCCGCGGGCCGCCTGTACGACACCTTCGGCAACCCAGTCGCAGCGATTGATGCCGGCGAAAATATTGACGAGCACGGCCGACACGTTCTGATCGGACAGCACGAGCCGAAACGCTGCCGCCACGCGCTCGGGCGATGCGCCGCCGCCGACGTCGAGGAAGTTCGCCGGCTCGCCGCCTGCGTACTTGATCGTGTCCATGGTGGCCATCGCGAGGCCGGCGCCGTTGATGATGCAGCCGATATCGCCGTCGAGCCCCACGTAGTTCAGCCCGAACTGCGCGGCTTCCGCTTCGCGCGGATCTTCCTGCGCCGCGTCGCGCATCTCGGACACGTGCGGGTGGCGAAACAGGCCGTTGTCGTCGAAAGAAATCTTCGCGTCGAGGGCGATCACGCGGTCGTCATCGGTGACGACGAGGGGATTGATCTCGACCATCGTCGCGTCGAGGTCGCGAAACGCGCGATACGCGCCCATGATCGCGTTGACGGCGCGGCTTACCTGCTTGATGTTCAAGCCAAGGCCGAAGGCGATCTCGCGCGCCTGGAAGGGCTGCAAGCCGACGGCCGGCTCGACCACCGTCTGAAGCACGGCGCCCGGGTTGGTGTGCACCACTTCTTCGATGTCCATGCCGCCCTGTGCGGAAGCGATCACGCGCACGCGTTCCGCCTTCCGGTCGAGCACGATGCCGAGATAGATCTCGCGCTCGAATTTCTCGGCGACCTCCACGTACACGCGCTCGACGACCTTGCCTTCCGGTCCCGTCTGCACCGTCACGAGCTGCTTGCCGAACAGCGCGGTCGCCGCCTCGTGTACATCGTGGTAGGTCTCGCACAGCTTGATGCCGCCCGCCTTGCCGCGCGCGCCCGAATGAATCTGCGCCTTGACGGCCCAGTGCCAGCCGCCGAGTTCCGTGGCGCAGTAGACGGCCTGATCCGGCGTGTAGGCGACCGCGCCGCGCTGGATCGGCACGCCGAAGCCAGACAGCAGGTCTTTGGCCTGATACTCGTGAATGTCCATGTCGATGTCTCCGTTTGATTGCGTGGTTTGCGAACCGTCAGGTCACGAGATTGCGCGGGACGCCGCGCGCGAATGCCTCGATGTTCTCGATCAGCTGGTCGGCTAGCGACTGCATGGCGTCGTCGGACGCCCATGCAACGTGAGGTGTCAGGATGAAGTTGGGCAGGTCGAGCTCGAGCAGCGGATTGCCCGCGACGGGCGGCTCCTGGCTGAGCACGTCGAAGCCTGCCCCGGCGATCAGTCCTTCCTTGAGCGCCGTGGCGAGCGAGGCTTCGCACACCAGCCCGCCGCGCGCCGTGTTGATCAGCAGGCAGTTGCGCTTCATGCTGCGCAACTCGTCGAGCCCGATCAGGTTGCGCGTGGCAGGCGTGAGCGGCGCGTGCAGCGAGATCACGTCGGACGCGCGCAGCACCGTGTCGAGTTCGGCGTATTCGAGGCCCGGCACCCGCGCGCGCTGCGCGTCGTGAGCGGCGAACACCGGGCGCATGCCGAAGCCGCGCGCAATCTGCGCCGTGCCCTGGCCCAGCGCGCCGCCGCCGATGATGCCAAGCGTCGAGCCATGCAGGTCGCGGATCTGATGATCGAAGAAGCAGAACTGCTTGGTCTGCTGCCAGCGTCCGCTCAGCACGTCGTTGCGGTAAGCGAGCAGATTGCGCCGCAACGCGAGGATCAGCGCGAACGTGTGCTCGGGCACCGCGTGGGACGCATAGCCGCGAATGTTGGCGACGGCGATACCACGCTCGCGGCAGTACGCCGTATCGACGACGTCATAGCCCGTCGCCGCCACGGCAATCATCTTGATCGACGGGTGCCTGTCGAGCATCTCGGCTCGCAGCGGCACCTTGTTGGTGATCGCGATGGTGGCGCCTTCGAGCCGCCGCATGACCTCCTGTTCAGAGGTCGACGCGTACTGGACCCAGTGGTGGTCGAAGGTTGGGCGCCGGACATCGGCATTCAGCGTGGAACGGTCGAGAAAAACGATTTCGTGTCGCATGGTGTCGTGCGTTCCGTAGTGTGGGCGGGAAGGATGCGACCCGCCGCGCCTGCTTCAGGCAGGCGCGTTCAGGCGGTCGCGCTCATGCAGCCGTGCTCATGGCGCTGTGTTCATGCGTTGGCGGCGCGGCGTGCGACGGGCTCTGCCACCCGCTGCGGCGCGGCATGCGTCGTGGCCTGCGCGCCCGGCGTGTGCGTGCGCCAGTACTGTCCGGCTGCGCCTACGCCGCTGCCTGGCCGCACGTCGATACCGGCATCGAGCATGGCCATTTCGGCGCCTGCAATCGCGCTCACCAGCATCAGTTCGTTCAGGTCGCCGAGGTGGCCGATGCGGAACACCTTGCCCGCGACCTTCGAGAGTCCCGCGCCGAGTGCGAGGTTGTAGCGGCGATAAGCAGTGTCGATGACCTGCGCGGCGTTGAATCCTTCCGGCACGACGATCGCGGACACCGTATCGGAGTGCCACTTCGGCGCCTTCGCGCACACTTCGAGTCCCCAGCCTTCCGTGATGGCGGCGCGCACACCCGAAGCCAGGTAGTGATGCCGCGCGAACACGTTGTCGAGCCCTTCCTCGAACAGCAGGTCGAGCGCGGCGCGCAACCCGTACAGCAGCGAAAGCGCGGGCGTGTACGGGAAATAGCCGGTGGCGTTGGTGCGCACCATGTCGGCGAGATCGAAGTAGCAGCGGCGCGATTTCGCGTGTCCGATCGTCTTCAGCGCCTTCTGGCTCACGCACAGGATGCCGAGGCCCGCCGGCAGCATCAGACCTTTCTGCGAGCCCGTCACGGCCAGATCGACGCCCCATTCGTCCATGCGGAAATCGATGCAGCCAATCGAGCTCACGCCGTCGACGAACAGCAAGGCCGGGTGGCCCGCGTCGTCCATTGCGCGGCGCAGTGCGCCGATATCGCTCGTCACGCCCGTCGCCGTTTCGTTGTGGCAGGCCAGAATGCCCTTGATGGTGTGCTGACGGTCCGCCTTCAGGATCTCGCCGATCCGCTCGACGGGCACGCCTTCGCCCCAGTCGACGTCGAGAATTTCCACATCGAAGCCCAGGCGCTGCGCCATGTCGGCCCACAGATGGCTGAACTGGCCAAAGCGCGGCACCAGGACCCGGTCACCCGGCGACAACGTGTTGGTGAGCGCCGCTTCCCATGCGCCCGTACCCGACGACGGAAAAATAAAGGGCTGGCCTTCCGCGGTCCGGTAGATCTTCTTCAGATCGGAGAGCAGGCCATGCGTGAGTTCGGGGAATTTCGTCGAACGATGGTCTTCCATCGACACCACCATCGCGCGTTGCACGGCGTCGGGAACATTGGTCGGACCGGGGACGGCGAGAATGTTGCGTCCAGGGATGCGCGTGGCAGAAGTATTCGACATGGTTTGTCTCCTTGGTGATGATCTTGATCAGTCGTTCGGGTGATTCAGTGCGCCGCGTGACCGGCGGCCGTGCTGTCGTCCCGTGTCGCGTGTACGTTGTGGCGCAGTGCGTCGGGCGCGTCGCGATACACAGGAAACTTCGCGGTCAGCGCGAGCACGGCGTCCGCTGTGCGGCGGATCACGAGGTCGTTGGCCGGTGCCTCGAGCACATCCGCCATCAGGTGTGCGAGCTGTTGCGCTTCCGCTTCGCGCAGGCCACGTGTCGTGATGGCGGGCGAACCGATACGCACGCCGCTCGTGACAAAGGGCTTTTGCGGATCGTTCGGAATCGCGTTCTTGTTGACCGTGATGAAGGCGCGGCCAAGCGCGGCTTCCGCCTCTTTGCCCGTGACGTTTTTCGCGCGCAGATCGACGAGGAAAACGTGTGAGTCCGTGCGGCCCGACACGATCCGCAAGCCGCGTTGCTGGAGCGTCTGCGCCATGGTCCGTGCGTTGATAAGCACCTGTTGCTGGTACTGACGAAACTCGTCGGTCATTGCTTCGCGCAGCGCGGCGGCCTTGCCCGCGATCACATGCATCAGCGGGCCGCCCTGGATGCCGGGGAAGATCGTCGAGTCGATTGCTTTGGCAGCCTGCGCGCCCGCGAGAATCATGCCGCCGCGCGGACCGCGCAGCGTCTTGTGGGTGGTCGTCGTGACGTAATCGGCGATGCCCACGGGGCTTGGGTAAAGCCCCGCCGCCACGAGGCCCGCATAGTGCGCCATGTCGACGAGCAACGACGCGCCCACGCTATCGGCGATCGCACGAAAACGCTGCCAGTCGATCACGAGCGAGTAGGCGGAAGCTCCCGCGACGATCATGCGCGGCTTGTGAGTCTGCGCGAGTTGCTGGACCTGCTCGTAGTCGATTTCTTCCGTATCCGGATTGAGACCGTACGACACGGCATTGAACAGCTTGCCGCTGACGTTCACGGACGCACCATGCGTGAGGTGTCCGCCGTGCGCGAGCGACATGCCGAGAATCGTGTCGCCGGGCTTGAGCACGGACAGATACACGGCCTGATTGGCCTGCGATCCCGAATGCGGCTGCACGTTTGCATATTCGGCATGGAACAATTGCTTGGCGCGATCGATGGCGAGCTGCTCGACGACGTCGACGTGTTCGCAGCCGCCGTAGTAGCGGCGGCCCGGATAACCCTCAGCGTACTTGTTGGTCAGCTGCGATCCCTGCGCTTCCAGCACAGCCGGCGACGCATAGTTTTCGGATGCAATCAGCTCGATGTGATCCTGTTGACGCTGCGTTTCTGCCGAGATGGCCTGCCGCAATTCCGGGTCGGTGACGGCAATCGTGTTTTTGTAGCTGAACATGTATGAACCTCTCTTTAATGAACCAGACAGGCTGGACGTCGCTGCTCGTCCCTTCCGTATCCCCTTCGTATTCCTGTTGAAACGATGGTAGTGGCGTGCCGCCGAAAACACTCATTCGCATTACTTATCCGACCCATAACCTTGCGTGTGAGCCTTGCCAGCCGGACCTCGCGCCTCGCGGAGTACCTCTTCTTGGGCATTGCGGACGCTTCCTCCGCTGGTACAGTTGAGGCGTGAAATCAAGGCGTTTTTGCCGTGTGTGTGGGAGGGTAGGGAGCGAGATGCTGCACCTGACATTGCGCCAGCTGAAGGTGTTCGAGGCGAGTGCGCGTCATCTGAGTTTTTCGCGCGCAGCGGAGGAACTTCATCTGACGCAGCCCGGCGTGTCGTCGCAACTGAAGCAGCTCGAAACGGGCATCGGTATGCCGCTGTTCGAACAGGTCGGACGGCGCGTCTTCCTGACGGCAGCGGGCAAGGAGTTGTACAGCCATACGCGGCTGTTGCAGCAGCAGTTGTCGCTTCTCGAAGCGTCGCTCGATCAGCTGCGCGACATGAAGCAGGGCAAGCTGAAGGTGTCGGTGGTGAGCGGGATGACCAACCCGCTCGCGCTTCAGTTGATCGCGAAGTTCACGCGGGCTTTTCCAGGCGTGAACGTGAGTCTCTCTGTCGGTAACAGAGAGTGCGTGCTGAACGAACTGGCGAACAACGAGACCGATCTCGCCATCATGGGGATGCCGCCCGAAGGGCAAGGGCTCGCTGCCGTGCGCGTGGCGAAGAATCCCCTCGTGATGATCGCGCCGCCCGATCACTCGCTCGTGCGCGAGCGCCGCATTGCGCTGGGCGCGCTAGAGCGGGAAACGTTTCTGGTGCGCGAATCCGGCTCCGGCACGCGCCGCGCGATGGAGCGCTTCTTTGCCGAGCACCGCACCAGCTTTCGGCCAGGCATGGAGGTGAGCAGCAACGAGGCTGTGAAATGGGCCGTGCAGGCGGGCATGGGACTGTCAGTCGTGCCCCTCGCGACGATCATGGCCGAACTCGAAACCCTTCGGCTCAAGGTACTCGATGTCGAGCACTTTCCGATCGTCCGGTATCTGTATCTGGTGCATCGCGAGAGCAAACAGCTTTCGGCTGCCGCGTCGGCGTTCAGGGACAGTCTGATCAACGGAGCCCATGAGGCAGGGGAGCGGGTGTCGGGCGAATGATGAACGCGCTTGCGTGACGGTTGGCTTTTAGCACTTACCCAGCCAGCAGTATTTCGCCCTTGCCTTGCACCGATACATCGCCGCGTAGCCGCCGTGGAGGTTGCGCACGCGACAACATGGCAAACGCGCCGCCCTCTCGCGCGAGCGTCGGCACCAGCAGCCGCCAGAATACGTCGATATCGCTGGCGTTTTCCGCGAAGCGTTGCGTCGCGGGCCACGCGGAATCGAGGAGCAGCAGCGAGCCGCGCCGCATTCCATACGCCGGATGTTCGCCGACACTGCCTGCAACGGCGATCGTCCCCGCGACCATGCGCGACGCCACGAACGGGCCAGCCGATCCGAACAAGACAGTCGTGCCGCGACGCATGCGGTCACACAGACGCGCGCCCGCATGGCCGTGAATCACGAGCGTGCCCCCGCGCATGCCGTCCATGTCGCCTGGCAACGCGGCGCCTGCAAAATCGCCGGTATTGCCGTGAATTTCAACGCGGCCGCCCGATAGCTCACAGGCGGTGAAGCTCCCGCAATGACCTTCGACGACGATTGTCCCCGCGCTCATCTGAGCGCCGAGAAAATCCCCCGCATTGCCTTCGATGACGAGATGGCCCGCTTCCATGCGCGAGCCAAGCCGGTCGAAGCGTTGCATATCGCCCTCGAACCTGAGTTGAGGAACGTCGAGCGTTGCTTCATCAGCGATCTCTACGGCAAACAGATCGCCCACGTTGATCGGTTCGCTACCGTGCCAAAGCGCCATCCTGCCGATTTCGACGGCGCTTAGTTCCGCGAGTCGCGCGGGCAAGAGGTCGCGCGCGTCGATGCGCAGGCTGGGCGCGTGCTTCAGACGTAACGTGATGCGCTTCATCGGTTCTCCGGCGCGTCGCACAATTGATGCAGATGAAAGTGAAACGGCCCGAGCTTGCCGCCATAGTTGCCCGCGGAGATCCGCACCAGTCCCTTTTCCACGCCGGCGTCAGCGCCCGTCGCCGCCGCGATGCCGACACGCATCGCCTCGGCCACATCCGTATCGCTCAATCCGTCGATGACGATTTCGAGCACGCTCTGGACATCGCCCGTCAGTTCGGTGCGCAGCGCGAGTTCGCTGAGGCCAGGACAGAACGCGTCGTTGGTCGAGGCAGGCAGCGCCGAATATTTCGAGCCGACCTTCGAGCCCGAGCGCACGACGCCGCCAGGAAACGGCAATATCACGTTCGGCACAGTGCGCATCGCGTCAACAGCCGTCTGCGCGGCAATGAGCGCCGCGTCGGTGTCGCGCGCAAGGAAGAGCAGGTTGCCGCCGCCCACGCCTTTGACGACGGCCGTCGTTTCCTCTGCGACGAATTCGCCGTCCATCACCGGCACGCGCCAATAGCGCTTGCCGTCGATCAGCTTCGAAATCTGCCAGCCGTCGCCGAAGAAGCGCAGATTCTTGCCGAGCGCGATAGGCTCGCCATTCGCGATGCCGCCGAAAACGGCCGTCGTCGGGCATGTCAGCACGCACTGTCCGACGCGGCGCTCGACCTGTTTCGCGAGTTCCTTGCCGGACATCGAAAACAGCAGCAGGGCGAAACCTGGGCGGCCGTCGGGTGTCTCGTCGGGCGACAGTTCGCGCTCAATGCCCGCTTCACAGCCGCATGCGATCACCGATGTCGCAAAGCCGGTTGCCGCGAGGGCCGCGTTGCGTGCCCAGGTGGCATTGCGCGCCGTCACGATCAGGCGCGTCGCTTTCATCGGAAACGCTTCGGCAAACGTGTCATCGATCGCGACGCCGCGCACGCTGCGCGGTGCCGCCGGACGTTCGACGACAGGCGCCGCGCTCGAAGTGATATCGCTCATGACGGGGACTCCGCACGCGGTTGGCGATGCACACCGCACGCGGCAGGCAGCAGACGTCCGCCGTTGCCGCACAGGCAGAGTTCATCGCGGCTGATGGGTGCGCGCCGCATGTTGGTCGCGAGATAGGCATCGCCGTTCTCCTCGACCACTTTTTCGATCGAGCGGTCGAATTCGGGTTCGACATAGTGCGTGCCGCCCACCGGCGTCGCGACGATGCGGCCGTCGCGCGCAACCAGTTCACCGTCCTTGAACACGTAGACGGGCGCGCGGAACATCGCTTCGCGGTCGGCATGCTCGCGATACACGGCGATATCGGCGGCGGCGCCCGCATCGAGCCGGCCACGATCTTTCAGGCCAAGCAGCCGGGCGGGCGCGGCGCGGGTCAGGATGGCGATCTCGTTGAGGTCGAGTTCCCGTTTCAGGCTGCCAAGCGGCGACTGAGCGGCAACATCGGGATGAAGCTTCGCCAGTTGTTCGTCGCGGAACGATTTATCCATTAGCAGGCGGATCAGATGCGGATAGCTCGTGAACGGGCCGCCGTTCGGATGATCGGTCGTGAGCGTGATCTGCCAGGGGTTATTCACCAGCAGGAAAAGCTCCAGGCCGATCGTCCACTGCAGCGCGTTGACGTAGCTGGTTTCACGGTAGCGAAACGGGACCACGCCGCAGCCCGCGTCGCATTCGATATCGCCCGCGATCCATTTGCGCGGCGACGCGAAGGCAGCCTGCTTGACCTGCTTCATGATGTCGCCCGACGCCGTGACCGTCTGACCGAACATGATCTGGCCGACGTCGATGGAGATATTCGGGTTTGCGTTGACGGCATCCGCGATCCGGTGCGCCGCCGACGAAAACTTTCGGGGACCGTCGTTGCCGTAGCTGTGAAATTGAATGTGCGTGAGATGGCCGGGCAGACCTTCGAGCGCATCGATGGTGGCGAGCGTCGAATCGATATTGCCCGGCACGCCCAGATTGCTGGCGTGAATATGCAGCGGATGCGGCACGCCGAGATCGGTGAGCGCGCGCGACAGCACATGCAGCACGTCGCGAGGCGTGATGCCGTAGTGCGTATGGTGCTCGTCGACATCGAGACTGCGCTGGTTGAACTTGAATGCCGAAATGCCGCCCGGATTGACGACCTTCACGCCGAGCGCGCGGGTCGCGTGAATCGACCATCCGACATAGTCGCGCAGGCGTTCGTAGTCGGTCTGCCCGGCCAGCATGCGCAAGAACAATTCGTCGTTGCCGAGCATCACGTAGGCGCCGTGATCGATGATCGGCGTGTCGCCCATTTCGAGGTGCGTGTGGCGCGCGTTCGATGCGATCATCGCCGGCTCGAATGCTGCCGTGTAACCCATCTCGGCGTATCGGTAGCCCGTCGCGAGCGTACCCGGCGTGCAGTCGCCGCATGAGGCGAGTTCGAGTGGATTGTCGGAAGCGCGGCGGCCGCGATGATCCTCCGGCATCAGCAGGCGCGCGAGATTGACCTTGCCGCCGCCGATATGCGAATGCATGTCGATGCCACCCGCCATGATGACCATGCCCGAGGCATCGTATTCGCAATCGACGGATTCCTGTTCGGGCAGATCGACGATGCGGCCGTCACGCACGCAGATGTCGCCGATCTGCCCGGCGATGCGTGAGGCGGGGTCGTACACGCGGCCACCGCGCAATCGGAACGTGCTCATCGGGCGGGCTCCTTTGCGGTTGATTGTGCGTGTGAATGCGGTGCCGCCAGCGCATGCGCGATCTGCGTGGCTACATGCGCGACGGTGGGCAAGCTGTCGTCATACACAGGTACGAGCGGCAACACGACGCCACCGTCCGTGCGGAACAGATGACCGGCTGAGCCGATGCCGGGCGTCGAGACGGGCATGAAAAGCGTCGGCCCGTGACGATCCGTGGACGATGCCGCGAGGCCGGGATGGCCCAGCACGATCGTCGGCATGTCGGATTGTGGCGGCGGCAGGTCGGGGCCGAAGCTTGCGACCCAGACGAGAGCATCGACGGCATGGTCGTCGAGTAACCGCTGTGTGTCATAGCGATGCGGATCGTGTTCAAGACCGGCTCGATGCACGCCCGTGCGCAGCGGCAGACCGGACATCCACGTGAGCGTCTGGTTGACGGTCGCGGCGCCGTCGTCTCCGCCGAGCGCGAGGCAGCCTGCGCGGGTCTTCAGGTTGATCGACTTGGTCAGACGGTCGAGTCCTTCGACCAGCAGCGTCGCATGGCTGCCAGGCAAGTCGGCCGTACACCAGACGAGCGTGACGTAGCGCGCCGCGAGCATATGCACGGCCAGCGACTCGAGTGCAGGCGCATTGCCTGGCATCGGCTGGCTTTTCAAAAACGAATCGATCCGCGCGTTCAGCAGCGCAATGGTCTCGTACAGATCGCCTTGCAACGGGATGGCGCGTTGAGAGACGGTGCCGGGCTGCGCGATAGATTCGAGGTTCGCGTCGATCTCGCTGCCGACGAAGATCACGTCGCGCCGCGCCGGGCCAGTTGCATCGGCCGGCTTAGCGCCGACCCCGCAGCGTTTGAAGAACGCCGGGTATCTCGCCGTGGGCGTCGACGCGAAACAGACAATCAGGTCCGAGCGCGCGCGCACTTCGGAAAGCGTGGTCGTGAATGCGCCGCGGTCCTGCATCGCCGTCAGGCCGTGCATCAACGAGCGGCCGTGGGCGTGATCGATGATAGCGGCGCTCGCGTTGGCCAGGCGATACAGCGCCCGCGTGCCGGCTACATCGGTGGCCATGCCCGCGAATAACGGTTGCTTCGCTTGCGCGAGCCATTGGGCCGCGAGGCCGATGGCATCGTCGAATGCGATCGGCTTGCCGTCGTGCATCGGTTGTGCGTGTGCGGGACGCGCGCTGAACTGCGCGAGGGCCCGCGTCGCACGCGGACAGTCGGTGCCCGTCAGGGTCAGCGTCTCGCCCGCCGCGATCGAGAGACGATCGCATAACAGCGGGCAGAACGGACACGTCCAGGATATAGGCGAACTGATAGAGGTCATGTCCGGCTATCAGCAACTCATATGCCATCCGTTGTGGTTCTGCGAAACGCCTGCGCTTTACCGGATAAACGCGAATTGCGCGGCATGCATGCGTGGCGCGCATTCGATGTGTTTTGCGCCGCGCGCGATGCAGACTGTCACGCGTCGTTCGTTCGCGCATGTCTCAATAGCATGGACACCATTGCTCGCACGCAGCGCATCGGTCGATGGCATGGAACATGAATACGACCGATGGGAAGCGCAATCACCTGCACGGGAAGCGAGCGATGAAAAAGATCCTGCTATACGAATATCTCAGCGCCGATGGCTGCGTGGACGAATGGATCGCGCCGGAACTGCGGATGCAGGGCAGGGCGATGCGCGATGCCGTCGCGAGCGATCTCGCGCGTTCAGGCCATATCGCACTGACCTGCGTCGCGGGTCATGACGAAGTCCATGAAGCAGCGGATACGTCGCGGGCAATCGAATGGTGTCACGCGCCGTTTGCGATTTCACCGGCGCGCTTCATCGCGGCCGAAGCGCGCCGTTACGACGCCGTGTGGGTGATCGCGCCGGAGACGGGCGGCGTGCTGAGCGCGCTGTGCGAAGCCGTCGGACCTGACCGATGGATCGGCTGCGACGCGGCGGCCGTGCGTATCGCGAGCAGCAAACGCCGCACGGCGCGGTATCTCGCTCTGGCCGGCATCGCCACGCCGCGTGCCTGGTCGGTTGATGCACCGCTCGATGCCGCGTGCAATGCGAGCGCCTGGGTCGTGAAGCCCGACGACGGCGCGGGCGCCGTCGATACCCGCGTCTTTCACGACTACCGGATGGCGGAATACGTGTTCCTGCGCCGCGCCGCCGCGCACGAGCACGTGACGCTGGAAGAATGGATCACCGGCGATGCGTTCAGTCTCTCGCTGCTTTGCACGCGAGGCCACGCGGAGCTACTCAGCATCAACCGGCAACACATCGGCGTGCGTGACGGCCAACTCGCCTATGAAGGCCTGACGGCGAACGCGATTCCTCTGTTGAGCGAAATGGCGGGGACGTGCCGCTCGCTGGCTGCGCGCGTGGCTCGCGCGCTTCCGGGGCTGGCGGGTTTCGTGGGCATCGATTTCGTGTGGCATCCGGAACGCGGCCCCGTCGTGATTGAAGTCAATCCGCGCGTGACGTGCGCTTACCCCGCACTGGCCGGCTCGGTGGAATCCAATATCGCGGCAAGCATCGTCGCGCAGCACTTCGATCTGGATAACGACTTCAACCGGAGGCGCTATGCCGCGTGATCTCGTGATCGGTTGGGACATCGGCGGCGCACATGTGAAGGCAGCGCGCATCGAGGCCGGGCGCGTATCCGATGTGATGCAATGGGTTTGTCCGCTCTGGCAGGGCATGGTCCACCTCGACGCCGTATTCGATGCAGCGGCGCAGCGTTGGCCCGATCACGGTGATGCCGAGCATGCCGTGACGATGAGCGGCGAGATGGCGGACATCTTCGCTAACCGCGAGGCGGGCGTCGCCGCGCTCGCGGGCAGACTGGCGAGCCGCTTCGGGCGAGACGCTTCGTTCTATGCCGGCCGGTCAGGATGGCAGCCGCACGAAGCCGTTCTCGAATACTGGGCCGACGTCGCGTCCGCGAACTGGCATGCGACGGCGGCGCTGATTGCTTCGCGTGTCCCCGCCGCCGTGCTCGTCGACATCGGCAGCACGACCACGGATTTCATTGCGATCCGCGAGGGCGTGCTCGCTTCGCGCGCGATGGATGACGCGGGGCGGCTCAAATCCGGCGAGCTTGTTTATCAGGGTGTCGTGCGTACGCCGCTGTGCGCGCTCTCGCAGCGCATCCGCTTTCGCGGCGAACCGCACAACGTGATGAACGAACTGTTTGCCACGACGGCCGACGTCTACCGTCTGACGCGTGAACTCGACCCACTGCACGACCAGCATCCCACGGCCGACGGCGGCGCGAAGGATCGCATGGCAAGCTGCCAGCGTCTTGCTCGCATGATCGGGCGCGATGCGCGCGATGCATCGATGGCCGACTGGGAGAGCTTCGCTCGCGAATGGCGCAAGGCACAGCTTGCGCATCTGTCGACGAATCTCGCTCAGGTGCTCGGGCGCGTCGGGCTGGGGCACGATGTGGTGCTGGTGTCGGCGGGCTGCGGCGCGTTCCTCGCGGATGAGCTTGCGGCGCAGTTCGGGCGCGATGTGATCGCCTTCTCTTCGCTAACGAAAGCGGACGAAACGGCTGCCGGCTGGGCGCAGGTCTGTGCGCCAGCCGTCGCTGTCGCCCTTCTGCGCGCCGACGAAGCGCACATGGCCGACGCAACGGTCTGAACAACTACCATCTCCGCACACGGAGCGCCTATGTGGGTGGTGAAGATTGGCGGCAGTCTGAGCCGTGACCCGTTGCTCAAAGAATGGCTGCAGCACCTGAGCGAATTCGGCGGTGGACGGGTCGTGATCGTGCCGGGCGGCGGCGACTTCGCCGACCAGGCACGCGAGCATCAGGCCGTCTGGCGTTTCGACGATGTCGCCGCGCACAACATGGCCGTGCTCGGGATGGCGCAATACGCGCTGATGATGCAGGGCCTGTGCCGTCGCCTCGTGATCGCTGCGACGGATGCGCAGATTCGCGAGGCGTTACGCGCCGGGCGCGTCGCCGTGTGGGCGCCGCTCGACCTGCTGTTTCAGGAACCCAACCGGCTGACCACGTGGGATGTCAGTTCGGACAGTCTCGCCGCATGGCTCGCCAACCGGCTGAACGCCGAACGGCTCGTGATCGTGAAGTCGTGTGAGGTCGAACCCGCGCGCACGATCGAAGCCTATGCGGCGCAGGGCATCGTCGACCGCTCGTTCGCCGGCTTCACGCGCGACGCGCCGTATCCCGTCGACATCGTGAACCGGAACGACGGGTCGCGCGTGCGCGACCGCCTGCTTCACGCGACAGCCGACTGAGCCCGTACCTCGAAGCCGGTATCGTTTGCCGCGCGCGCGGAGCCCAGGAGTTGCGCGCGCAGATCGCGCACGCGTGCCGCGTTGAGCCGGCCGGTGCGCGACCCGTCGCACAGCGCCGTCCGGAAACCGGCGATGTCGGGACCGAGCGCGCGGATCAACGGCACGTGCTTGCTGAGCAGCGCGCCCGCCAGCCCCGCCATCACGTTGTGGAGGCGCGCGATCTGCACCATGCTGTCGAGCACGGCCAGCGGGACGCATTGAAACAGATCGCCGCGTCGCTTGCTGGCCGTATCCACCATCACGCCCGCAAAACGCAGTTCGCATGCCCGTTCGACGATCCGCAGATCGAGGCCGTTATCCACCAGCAGCACGGGGACCATATTCCAGTGCAGGCTTCGCATATACGTGAGGCTTCGGAGCGCGAGATCGAACGAAGCGCTATCGGCGGGTATGCCTGCTTTCACATAATCGACGCCGCAGCGTCCGACTTGCGATGCGCGATATTCGAGCGACGCGTGGTCGCCGGGACGCAGATCGCCGACGGCGGCGCTGATGGGCAGGCCGGGATGCTCGGCGCGCAGCGACTGCACGACGTGCGCGATCCGCGGCGCTGCGACGGCGCCGAGCGCGCCCGCGCCAGGCTCTTTCAGATCGATCAGATCCGCGCCGGCCTGGGCGGCGTCACGCGCCTCGTCGAGGTCGCGCACACTGGCGAGCATACGAATCATAGGGCCTCCTCTGAAAAGACTTGCGCGGTCGCAG
The DNA here is from genome assembly GCF_002902925.1 of Paraburkholderia terrae. Lineage (GTDB taxonomy): Bacteria > Pseudomonadota > Gammaproteobacteria > Burkholderiales > Burkholderiaceae > Paraburkholderia > Paraburkholderia terrae. The sequence goes on along the minus strand of NZ_CP026112.1, from coordinate 2,223,666 downwards.
CCGACCGCGCGTAAAAGACGTCGACCGCTTCCATCAGCCACTGCCAGGCCTGCTGTTCGCTCGGCCCAGCCGTCTTGTCGATGGCGATGGAGAGGTACGCGATTTCCGATTCCACTTTCTCGCGCGGCAGCATGGAGAGCCGGCTGACCAGCACCGCGCCTTCGATGACAGCGCCCTGCGCGCGGTTGAAACCGGTGAACGGCGCATCCGTACACATGGCGACGCGTTCCATGACCAGCGTGGGGCGTTGTGGATCGCCGCCGACCGAGACCAGACGCAGTTCGGCGTGCGCGAGCGTGTCGGCGAGCCGCATGCACGGCACGCGATGGACGGGAAGCGTCGTCCACGTACGGCGGCCCGTGACGCAGCCGGCAAACACGCGTACGTCGGTCGTGAAGTTGACCACGGCACAGCCCGTCGAAATGATGTTGTCGAATGTCGCGGACGGCAGAAACGGCATCAGGATGAACGTGTCGCCTTCGTGGCGCACGCCCATCGGCGCGCAATGCGGCTCGCCGCCCGGCGATAGGGTCGTGACTATGGTTTCGTGGATCATCGTCAGGCTTCCTTTCTGCGTGTCGTGCCGGGGGCGCATTGCGCGAGCAGATCGCTCGCGCCGCGCTCGCTCGCGCATCCCCATTCCAGCGGCTGATCCTGGCTATAGCGCTTCCCAAGCCGCCAGGCGAGTTCGGCGCGCGCGAGTTCGACACCCATGTAGAACGCGTGCGCGCCGTCTGCTTCCAGATGAAGATGTGGCCACAGGGCGAACGCATCCGTGGCGAGATGGTGGCCGTCGCGGTTGTACACGTGTACGCCTTGAGTTGACACCTGCACGCGGAAGTTCGGGTCGCGGATGGCCGCTGCCGTCGCCGCGATTTCTTCGGGCGTATCGGGAAAAGGGCGCTTGGCGTGTACCGTCATCAACTGGTCGGTGAGGCCTTTGGGCAGCGTCTGAAGTTCGCGGGCCGCGTACATCAGGCGTCGGGCGACGTCGGCCTCGCGTATCGCGCAGCGCGCATGGCCGCTCACTTGCGTGGTGAGAATGCCCGCGATGTTCAATTCGACACCGATGCCGAGCAGGATCGCGTGGATGCCGCTGGTGTCGGCTTCCGTGAGTTCCGTGACGTTGCCCGTGCCCATCAGCAGCGGCGCGTCGGGATAGCGCTCGCGCAGCCGCTGATAGCGCGTGAGCGATTTCAAAAGCCCGAAGGGCAGCGGGTCGAGGGTCGGGTCGGCGAGAAAGGGCCGGCCCTGTTGCATCATCATGTCGATGGCGTCGTACAGCGAGGCTTCGTCGCCGGGCTTGCGCGGAATCAGCACGGGCGTGGAGCCGACTTCGTTGAGGACCCAGAGTGTGTCGGCTGTCAGGCTCAGCAGATAGTCCGCGCCCGCGCGGCCGCCGCGCACCAGTTCCTTCACATCCATCGAGTCCACGCTGACCCTGAACCCTTGAGCTTTCAGCGCATGGACGGCATCGGCGAGATGCGGGAACGGCGTAGCCGGCAGACAGCCGAGGTCGATCACGTCCGCGCCGTCGGCCTGTAGCCGCGCCGCGCGCGCGCAGATTGCATCGACGCCGAGACGGGGCGCATCGACGATCTCCGCGAAGATCGCGATATCGTGTTTCGACAGGTCCACGGGGCGTGCCGCGCAATCGAACCATGCGGGGAGATCTTTCAACTCCTCGGGGCCGCGCTGCACGGGGATGCCGTAGTGTAAGGACAGCGCGTCGAGATCGCCGCGGCATCGGCCGGGGACGATCACGCGGTCGGCCGCAAGCGGGGCAGCGACGCGGCGGCGGATCATATCCGCTGTCATGAGCGCCGCCACCTGCAGTCCGATCTCGCGAATCTCCCAGCTGAACGGCGCGGGCACGAGACTGCGCAACACGCGCTCCAGTCCGGGTTGCGCAAGGCGGCCAGTGAGGAAGACGATGTGTTCCATCAGGCGCTCGCGCAGCACGAGTCGGGTGCGCCCGTCGAGATGCGAATGTCGGCGATGCGTGCGTCGAGCGCGGCGCGCAGTTCCTCCAGCGAGCACACAACGTGGCAATGATCGATCTGCCTCAAGCGCGCTACGTTGTCGAGTTCGATATTGCGTGGCCGCAGTTCTACCCAGTCGAGCGGACTCTTCGTGACGACAACAGGCTGGGTATCGCATGCGAACACGATGCCCGGGATGCCCAGCTTGCCCGCCTGCGCGAACATGTTGGTCGGCAGCGTATCGGAGATGCCGAACGCGCATTTGGCGACGGTGTTGCTGGTGGCGGGCGCGACGACGACCGTGTGATAGCGCGTCTCGTCGTATAGCATTCCGACGGGCACGGCGCTCGCGCTGTTGTCGCGGAATACCCGGAAGCGCTGCTTGAGTTGCGCGAGGTCGATCTGGTACAGCGGCAGTACCTCTTGCGCCGCGCGCGACAGGAACAGATCGACGTGCGGCAGAAGCGTGGCCGCAATCTCCAGCGATTCGACCAGCCCGTGACCGGAGCCCGTCAACGCCCACGCAAAACGGGCTGGGGCGGTGTCGATGTCGTAGGGCAAGGAGCGCGTGTGGGTCATGGTCGGTCCGGCAGCCAGGTTGTTCAGTTTGCGATACATATTGCGACCCCTCGTCATCAACCTCTTGCCGCGTGACGCGCCGTCTTGCCGGCCGGGACTCGCGCCTGATGCGGCGGCGTGGCCTGCTTGCGCGATGCGCGTGGGTTCCTGCGAGGGCGTTCATGCCAATCGCTTGCGACATTCGTGCCTGGGCCGCTTCTTGCATGAGAACACGCGACGAACCGTCTATGAGGAACCCCAATGAACGTGATCGACAGGAATGTGATTGAGCGGCCGCATCTCGCTTCATCCGAGATGGACCTCATCTTTATCGAAGGCTTTGAGGGAGAGACGGTGATCGGCATCGACCCCGACGAACTGCACGACCGGCAACCCGTGCGCATCGATCTGTGGGCAGGCGTGCCGCACAGTCACGCCTGCGACACGGACCGGATCGGCGATACGATCGACTACAGCAAAGTCCACGCTGCGTTGGAGTCGCTGCTCGCCGCGCACAAGATGCAATTGCTGGAAGCGCTGGCGGAGTCGGTTGCGCAGATGCTGCTCATCGATTTTGGCGCGCACTGGGTGCGCGTGTCGCTTGCGAAGCCGAACAAGTTCGCGAACGTGAAAGCGGTGGGCGTGACGATCGAACGGACCGTGCGGTGGCCGTGAGCACTGCATGCGTGAAGCACGTGTGTATGCGCTGCTTGGGAATTTCGCTAAAGAACGGGGATGGAGGGGACGTTCTTGCAACCGCCTCCTTCCTAAACGAGGCAAGGCAAGGTGCTGGTGCTGCCTGATGCGGTTCAAGAAGCGCTCGTCGACATTGCGCATGCGCGGCAGAGGTATGCGAAAACCAATGAGCGAGAGGGTGGGCGACAGTTCGCGTTTCTGATAGCTCGCATTCTGTCTGCTCGTGCAAGATGCCCCGCGGAAGCGGGGTGCGGGGAAGCGATGTACACGCTATGCCTGATCGGCGTATGCCTTCAGTGTCCATTCCCTGTCGGTCCGATACTTGCGCATGCCGAGCAGCGCGTCGAGGCCCGGAATGGAACGGGGATTGTCCATGGCAAGCTGCGGCATTGTCTCGCCCTTACTGAACCGGCGCGTCGCTTCGGGACGATAGTTATCGAATGGCCGCACGCACCAGTAGCCGTCCTGCGGGCAGACTTCGCCGGGGCGTACCGTCGTACCCAACGGCACACGCTCGACCTTCGCGCTCTTGAAAGGCGCAAGGGGTAGGCCGGTAGCGGGATCGAGATTCTTCTCGCGGGCAAGCCGCTGGACAAGCTGCTCGTCAGGTTTCTGCGGCGGCTTCGCGGCGTCCTGGTCCTTCTGCCACTGGAACGTTCCGTCCCACGGTGGCAGCTTTGCGGGTGGCAGCGGCACGATCTGATCGATATCAGGCACCTTGGGATTACGTCCATCGTTGTCGTCGATGAACTTGCCGATCAGTTTGTAGCGGCGTGATCGTTCTGGATCATGAGGTAGCGCTAGATAGTAAAGTTGATTCGACGAAGGCGGCCCGTTAAATCCTTCCTCAAGAGCCAACGACGATAGCGTGTCACCCGCCGCCACACCCTTCTGAAACGCGACGACCGCTTCAGAATATAGCTTGTCGGTCGATAGATCGATGCCGAGATAGCTGGCCGCCTTGGCTAGTCCCTGATCCGTTGCACACCGGGTCATCTGCCGGGAGATCTCGGGAGACTTGTCCCGAGGCGAAAGCAGGTCACCCACATAGAATTGCGCTTCGGGACTGCCTAGGTCCGCAGCTTTGCGGAAATAACGAAGCGCCTTCTCCTGGTCCTGCTTCACGCCATATCCGAGTTCGAGGTAATGACCCATGTCGTAGTAGCCGCCCGGAATGCCCGCAGCGATCAACTGTTCGGCGAGATTGATGGTTTCGTTCGGCGCGTCGGGTGACGGCGCGAGTCCGGTCGAAACCAGTTGCTGAAGATTATTGTTGGCCTTGTAATGTCTGTGGGCCGCCGCAATGCGATAGTAACGCGCCACCGCGCTGTAGTCCTTTGGGCCGTTCTTTTTCTCCAGATAACGGCCGTATCTGAAAAGTTGGTCAGCATCCGGATTGAGAGGCGGCAGATGGTCGACCTCGTGTGCGCAGATAAACGCAAGATTCGCGCGCACAGCGCTCCAGTCGGCTTGGGAAGGCACTGCATTCTCCTTGTTCGAGCAGGCGCCTACGACCAGTGCAAGTGCCACGATGAGAGTGGTTCGGGTCATGGCTCAGTCGTCCGTGCTGCGCTTGGCGGAGGTGTACAAAAATCCTACGAGCGAGGCGATTGGTGTCAGTCCACTTTTCTGATGCTTTGCATTTCTCGCGACGACGTAAGTCCACCTGTTATATGCGACTTCGGGGTCATCCTGCTCTCCGATGCCTTTCGTATGCAAGTTCCACAACCGCCTGCGCAACGGCTGCGTGACAGCCATATTCTCGTGGCAGATATTCAGCTCACTATCCACCGCCATACTGCGCAGATTGATATTCGCGGAACCCAGGGTCATGAATACGTCATCGACGATCATCAGCTTGGCATGCACATAAACGTAGTCCCATTTTCCAGGCGGTGAGTCCGGTGCAACGAGCGTGCAGACCTGCACTTTGAGTCCCGGAATCTCGATAGGAAGGATCGGTGTTTTCTTCTCGTCACGATTGTCCTGAACCTGCTGCTGAAGGGAGGCCGCTTTCGCCCTCGTCTCCTGCTGGTACTGCATGGCACTGACTTTGGCCTCCACGCCATACGCGTTGCTCACCTGTAGATTGGCGGCCGTTGCATCGCGCTGCGCAGCCGTCAGTTGAGCCTGCAAGGCATCGGTCTGTTCAAGTCTTGCAATCGTGGGGATGCTGTCCGCCTTGCCCAGGGCATTGAGCATGTTGTACGTATTGACGGTACCGGGTCCAATGCCCTCGTCATTCGAGTTGGTCACGACGAACAGATAGATGGGTCCGTGCTTGCCCGGGTCACGCCCGGCGCCGACCTGAGCAGCCGCCGCCTGCCTGATCTTCTCAGCCAGTTCAGGCCAGCGGAAATACTGGTTCTCGATGTAGATGAACTTTGTGGCGTTGTTCACCGCCTGGAGGTACATACTGGCGATGTCGCGCTTGCCATGCTGCGATTGGGTACGCAGAACCTGCGCCATCACGGGCGTGTCGAAATCACGACGCAAGGTCAACTGGCACTCGACAGCGGCGCGCGACTGCGTGAGAGGCTGGCCCGTTGCCTCGTCCCACGCCTGGCAGAAGTTCTCGTTGAGATACGCGAGCACCGGGCCGCCTATCAGCCCAGGTAGCACAGCCTTCCCGAGTTTCTTTGTTTTTCAGTTGCACGCGTGAGTTTCCCCATAGTCCTACGTCTGGTCGATGTAGCTCTTCAGGGTCCATGCCCTGTTGGCCCGATACTTGCGCATGCCGAGCAGCGCGTCGAGGCCCGGAATGGAACGGGGATTGTCCATGGCAAGCTGCGGCATTGTCTCGCCCTTACTGAACCGGCGCGTCGCTTCGGGACGATAGTCATCGAATGGCCGCACGCACCAGTAGCCGTCCTGCGGGCAGACTTCGCCGGGGCGTACCGTCGTACCCAACGGCACGCGCTCGACCTTGGCGCTCTTGACAGGCGCAAGGGGAAGGCCGGTTGCGGGATCGAGATTCTTCTCGCGGGCAAGCCGCTGGACAAGCTGCTCGTCAGGTTTCTGCGGCGGCTTCGCGGCGTCCTGGTCCTTCTGCCACTGGAACGTTCCGTCCCACGGTGGCAGCTTTGCGGGTGGCAGCGGCACGATCTGATCGATATCAGGCACCTTGGGATTACGACCATCGTTGTCGTCGATGAACTTGCCGATCAGTTTGTATCGACGTGATCGCTCGAAATCGTTGGCTAGCCCGATGTAGTAGAGTGCGTTCGACGGATCGGTATCGAATCCATTCTCCAGAGCGAATGCAGATTGTGTGTCACCTGCCTCTACACCTTTCTGAAATGCAATAACGGCCTCAGAGTAAAGCTTGATCGTCGAGAGGTCTATGCCCAAGTAATTTGCCGCTTTACCATACCCCTGATCCGTTGCACATTTGGTCATCTGTCGGGAAATTTCAGGAGCTTTGTCCCGAGGGGAAAGTAGGTCGCCGACATAGAATTGTGCTTCGGGACTGCCAAGGTCCGCAGCCTTGCGGAAATAACGAAGTGCCTTCTCCTGGTCCTGCTTTACGCCAAAGCCGAGTTCAAGGTAGTGCCCCATGTCATAGTAGCCACCCGGAATGCCAGCAGCGACCAACTGTTCTGCGAGATTGATGGTTTCGCTCGGCGCGTTGGGTGACGGTGCGAGTCCTGTCGAGACTAATTGCTGGAGGTTGTTGTTCGCCTTGTAGTGCCCGTGCGCCGCCGCGATGCGGTAATAGCGCGCCACCGAGCTGTAATCCTTCGGTCCGTCTTTCTTCTCCAGGTAACGTCCGTATCTGAACAGTTGGTCAGAAGCCGGATCGAGTGCTGGCAGATGGTCGGCCTCGTGTGCGCAGGTAAACGCGAGGTTCGCGCGCACGGTACTCCAGTCGGCTTGGGAAGGCACAGCATTCTCCTTGTTTGAACAGGCGCCTGCCATAAGTGCAAGCGCGATAGTCAGCGTGATCCGGATCATGGCTCAGTCGTCCGTGCTGCGCTTGGCAGAGGTGTACGAAAAGCCAATAAGTGAGGCGATAGGCGGCAGTCCACTTTTTTGGTTTATCGCGTTCCGGTTAGCGATATATGTCCATGCCTTAAACGCTGCGTCCGGCATATCCGAAGCCCCGTCCTTGAACCCCTTTGTATGTATATTCCACAACCGCCTACGCAACGGCTGCGTGACCGCCATATTTTCGTGGCAGATATTCAGCTCACTATCCACCGCCATACTGCGCAGATTGATATTCGCGGAACCCAAGGTCATGAATACGTCATCGACGATCATCAGCTTGGCATGCACATAAACGTAGTCCCATTTTCCAGGCGGTGAGTCCGGTGCAACGAGCGTGCAGACCTGCACTTTGAGTCCCGGAATCTCGACAGGAAGGATCGGTGTTTTCTTCTCGTCACGATTGTCCTGAACCTGCTGCTGAAGGGAGGCCACTCTCGCCCTCGTTTCCTCCTGGTATTGCATGGCACTGACGTTGGCGTCCACACCATACGCGTTGCTCACCTGTAGATTGGCGGCCGTTGCATCGCGCCGCGCCGCGGTCAGCTGAGCCTGCAACGCATCGTCCTGTTCGAGTCGCGCGATCGTCGGGATGCTGTCCGCCTTGCCAAGGGCGTTGAGCATGTTGTACGTATTGACGGTGCCGGGTCCAATGCCCTCGTCATTCGAGTTGGTCACGACGAACAGATAAATCGATCCGTGCTTGCCCGGGTCACGCCCGGCGCCGACCTGAGCAGCCGCCGCCTGCCTGATCTTCTCGGCCAGTTCAGGCCAGCGGAAATACTGGTTCTCGATGTAGATGAACTTCGTGGCGTTGTTCACCGCCTGGAGGTACATACTGGCGATGTCGCGCTTGTCATGCTGCGATTGCGTACGCAGAACCTGCGCCATCACGGGCGTGTCGAAATCACGACGCAAGGTCAACTGGCACTCGACAGCGGCACGCGATTGCGTGAGCGTCTGGCCCGTTGCCTCGTCCCACGCCTGGCAGAAGTTCTCGTTGAGATACGCGAGCACCGGGCCGCTTACCCGGCTCGACATATCCTGGCGAGGATGCGACCCGTTGCGGCCCATCTGGGGATGCATGCGAACATGGCTGTGATCGTCCCGGTCCCAGTACGTATCGAGCATGTTATGGCCCATCACAAAGCCAACCGCACGCTCGGGGATTTCGTAATCGACAAGCACCATCTTTTGATGATGAGTTGGAAAGACCTTCATGGCGGCCCTGCCAACGGTCCCCACCGCTTTCCCCAGGCGAACCGCCTCGTTATGAAGCTTGATCCGGTGATCGATCTCATCCCGGTTGTCCAGGCTGAAATCGCGCGTAGCGAACTCGACGTTTTTGAACGCACCCTTGCGGGACGCGAAATCGACAACCCTGTCACTCGCCGCGCGATACCTGCCGCTGGTGACGTTGTTCAGGTTTGCCCGCCGGTACCATTCGATATCGAACTCCCGCTCCCAGCCAGCCTGATAGTCTTTCGAAATGAAATCCGATACTTTGGGTAAAGAAACAAACCAGTCAGGCAACAGCGGTTTGATCGACGTGACAGCGTTGTTACCTGGCGCTTCGTTCTCGCTCAGCTCCGCGAGGTGCAGATCATCCTGCCAGCACAGCAAACGAACCTTGATACCATCCGCTCCAAGCTGCGCGAGCAATTGCCCGATCGGCACCGATGCGCCGCGGCTTCCCCGTTTGAAATACATCGACGGCTGAAAGCCCCAGCAGATGATATCGACCGAACTCTTTGCGTTTAACACCGCGTCATAGATCGCTCCAAAGGCTTCCTCCCCATTTACGAGCGGCTTGAACGTGGCTTGAGCCGGGTTGTATTCCGTTTTCTGCACGAACCACGGCAGGGTGATCGTCGCGCTTCTGGTGCATGACAGCGCAATGGGTACCACAATGGGTTGTTGTGCCATGTTCAGGCGTCCTTCTCGGGATCGAGCATTTCGTTGTAGCTGCTGCGATGTTCAGATCGATCGACAATGCGGGAACGGACGTCCGGCGCCCCTTCGTGAAAATGAAGACCGTTGTTGGCGAGCGCGCCGTTATCTGCGTTGCCCTGGTACTGTTCGTCAACGGGAATCGTGTAGCTCGCGCCGTTGACAAGTTTCAGCGTGTACTGCGTCGTCGTGGGATGGTGATCCACCCGGACCAGCCCGGTTTCATCCAATACACCCTGTTTGACTAGCGTGCTGCCCGCGAACAGGCTGTAGGGCATGTTTGCAGGAATCGCAGCCCGCGACGCGGGCGAGGTACCCGTATACAACGTCAGGGGCGTGGTTGGCAGGCCGGAAAGCGCCGGGTGGTTCAAGTCCAGCGGCATGTTCAGCGACGCAGCGCTTTTCTTCTGGACCGTAATCGTCTTGATGAAAAGGTCGAGCGGACCGCCCAGGGTAACGCTGCCATCTTTGATCTGGATGAACGCGCCGCCCGATTCGAGCGTGAGTTCCTTCTTTGCGCTGATTCGCACCGCGCCATTGACGCTCGCCATCGTCAGATCATGGGCGGCCAGCAGCGACATGGCGTCGCTTTGCGCCTGAATCTCGATTGGACCGTGGGCGGCAAAAGCCTTGATACCGAACTTCTGCGCGAACAGCGAAATCTTTTCGCCTGCCGCGACCGTGAAGCGTTTCAGCACGCTCCAGTCGGTGTTCTTGCCGCCCACGACTGAAATGTCGTTCTGCGCCGAAAGCTGCACGCTGCCGCCCGCGACGATCCCCGCCGACGCGGGAGTGCTCATGAGCAACCCCGGCTTCGTCAGGGCGTCGAAATCCTCTTTCATCTGCTGCTGTGCATCGGTGTCGGCTGGCTCAGCCTTCGCGCTGCTGGCGCACGCCGCCAACGCCTTGGCGGTCGCCAACGCGCTTTCAAGCTGCGCGATGGTCTCCCGCATGTCGAGTTGCTTGCCGGTGGCGCCGGGCCGGTCGTAGGTCGTCAGATGCAGGCCCTTGCCCGCGCGGCTTACGCCGTAGCCTGAAGACCTCAGCTCATAGCCTTCGCCCCTGTACTCCAGCTTGTTATTGACGAGGTAGCCGAGGTTCAGTTGTGACTTGCCCGAATGCTCTGTGCTGACCTTGATACCTTCCTGGCCCGCCCAGTCTTCCATGCGAAGCTTGTTATTCGCTTGCGTGCGGATCATGTTGCGCGAGAGCCAGCGCCGGTCACTCATCACCAAATCGCTCGCCTGGCTATGGTGATGGAATGCAACAATTTCCGGCTTGTCCGGGTCGCCGTCCCGGCATGTAATCACGGCTTCGGCATCGTCCAGCGCAGGGAAATGCATCCCGGTTTGCAACTTGCCGGCGAAGGGTTTGGCGAGGCGCAGCGGCACACTTTCGCCGCCGTTGGGCCATTTTTCGAAGTCGGCATCAAAACGGACCGTGTAGTGGCCGTCGGCGGTTATGTAGGCATATTTGTATTTGTCCGGGCTTGTGACCCGGGCGCTGAGTGTGCCAATCACTTTGGCCCAATTGTCGGGTTCGAGTCTGAGACGAAAACGCCGGTCCGCGGGAATCGCCTTGTACGTGTTCGTGTAGGACACGTCGCGCGCGCCGCGGTGTGTCACCTCCACAATCACCTGGCCGTTCAGCGCATCGGGCAGGACAATATCCGTTGTTAGCACGCGTCCCGGCTGCAACGCTAGCACGGTAGTATCGCCCTCGTACACAACCTGCCAGGCAACAGCCGCCTCGTGGCGTAACTGCGCTTCCCACTTCGCGCCGTCCTGGTCCAGGTGATGTGTGCCGTAGATATACGGCTGGCCATATGTCGTCGGGTCCTGCGGCGCAATGTTGGCCGTATCGCGAAAGCGTTCCCAGGCCTGTTCGGGGTTGTAGTCCGCGACCATGAACGACTGCGGCACGGTGACGGCATGGGTCCTGATTGCCGTCACTGCCTCGACGCCACCCGCTTCCAGACCTGCCGTCTCGCGGTACGGCACCACTACTTGCGAATCGACGTAGAGGTAATGGTCAAGGTCATCGCCAAATACAACCTGGTCGCCGTATGCCGTTTCCACGATATAGCAATAGATGCCGGCTTTTTCCATCAGCATGTGGACATAGGCCAGATCATTCATCTGGTGCTGCATGCGGAACGGGTGCGTGCGATACCGGCCACGCAGACGGAACAGGAACTGGTGGTCCCTCAATCCATGGCCGCGCAGGATCGCCGCGATAATGTCCGGTGTACTGGCGTGCTGAAAGATTTTTCTGCGCGTCACCGCCTCCAGTCGCGCGAAATGCGACTTCAAGACAACTTCGTACTTCGTGAAATCCTTCGTGGCGCGGATCGAGGAGAAGCGTGTGATGAAGCCGGAGAATTTCCGGGTAGCGCCGTCATCGGCCACGATGCAAAACGTCGCATCACGGTTCAGGTAATCAGCGCGCGCAAGCTGTAGTGGGTGAGTTAACTCGATGCGCACCTCGGTCGGTGCGCCCATCTTTTCCCTGGCTTCGAACGAAACGACTGAGAGCGCCGCCGCGCTGTCCGTGCCGGGGACGTTCAGGTGATATGCCTGCCGTCCTGTTATGGTCTTCAATTCAATCACCGGCTGTCGTCTCCCTTGAGGTCTTCTTCTGGATAGCCATGAAGATTAACCATCTGTTTCACCATTTAATATTGACCGCCATCGGGAACGGCGTCGCTACGTGCCACGGCAAAAATCACATCCTGTGATTTTTGCCGTGCGTACAGGTCGGCGTACTTTTGCGCGCGGTGACAGTCTCTTTACCGGGAAAATTATCAAGAATACTAATCATACTAACGATGCGTATATGCGAGATTATGTATGAAGAACATGCCACGTTCAGCATCGTAGTACGGATATCTATCCCAAAAAACCCGATTCCTTGCTGGACCTTCAGGTCACTTGTCGTCAGTTGCCACGAGCCGAATACTTGCCGCGAGAACACCGCAGATGATCCCGTCAGACTGCCAGCAACGTGAGAATTCCCCGCATGACACCGCCTCAGGAATGGGGAATGAGGTGACCACCAACAATGAGGATGTTGAATTCAAACAGAACAGATGTTTGTCGGCCTTATGCGACAAATTTCAGCAAATGTAAGCAGGGCCTGGCGTGCAGGAAACGCGCAGCAATGACGGATCGAGGCACCCAGCCGCAAACAGCGTCGCGACCGTGAGATCCGCAGTCGTGCCCGGATTGATACCGCCGCGTTTCAGCGTGTTGTCCCATGCTGCGAGTTCGACGGGGTCCAACTCGGCCTGAGCATGCCACACGCGGGCATCGTGGCTGACCTGCCGCGCAAGCGCGATCCCACGCTTGCGCGCGATATGCGAGTCGGGCCAATGCGATAGAAAGCCAAGCCAGGTTCTGAGCACCGCTTGCAACAGACGCGGTTGATCGACGGGGCCAACGTCCAATGCTGCGCGAAACTGCGTGAGCCCAAATCCGAGCACATCGACAAAACCGTTCGCGTATTGCCGCGCGATGCTGTCGCGGTCGCTTGCGATCGACATCGCGCTGAGCAGATCAACCGTCGGTTCGGTGCCCACGTTCTGGCTGGGCGCGTCGCCGAGACCGCCCGGATTGGCGAGCGCAATCGCGCGATAGGCGGCGCGTGCGTCGGCGATATCCAGACGGGAGAGGGTAGCTTGTAGCGCGAGGCGGGCATCGTGCGCGGTGGGTGTGGCGTGCATCGACTGCATCGCTTCGAACGCGTGCGCGAGCGGCGCGCACAGCAACACGATACCCAGGTTGGTATTGCACCCGGCGGCGCTCATCGACAGACTCACCGCGCGTTCGATCCGCTCACCCACGGAAGTACCGCGACCCGTCAACGCAGCACAAGCCGCTTGTGCGCTGGCGATGAAGAGATCGGCCGTCATCCTGTGGCCGGGCGCACCGAAGCTGACGTTGCCGGGCTTCGCACAGGCGACGTCGAGCTCGCACGCCCACACGAACGCTTCTTCGATCAGATGCGGGCGGGCCTCGAGCATCACGCGACTTCCTTGACGTGGCTTGCTCGATCCGCAAGCGCCATCCGGCGGTTCAACAGATCGTCGACGATACAGCCCGCGATATCGAACGGCGTCACCGTTTGCAGCCCGCGCCACGCCGCGACGCCATTGACTTCGATGACAGTCGCGCCGTACGGATTGTCGTCGCACGGAATCAGGTCGACGCCTGCATAGTCGAGTCCGAGCGCGGCGCTGGCGCGTTCGGCGAGCGTCGCGAGCGGTTCGTCGAGTTCCGCCGCTTGGCAGTGCGCGCCTTGCGCGACGTTATGCACCCAATGCTCGCTGACCCTGCGCATGGCAGTCACGGCCTTGCCGCCGATCACCATCACACGCCAGTCGTAGCCGGGTGTGCTGATGGGCTTCACCAGACGCTGCAAATACGCGAGCTGCCCATACGCTTTCAGTGCAGGCAGCGGTTCGCAACCCTCGCCATTCGCACCGATCCGTGCAATGCCTTTGCCTTGCGAGCCAAATAGCGGCTTTATCACGAGATCATGACCTGTGGCGCTTTCGCGCATCAACACGCGTTGTGCGACTGGAGCGGATTCGGTGACCCAGGTGGGTGGCGTCGGAATGCCCGCCCGATGCAGCAGAAACGTGGTCATCGATTTGTCGACGCTGCGTTCGATCGCGCGCGCGTCGTTGTAGACGGGCACGCCGAGTTCGCGCAGCGCGTGCAGGATGCCGAGCCGCACGGTGACCTGTTCGAACGTTCCCCCCGCGATGCCTCGCACGATGACGGCATCGGGCAGTCCGCGCCCATAGCCCGGAATCACGAGTCCGTGCGGTGCGTGCGTGGTGTCGAAGCGGCAATCGGCAAGATCGATGCAGCGGCCGGTCGCGCCGCGTGTACGCAGTGCGCGCTTGAGGCGCGACGTATGCCAGCCGGTTTCGTCCGTCATGATCGCGACGGCGAGCGCGGTGCCTGTCATCTCAGACCTCTTCGAGCCAGAGCGGACGCAGAAGATCGAAACGCGTTGCGCCCGCGTGGAAGGTGCGCCCCGTGGCGAGATTGCTCACCCAGACTTCGGCGGGCGCGAAGAGTGCGGGATCGATCTTGTAGAAATCGTATTCGTACTCCTTGAATACATCTGCAAACGGGCGGCCAAAGTCTTTCGACGCCGACGAAGGCAGCGCTCGCGCAAGTTCGCGGGCCGCTTCGTCATTGCCCGTCACGGTGAGATGGACACGGCCTCCGTACAGGATGGCATCGTTGGTGCGGCCCATCGCTTCGACGGGGTCCTCGGCGGGTGGCGGCAACGGCGCGCTGGCGGAACCTTCGCAAATGTCGTTGAGCTCGAAACCCAGTTCATGCGCCTTGTGCAGCGCGACTTCGAGCGCGCGCGCGACCACTTGCGTGGTGCCCGCGCGGCTTGCTGTCGGCGTGAGAATCAGCGTGAGATTGCGCGGCTGCAGCTTGCAGTCGCGCAGGATCTTCTCGATGACGACCGCGGGTGGTGCGCGGTCCACTTCGAGCACGAGACAGCCCGTCGCGACGACGTCGCGATAAGCCAGTTCTTCGAACAGCGCTTCCTTGCAGGCGAGCGCGCGCGCCGGTCCCGAGCCGAGCGCAAAGAACTTCTTGCCGCCCGTTTCTTCTTTGCTGGCCGCGAGACTCCAGCCCGCGTACTGCGAGGCGAGGCAGGCGAGCACGGGTTGCGCGCTGGCGATGTCGACGAAGGTCGGCCATTCGTCCGACGCGTTGCGTGACGCGGCGGCACGCAGCGTCACCCGGCCCAGGCCGCCCATGCATATTTCGCCGATCGCGATGCCGGCGGCGACGCTGCCGGGCGTGTCGATACCGGCATCGATGATCGTGACGCCGTGTGCGTCGCGCTGAACCGCGATGCCCAGTTCCGCGTGCCTTTCCAGCAGACTGGCGATCAAAGGCCGCACGAGTGTGTTGACGCTCAGAGTAGAAGACGACGCAGCCGCCGATGTCGAAACATCAGCGAGGGAGGAGGAGGTCTGCATGGCCAGGTTTCCTGGTGGTGTCGATGGAGGCGATGGTTGCCGCGCGGGCGGCGAGTTCAGCGCGCACTGTGGCCGTCTGGGTGCCGTGCGCACAGACAGCCGATACGCTGCACAACGGCGCGCCTGCCGCAATGAAACTGCCCGTGACGGGGATATCGTGGCACCAGCCGAGATTCAGCGCGCGCTGGACGAATTCGGGCGACACCGTGCGGTCGCGATCGGAGAAGACGATCTGCTCCCCGCATAGCGATGCCGTCTGCGCGGCGGCGCTCGACATGTCGGCGTCGAGTGATGCGCCTGCGCATGCGCGCACATGCAGCGATAGCAGCGAACGATTGGAGCCGCGCTCATAGAGGGACATCGTGGCCGACGGTCTCGCGTTGACTTCGAGCACGAAGCAACGCTCGCCATCGACAATGAAGTCGAGGCTGTTGAGCCCCTTGAGCCGCGTGCGCTGGACGATTGCATTCACGGCAGCAGTGATCTGCTGACGCACGGCATCTGAAACGTCGACAGGTCCGATCGCGCCGCCATAAACGAACGGCTGCCCGCCATGCGGGACGATCAGTTGTTCGTTGAATCCAATGATCGCGGCCTTGCGCGTATCGGCAATGAAAAGCGCCGACATCGAACGGCCAGGCTGATGACGCTGAAAATACCGGCCACCGCGCGATGCGTCGGTTGCATGCCTCTGCGCGGCATGGCGGATATGTATGCCGCCCGTTCCATTGGCATCCTTTTCAAGCCATCCCGCCGGGTCGATGGGCGCTTGCAACTGTATCTCGGGATGAGGAATGCCCGCATCGTCCAGCAGCGCGAAGAAACGCACCGGGTCGCGCACGGCATCATACGATTCACGATCGTTGCCGATCATTGCAAGTGCGATGCGCCTGTCGTCGAGCAGATCTCGATGCGCTTCAAAACCCGCACCTGCGATCCAGCCAATCAGATTCGGCGTTCGACTTGCGGCGTCGAGCGCTTCGCGCGTGCGCTGCGGATCGATCGACAACGACGCCGGGTCGCCGATGGGATGCCACATGCCCGACGCGCGCCGCGTGTCGGTGTCGCCGAACCGATCCAGCACGATCACGCGCCAGCCCGCGCGCCGCGCCGATTCGGCCAGCATGCGGGCGCACAGCGCGGCAACGACGACGACAGGGGGCGACATGATGCCCTCAGGCCGTGGCGAGCGACGAGCGCTCGGTGACCACGCGGCGGGCCATGTCGAGCGCGTCGTCGAAGCCGAGATAGACCTTCTCTTTCGCGGCGAGCATCTGCATGAAGAGCCGCTGCTGCACTTCGTATTTGACGTTGCCGATCGCGAGCGCGCCGATGCCGAGGGCGTCGTGCTGACCGACGCGCTTGCCGTTGTCCATCACGCCGACGCCTGCGATCCCTGCGGGCGGCACGGCGTTCACATCGGCGGCCACGAGCAGGCGGGACGCGCGGTTTACCTGCTGCGCGCTCATCACTTCGACACCAGCGGCAGCCGTGGCGAATACGACGTCGACGGCACTCAAGGTCGCGTCGAGCGCGTCCGCGCTGCTCGCGTCGGCGCCTTCGAGTTGCGCGCCAAAGCGCGCGCCGGCACGCTCGCATGCATCCCGCGCGGCAGCGAGCCCGCGGCTGCTGGCCAGCGCGACGCGCGCGCCTGCCTGCGCGGCGAGCACGCCGGCGATGAGCCCCACGGGTCCCGTTCCGCCAAAGACGAGAATGCGCTTGCCGTCGAGTCCCGTGTCGAAGGTGCTGCGCAATTGCCATTCGACACTCGCCACGAGCGCCGCCGCCGTCGTGAACGATCCGCTCGGGTCGGCGAACACGGAGACTTCGAACGGCGGCACCATGGCCTCGCGCGACAGGCGCAGCATGTCCACGGCCAGCATCACATCGCGTCCGCCGATAAAGATGCCCGTATGCGCGACCCCTTTGGGACCGCGCGAGAAAATGGCATCCTGGGTCAGCGGTCCGATCATCCTGGCATCGACGTCGGTGTACGGCACGACGACCTGGTATCCGGCGTCGACGGCCATGTTCACGTCGAACGGGCTCATCTGCCGGCCGGGCGTGAACATGTGGAGAATGTGTTTGCGTTCCATGTTTCCTCGTCAAACAGGTGGATCAATCCCGGGCCGACGCCCAGGTGACGGTGGCCCCCGAGTTGAGTCCGCTGACTATCTCGACTCGCAGCCCGGGGTCGATCGCCGCCGCCTCGCGCGCGGAGCGCAAGGCGTGTTCGGCTTCTTCCTGCGATTCCATGATGGCGAAGCCCGTCGGTCCCCACGAACTCTGACCCACGCCCGCGCAGTAGCGCGCGCCGATCCAGTCGAGTACGCGCCCGACTGCGGGGCTCGTATAGATACCGCCTTGCGACTTGGCGAAGTATCGGCCGATGCCGTCCTGCAACGCGCTCACGCCTTGCGCGAACGGCGCGAACTCGCGTTCGGCGACGGCGGGCAGTATCTGCATCAACGTCAGGTGACAGGCATGCGCAGCGAGCGCCTGGGGAAACGGCGGCAAGGCGGCGAGCGCCTGGTGTTCGGCCGGCCCCGAAAGCCCTGTGCGCGATTCGTCGAACACGAGCATCACGCGCCACGAAGACGGGAAGTCGAATCGCGAGAGGACGGGCGGCAGCACGCCTGGCCCGCGCGGACCGCCATCGACGATCAGGCCGCCGCGTTCGAACCCGGCGATACCCACGCCCGAGCGCGCACCGCGCGCAAGCGCGGGCGCCAGTTGTGTTGCGCTCATGTCGAGCCCATGCAGGCGAGCAAACGCGTGCCCGACAGTGAGCGCGAGCTGCGTGCCGGAGCCGAGGCCCGCATGCGCGGGCAACGTACGCCGCAGCCGCACGTCGATGGGCGCATCGTTGCCCGTCAGGTTGCGCAGCGTCTCGATGTGGGCGCGCACGCGTGGCAGTTCATCGCGAGCGGAAGGCTCGGCGGTGTAGTGATCGTCGTCGTCGACCGAGAGCCGTGCATCGAGCGTCGTGCTGATGCCGCCGATCACGAGCCCCAGACTGCCGAAGCGTCGCCCCAACGACGCACCCGGATCGAGAAACCCCAGATGCAGCCGGCCGGGCGCATTCACGGTGACGATGCTGGTGTGCTTCGCAGTCGATTCAGCCATCGCATGTCGGCTCATATGCGCGTTCCCCAATCCCTTGACGGGTGATTGTTCCGGGGCCTTCAACGCAAGCGTTATGCCATGTGCGCGGCTATCGACTTCAAGCGCCTGTGCGCTGTGCGCGCACGCAGCGTGAATATCCAGCAGGTCGCCAGGCGGGCAGCGAGTTGCACTGTCGAACCTTGTGCAGAATCGGTGACACTTTGCTTCATGTCTGCGCGAAGGGACTCGCGGCGTGGGCGCGGGATGTGAGGTCGGCGAACTGTCCTTCCAGGTACGCGCCCGTCTTCTCGATCAGGAAGCGCCGGAATGCGACGCAGGCCGGCGACATCTGCTTCGCGTTCATATGCACCACGTGCCAGACGCGATCGATGGGCGTGCCGTTCACCTGCAGGATCGACACCTCGCGCGCCAGCAGTTCGAGCCGCAGCGTGTGCAGCGGCAAGACGCTCACGCCCATGCCCGCGACCACGGCCTGCTTGACGGTTTCATGGCTGTCGAGCGCGAGCCTTCGAGCGGGCGTGAACAGATGCTGCTGGAACATTTCCATCGCGACGGCTGCCGTGTCGGACCCTGGCTCACGCATCAGGAAGGTGTCATGGCGCAATTCGTGCAAGTCGAAGCGCGGTGCATCGACGAACGGATGCGTCGTACAGGCGGCGATCACGTGCGGGTTGTAGGCGAGCGGTTCGCAGTGCGCGTCGAGTTCGGCGGGTGGGCGTCCCATCACGGCGAGATCGATCGCGTTGTCTTGCAACTGGCGCAACAGCGCATCGCGGTTGCCAATCGAAAAGCGGATATCGACTTTCGGATAACGCTCCGCATAGCGCGAGATTTGCCGAGGCATGAAGTAGCGGGCGGTACTGACGAGGCCGATGGAAATGGTGCCGCCATCCGCCGAAGAGAGCGAGCGCATCGCATCTTCGGCGTCCTTGATGTCGCCGAGAATCCGCTTCGCGTGGTGCGACAGCGTGGCGCCCGCTTCCGTGAGCGTGAGCCGCCGGCCGATGCGCTCGAACAGCGGCAGCCCGATGGCCTCTTCGAGCTGTTTGATCTGCATCGAGACGGCAGGCTGCGTCAAGTGCAGGTCTTCGGCGGCCCGGGCGAAGTTCTCGTACTGGGATGCCGCCGAGAAGATCTGCAACTGGCGCAGCGTGAGGTTGCGGAGCAGGTTAAGCATGATCAGGACTCCATGCCGCAGCAGATAAGCATCGCTTACAGCGCAAATAAAAATTACTGAGTTTCTCTTGAAGGTCCACTGGCTTACCGTGTTTGCCAGGTGGTCATCGCAAGCAACCGACGATCGAGGAGTCACGATGAATGCACGAATTGCACCAGGCTTCCCGTTCAATCAACGCGACACGAGGCAACCGTGAACCCTGCACAAGTAACACTGTCGAGTTTCCTCGCCGACCATCTTGCTTCCCGTCGCGCGGCGGCACCGGGCGGCTTGCATGCCACTGACGCCGCCGGACTCTGCACCGTGATCGAGGCGATCGCGCAGGCGGTAGAAGCCATCGCGGCGCGCATTGCGCAGGGCGCGATTGGCGCGGCGCAGACGGTCTTGCACGGACCCACGGCTTCGATTCACGACGCGCTGAGCGTTGCCGCGAACGATGTGATGACGTCGATGTGCGAGCGCAGCGCGGAGATCGCGGGCATGGTTTCGCCGTTCATGCAGTCAGTGCGCGCGACGTCGGCGGGCCGGTACGTGCTGTTCGCCGATCCACTCGACGGCGCCGCCAATGCCGATTCGAACGCGGCGCTCGGCAGCATTTTCTCGATACGGCACGCGGGCGCTTGCACGGCCGACGGCGGATGTGTGATCACAGGCACGAAGCAGCTTGCAGCCGGCTACGCGCTCTATGGACCGGCGACGCTCCTCGTGATCACGGTCGGGCGTGGCACGCATGGCTTCACGCTGTGCCGCGAACGCGGCGAATTCGTGCTGACGCACGAGGCGATCCGCATGCCCGAACACGGGGTCGAGCTGGCGATCAACGGCGGCAACGAGCGCTTCTGGGAGCCGCCCGTGCAGCGCTATGTGAGCGAGTGCAGGGACGGCAGCGCGGGCGTACGCCAGCGCGACATCGACACGCGCTGGATTGCGTCGCTGGTCGCCGATACGCATCGCACGCTGTTGCGCGGCGGCCTGTGTCTTTATCCGCGCGCAAGTCGCTGCGCGCCGCGCGCCTCGCGTCAGCCGCTGCTGTATCAGGCGCAGGCGCTGGCGTGGCTCGTCGAGCAGGCGGGGGGATGCGCCAGCACCGGGCGCGTGCGGGTGCTCGACGTCGCGGCCGATACGCATGGCTGTATGCCGATGTTTCTCGGCACGCAGCGCGAAGTCGAGCGGATCGAGCGCTACCACCGCGAGCACGAGCGAGGCGAGGACGCGCCGTTCACGTCGCCGCTCTTCAACGAGCGCTCGTTGTTTCGTCCCGAGGCGCGCGTGTAGCGCGTGCGGGTTCATGCGCGAAGCACTGCAAGATGGAGTGAGAGCATGTCGATCAAACATCCGATTGTCGCGGTAACGGGTTCGAGCGGGGCAGGGACGACGACCGTGATGAACAGCTTTCAGCACATCTTCCGGCGCGAGAAGCTCAATGCGCAGATTGTCGAAGGCGATGCGTTCCATCGCTTTGACCGTGCCGCGATGCGCGTCGCGATGAAAGAGGCGGAGGAAACCCGCCGCCAGTTCAGTCACTTCGGCCCGGAAGCGAACCTGCTGGAGGAACTCGCGGCGTTGTTTTGCGAGTACGCGGCAACGGGGAAAGGGCGGGTGCGCAAGTATCTGCACGACGAGGCGGAAGCGGCGGAATACGATCTCGAACCCGGCATGTTCGGGCCGTGGACGGACATCGAGCCGCCTACCGATCTGCTTTTCTACGAGGGACTGCACGGCGGTTTCGTCGGCCGCGGCATCGATGTGGCGCAACACGCCGATCTGCTCGTGGGCGTCGTCCCCATCATCAACCTCGAATGGATTCAGAAGCTGCATCGGGACAAGACACTGCGCGGCTATTCGCAGGAAGCCGTGATGGACACGATCTTGCGCCGGATGCCGGACTACGCTCACCATATCTGTCCTCAGTTCAGCCGTACGCATGTCAACTTTCAGCGCGTGCCGACGGTGGACACGTCAAACCCCTTTACCGCCCGCGACATTCCGAGCGCCGACGAGAGTTTTGTCGTCATCCGCTTTACCAACCCGAAGGGAATCGACTTTCCCTATCTGCTGACGATGCTGCACGACTCCTTCATGAGCCGGCCCAATGTCATCGTCGTGCCGGGCGGCAAGATGGGGCTCGCGATGCAACTGATCTTCACGCCCATGATCCTGCAGATGATCGACCGCCAGAAGCGGGCGGCCTGAACGCTCTGCCGGAAAGTACACCCTAGCTGTCAACAGGAGACACACTCATGCAAGTCATGCCGCGCAATCTGCCGATCGATGCCGTGCTGTTCGATCTCGACGGCACGCTGTTGCATACCTCGCCGGACATCGGCAATGCGCTCAACCGGGCGCTGACCGAAAACGGTTTTCCCTTGCTCGCGCCCGGCGTTGCGCAGACCTTGATTGGCGGCGGCTCCGCGATACTGATCGACCGCGCGTTGACGCTGTTGGGTGTGGAGGCGCGCGCTTCGACGCTCGATCTCGTTCTGCGCCGCTACGAGACGTGCTACCACCAGCTCTGCCGCCATGAAGATCAACTGACGCAACCGTATCCCGGCATCGAATCGACGCTCGACAGCTTGCGCGGCATGGGCCTCAAGCTCGGCGTGGTCACCAACAAGGAGTCGCGCTTCGTCGAGCCGCTGATGTGGCGCTTTGGCTTGCACGCATGGTTCGACATGATCGTCGACGGGGATGCGCGCTTGCCGCACAAGCCCGATCCCGATCCGCTTCTGCATGCCTGCGAGGCGTTGGGTGTCGATCCGGCGCATACGCTCTTTGTCGGCGATTGCGTGACGGATGCGCTCGCGGCGCAGGCGGCAGGCATGCCGATGGTGTGTGTCAGCTATGGATACAGCAGCGACCACCCGGTAAGCGAATTGCCGTGCATGCGCGTGATCGACACGATCGCCGAGTTGACTGAGCTGATAGGCGGGCCGCGCAAATGGCACGGCTCAACGCGTATTGATCACGGCATCGCCGGGCAGGAGATGCCTGCAAGCCAGCTGAATTGAGTGAAAGACAGGCGCGTCACGTCTTGATGTGTACGCGCCTCATTTTGCGGTACAGCGTATTGCGCGTGATGCCGAGCGCGATCGCCACCTGGCTCACGTTCCAGCGATGCTTGTCCAGCAGCGCGAGCAGGGCTTCGCGTTCGGCCTGCAAGATTGCATTGAGCGGCGCGGCGAGGTTTGTTTCGCCTTCTGCGTCGGTGTCATCATCGGCTTCTTGCGGCACGGATGCTGTACTTGCAGCTGGCTGGCGATTCAGGTTCTTTTCCCTCTGCACGAGCCAGGCGGGCAGATGGGCGGTGGTGAGTTCATCGCCATCGCAAAGAGCGACCGCCGTGCGCAGCACGTTGCGAAGCTGGCGGATATTCCCGGGCCAGTCGCTATCGAGCAGAATCTGACGCACGTCGGCTGAAATCCGCAGGGCAGGGGTGTTCTCTTTTTCGAGCAGATGGCGGATCAACGCAAGCTTGTCCTTGCGCGCGCGCAGCGGAGGCAGTTCGAGCATCACGCCGTTCAGGCGGTAGTACAGATCCTCGCGAAACTGACCGCTTTCAACCAGTTCCGCCAGATCACGGTGGCTCGCACTCACGAGCTGAAAGTCTACCTTGACGACGGTTTCGGAACCGAGTGGCGTGACCTCGCGTTCTTCCAGCACCCGCAACAGGCGCGCCTGCAACGCGAGCGGCATGTCGCCGATCTCGTCGAGAAAGAGCATGCCGCCATCGGCTTGCAGGATCTTGCCGCGTCGCCCTTCGCGTTGCGCGCCCGTGAAGGCGCCGGCCCGGTAGCCGAACAGTTCGCTCTCGATCAGATGTTCCGGCAACGAAGCACAGTTGACGGCGACAAACGGACCACTGTTGCGCTCGCTGGCCGCATGCAGCGCATTGGCGAACACTTCCTTGCCGCTGCCCGTCTCGCCGTGAACCAGCACGGAAATGCCGCGATCTATCACGCGTGCGCCAAGATCGAACTGGCTGGCAATCTGCGCGTCGCCGAATTCGACACGCGATGCGCCTGTAGGCCGGGTGATACGCGTTGGCCGTCGGGCGGGTGCGGGCGTCGCGGGTTGATCGGGCGCCGTGTCATCGAACGAAGCGGTGGCAGGCGCCGGTGAGATCGTGTCGCTTGCGGCGCGATCTCGTGGTTCCTGCGCGACGACAAAAAAGCGGCTCGACCCATGCGTGCGATAGATCGCGACGGGATAAAACGAACTGCGTGTACTGCGCGCCACGATCTCATTCAGCGATGCATTGAAGATTTCGGTAACGGATTGGCCTGCGATCTCATCGAGCGTCACGAAACCCAGTTGCACGAGTGCGCTGCGATTCGCGCCGAGTATCGTGCCGTCTTCATCGACCGTGAGCTTGCCCGCGTGCAGCGTGCCGACGAACTCAGGGCGGCTGTGAAACTGGATCCGGTAGGCCTGCGTATGACGTGCATCGAGCAAGCGATTTTCGATCATCTGCCGGGACATGCCGACCAGCACCAGCGAATGTTGCTGCAATAGCGGTGAGCGGCTCGTGACGTCGAGCACGCCAGCGATCGTGCCACGTTCGTCGAATACGGGCGCGGCCGCGCAAGTCAGCGTGGTGTAGCGCCGGTAGAAGTGTTCGTGCTGGCGCACGGCGATGCTTTTGCCTTCGGCGAGACAGGTGCCCATGCCGTTGGTGCCGGCTTCCCGCTCGTTCCATATGGCGCCCGCGCACAATCCCCAGTCTTCGACTTCGCCTGCGAATTCGGGCGACGACGCGAGATGCAGGATGACGCCATCCGCGTCCGTCATCACGACGGCGAGTTCGGGATCGCCGAGTTGCTGATAGAGCGTCGCCATTTCGAGCTTCGCGCAGTCGATCAGTTCGGCGCTCTGCTCGCGGCGCAGCGCAAGTTCCGCGCTCGTCATCACGGGTGGCGCCACGCACACGTCAGGATCGAGTCCATAGTCTTCGATGCAACGCGTCCATGAGCGGACCACGGGCGCGCTCGGAGCGAATCCGTCACGAACACGCTCGCGCATGATGGCTTCGACCTGGTGACCCTTTTCCGCGAGCGGCTGGCATGACGACATGGTGGACATCTCCGGGAAAAACGAGGGCGGTCATGCATGCGGACATGCTCGCCACATTGAAGCCCATTATTGGCAATCCAATTCGGCGTGACAATCAGCCTTGATGGACTACCTCCCGGGGAGTAGAGGTAAACGAGAGTGGGGCCGCGACATGGCAGGCGAACGCGCAGCACGTCGCTGCCGCGTGCGTGGCGAACGCGGCCGAAGCGGTCAAACGAAGGGAAAGCAGGGCGGCGCGAAGGCGCCCCGCTGCATCAGTGGTGCGAACGCGAGCCGTGCTCCTGCTGCCACAGGACGGCTTCAAGACGCGAGTGAAGATCGAGCTTGCGCAATACGTGCTTGACGTGAACCTTCACGGTCCCCACGCTGATATCGAGCTTGCGCGCGATGGCCTTGTTGCACAGGCCAGCCACCAGATGGTCGAACACTTCGACCTCGCGTGCCGTCAGATCGTTCTGCGCCGCGGGAATACGCTGGCCGCCCGAGAGCGCATGAACGAGACTGCCCGTGACGGACTCGCTGAGGACGGCCGTACCCTTGAGCGCCTTTTGCAGCGATATGCACAGGTCTTCGGGGTCCATGTCCTTCAACAGATAGCCGTGCGCGCCCGCGCGCAACGCGGCCACCACGTCGCGCTCATTGTCGGACACCGTCAGCATGATGAAACGCGCGTCCACGCCCGCTTCGCGCATGCCCTCCAGCGTTTCGATACCGTTCATGCGCGGCATGTTCAGGTCGATCAGGACCACGTCCGGCTTGAGCCGGACGGCCATCTCGATGCCATCGTGGCCCGAAGTCGCTTCGCCCGCGACCTCGAACGCCGGGTTCATCTGGATCAGTTGCGCGACGCCCTTGCGAAACAACGCGTGGTCGTCGATGAGAAGTACTGTGTGAGGGACCATCTGCTCTTCCTGGGCTCATGGCTGCATAAACTGCGCGGTGTGGCGCAGTGCGATGTCTTGAACGTGCGAGCGGTGGCTTATTGTTTTTGTTGCCAGTTTGTTGCGAGCTTGAGTTTAACAACTTAAACCAATTGAAAAATAATTATGTACCCGGAATGCAGGCACATTCCGGGTTTTCCATAGTGCGGGCCTAGAAGTGTCCGCGCAGTTCTTCTGCAATATCGAAGATGTCACCCACGATGCCGTACTTCGCAATCGAGAAGATCGACGCCTCCGGGTCGGTGTTGACGGCGATGATGTTCTCGACGTGTTTCATGCCCGCCATGTGCTGCACGGAGCCGGAGATGCCCAGCGCGAGGTAGAGCTTGCAGTTCGCCGCCGTCTTGCCGGACTGGCCGACCTGATGAGCCTTGGGCAGCCAGCCGGAGTCGGCGATGGGACGCGAGCAGCCGAGCGTCGCGCCCAGTGAACTCGCCAGCTCGCGGAACTGTTCGACATGGGTTTCTTCGCCAATGCCACGGCCAATCGACGTGATGAATTCCGCGCCGGCAATATCCACGTCGCTGCTCGCGACGGGCTCTTCGAACGAAATGTGCTGGCTGCGTGGCGTGACGGCGGGTGCGTCGAACTGGCTGACTTCGGGCGTCGCCGCGCTGTCGGGAGCCTTGAAGGCGCCCGGCCGGATGGTCACGACTACCGTGGCGCGGCCAGGAAACTCGATCTCCATGTTGACCTTTTGCCCATAGCCGGAGCGCGTGGCGATCCAGCTTTCGCCATCGCGCGCCAGTCCGAAGGCGTCGGTGGTGAAGCCGTAGTTCCCTTTGACCGCGAGGGGCGCGGCGTAACCCAGCGTATCGATTGTATGGGGCAGCAGCACGAGCGACGGCTTGCGTGCTTCGATCAGTGCGTGCGCAACAGCCTGATAGGTATCAGGGTCGAACGCATCGTTCGCGGTCTGCACGGTGACGATCTCGTCGACACCCGCGAGCTTGAGCGCGTCGACGAACGTGGCGGGCGTAGCGCCCAGCACTGCGACCGTCACGCGTTCGCCGCCCGCTTCTCGCGCAGCGACGGCTGCGCCGATCACTTCGACGCTCACAGGGCGCAATTGCCCCTGACGATGTTCAGCAATGACCAGAATGCCGCTCATTACGCTTCCCCCCGAAATTCCTTGATGATGCCCGCGAGGCGGGCGGCCTGTTCGGCTGGCGTGCCCTCGATCATCTGCGCGCGGCCGAGTTCGGGCACATACACGCGCCTGATGCGCGAGAGCGAGCCTTGCTTGCCTGTTTCGTCGGCGGGCAAGCCGAGCGCGTCCGGCGCAATGGTTTCGATCGGCCGCGACGCCGCCTGTTTGATGCCGCGCAGCGACGCGTAGCGCGGCGTATTGATACCGAGTTGCAGCGTCAGGACGGCGGGACATTGCACGGTGACATTCGCGTACGCACCGCCTTCGAGCTCGCGCCGCGCGCTCGCCGTGCCCGCGCCGGGCGTGTACTCCAGACCCGCCACGACAGCCGCGTGCGGCCAGTCGAGCAGGCCGGCGAGCGCCATGCCCGTAGCGCCATAGGCGTGGTCGGAGGCCTGCACGCCGGCGAAGATCATGTCGGGTGCTTCGCGGCGCGCAAGCGCAGCAAGCGCGCGGGCAATGCCGATCGGGTCCGCTTCTTCCAGTTCGTCGCTCCAGACGCGGATCGCGCGATCCGCGCCCTTGGCCAGACACTTGCGCAGTTCTTCGTCGGCCCGGTCGGGACCGACGGTGACGACTACGACCTCGATGGCGTCGCTATTGCCGCTCTCCTTCAGACGCAGTGCTTCTTCGAGCGCGTAGTGATCCCATTCGTTGAGGTCGAAAACATGAAAGTCTGCTTCGACATCGCGGTCGTCGTCGCGCAGCTCGAAATCTTCATCGAGTGACGCGACTTGCTTGATGGTGACGAGTATCTTCATCCTGCCTCCTCCACTGATGTGGTCAGTTGATGTGTGCGTGTGTCAGGTGTGTCAGGTGTGTCGGCTGCGTCAGCGGGCGCGCTGTGCTGACGCTGGCGATCGAGTGCTGCGGCAAGTGAGCCGGCGAGATGGCCGAACATGCGCGCGCGGGCCTCCGTGTCAGGTTCGAAGCGCATGCGCCAGCGGTCCGCGTCGGTCAGGCTGGGATGCATGAACACGAGCACGCGGTGCAGCGGATACGATTCGTCGCGCAACGGCAGCAACACACGCCGATGCGTATGACGATTCAGGATGACAGCCCGCCGCACATCGGGCGACGCATGTTCGGCAAGACGCGAGAGCGTCGCCTGTGGCGTGCCGCGATGGCGTGCAACGCCCGCCAGCACGTCGATATCGGTGTCCTGTATCAGCCGGTGCAGCACGGCACCCGGAAGCTCGTTGCGCAGCGCGACGCCGGCGCGTACCCACGCGATCTCGTCGTTCGCGAGCAGCGAGAGCAGCGGCGGCGGGCACAAGGCGTGACGCGTCACCGAGCGGCGCACATCCGCTTCGCGATCACGCGCGAGCCGGTCGAGCCAGATACGCGGGCATGCGCGATTGCGTGCGAGACCGCTGCGCACCCACACGTCGCCGTCTTCGGCAAGCCAATCCACGACCTTGAGCGGCAGGTCGTCACGCACGGCGACGGCACGGCGGACCAGCGTGTCGGCATCGAAGCACAGCAGAACGAGCGCGCCTGCGGGCGTGGCGGGATTGGTGGCGGCGGCGCGCCGCACGGCGGGGTCGTCGTCGCGCGCAAGCGCAGTCAGAATTTCGCCCGTGGTCCGCACGTTCAACGCGAGACTGCGCCGCTCGGGACTGGACGCGGGGATGCTGCGCAACAGCTCGTGCGGGCACGCGGCGTGGCGCAGTACCTGAGCGCGCACTGCGCTTTCGCGCGTACTCCGCCACAGCTGATGCAGCGTGTGCGCATCCGTCGCGAAGTGAATGGCGAGCAGCCGTTGCAGCGGTTCAATGCCCCGACCGGCCAGTTGCGCGAGCAGATCAGTCTGCACGCCCACGTTCTCGCACAACGAGCGCAAGGTCTCGATGCTGTCGGCGCTCGCGGCGAGCGTCGCGAGCAGCGCGGGCGGCGCCAGCGGATGCCGCGCGATCAGTTGCGCGACGCGTTGCACGGTACGTCGATAGTCGGCTTCGCCCTCGGCGCGATTCATGACGAACGCGGCGGCGAGCGTTTGCAGTGCCTCGGCAGGCGTCGCGGCGTTGCGGGCAAGGCGCGTCGCGAGCGTGACATCTGCATCCGTTGCGGCGAGCGTGGCAAGCCGCGCGAGCGCCACGGAAGGCGCGTGTGGGAACGCCGCGAGCGCAAGCCGGTCGCTGCGCGAGCCGAACATGCGGGCTTCGAGCCGCTTGCGATCCGCGCTTGCCGCGTGCGGGTAAAGCATCGCGGACGTGAATACATCGGAGGCGTCGAGCGCGAGCCGCACCAGTTCCCGCCAGTGGCGACGCAGCCGCGCACCCTCGCGCGCCGCGTTCGCGGCGCAGGGTTCTGCTTCGGCAGGGCGGGGAAAGGTCGTCATGGCGGTTATCGCGCGGCACGCATCAGACGTCGGCCGTCACGCGGACATCGTCCGCAGGCGGGGCATTGCCGTCGACTTCCGTCAGACTCTCTGCAATCAGCTCGATCAGCTCGCGCACGATGAAGCGTCCTTCGTAGCCGCTCGTCTTGAGTGCGTCCTCGAACATCGTGAGGTCTTTCGGGCAGCACACGACGAATACCTCCAGCCCTTCGATAGCCGCCGCTTCCTTCATGCGGTTCTGTGAAGGCTTCTCCTGGCCGACGGGATCGTTCATCCAGATACGTCCGCCGCCTGCGCCACAGCAGAACGAGTTGTCGCGCGAACGGCCCATTTCGACCAGTTCGCAACCGAGTGCTTCGATGATCTGGCGCGGCGCGTCATAACCCTTGTTGAAGCGGCCAAGATGGCAAGGATCATGGAAGGTCACGCGATAGCCGAGCTTGCGCTTCGGGCGCATCTTGCCCTCGGCCAGCATGCGGGCCACCACACTCGTGTAATGCTCGATTTCGAAATTTCCGCCGAAGTCCGGGTACTCGTTGCGGATCGTGTTGTACGAGTGCGGGTCCGTCGTGATGATGCGTCCGAATTGCGAGGTGCCGAGCGTCGCGATGTTCTGCGCGGCGAGCAATTCATAAAGGCCTTCTTCGCCGACGCGCCGTACGTCGTTGCCTGCATTCGATTCGCCTTCGAACAGCAGGCCGAAATCCACGCCTGAGTCATGCAGCAGCGTCGCGAACGCCTGGGTGACGCGCTGGTTGCGTGGATCGAACGAAGCGTAGTCACCGACGAACCACAGCAGATCGACGGGTTCCTTGCGTGCGTCCTTGATCGTGAACGGCAGGGTCTTGGTCCACGCGGCGCGCTTGCGCTTCGATTCGTTGAACGAGTTGCCGTTCTTGTGGATCGCCTGCAGCGTCTTTTGCACCTGCGGCTCCATTTCACCGTCTTCAACCAGCTTGCGGCGCAGTTGCACGATGATGGGCACGTGCTCGACGGCAACGGGGCAGATCTCGACGCAGGCCATGCAGGTCCGGCACGACCAGATCGTTTCCATGAACACCTGGCCGATGTCCTTGCCATGCACGTCGAGCTTTACTTCTTCAGGCAGGGTGTTTTTCTCCAGCGCATCGTTGGCGAATTCGCGCAGCGACAGGATCACGTCGCGCGGCGACAACGGCGCGCCCACTGCGCGGGCGGGGCAGGCTTCATGACAGCGGCCGCATTTGGTGCAGGCATCGAGATTGAGCAGATGCTTCCACGTGAAGTCGGTGATGGTCTTGTAGCCGGCGCGCTCGGCGTCCGGTTCGACTTTCGGCAGGCGCTGCGCAGCGAGAGGATCGCGCATCAGAAGCGAGCCACTTGCGGTGAAAATGTGCTTGACCTTCGTGTACGGAATCAGCGCGATGAACGTCAGCGCGAGCGCGCCGTGGAACCACCACAGGCCCGTGCGCAGCACATAGGCGGCCGAAGCGCTGAGTCCTGCGCCGTGCATGATTTCGGCGAGCAAAGCTGCGACGGGCGACCACCAGCGCGTCTCCCACACGATGGCGCGGTCCTGCAGCCACACCAGCCGCAATGCGCTCAGCACGAAGCCCGTGATGCCGATCAGCACGAGCGACCACAGGAACGCCCAGTCTTCGCGGCGATATCCGCTGCGGTCATAGTCGGGATCACCGGGCTGCCGGTCGGGGCGCGCGTAATTGAGTTTCGGCGGCTTGATCCAGCCGCGCCGCACCATCATGTAGATCAGACCGCCAACCAGCGACAGGCCGGCGAGGTTCATCGCCAGCTTGAAAAACAGATAGAAGTTGCCGTTCCAGAAGTGAAAGCCGAGAAAGCGCGCCGTGATGTCGTAGTCGACCGTGACGGTGGCCGTGCCGGCAAACAGGACCGCGAAGCCGTAGAAAATGAAGCGGTGCGCGCGGCCGGCCGCCGGGTCGCGGCGCGCGATTGTGCGGTGATTGAGCACGACCTGCACCATCGCGCCGACACGTGCGCGCAGATCGATCGGGCCGGCTACGGGTTTGCCGCGCCGGTACTTGCGCACCTGGATATAGACGCCCCATGCGAATGCGGCCATGGCGGCGACGCCGGCCAGATAGAACAGCACGATCGCGAACGTGGGGAAGCCCTCGAAGAGGATCCGGGTGACGTTGACGGGGTCGAAAGTCGCTGCGCTCGACATGGGTTCGTCCGTTGAAAGAGTAAAGGGGATCCTGCGCCAAGGCACTCGCCGTGCGGGCCACCCGATCCGGATGACCCGCGCAGCGCGATGCGCGTGGCGTTCAGACTGCCGTGTGCAGCCGCTTACTTCTTGTAGACGATCTCGAAGGTGCCGCCGGGTTTGTGCGGCGTGCCCCAGACGGCCACTTCACGCTTGTACGGCAGCGGGATCTGGGCGTTCTTCTCTTCGATTTCGCGTGCGACGCGGTGGCCCGTGAAGGTTGCGTCGGCAATCAGGCGCGGCGCTTCGGCATCGCCGATCAGGTACACGGCCTTGATACCCTTGCCGTCCCATTCGCCCTGGCGTTGCTTCAGTTCGCGATACAGCCCGTCGTTGGAGCGGCGGCCCGTTACGAGCACGAGCGAATCGAATTCGAGCCAGCGGTGGGTCTTGTTCTCGTCACGCGGCAGTTGGCCCGCGCCCTTGTAGGTGCGGCGGGAACCATCGCCCCAGATGTTGTAGATCTGGATGCGGCCTGGCTCGATGCGGGTCGCGAAGTGATCGCCGAGTTCATGCACGCCCAGTTCATGCAGGCGGCGCATCATGTTCGGATATTCGAGCGTGAAGTGCATGTAGTTCGCGAGATGCACGCCACTGACGATCGTCACTTCGTGACCAGCTGCGGCGAGCTTTTCGGCAAGACTCGGTGCCATGAAGTACGTGTCGGCATTCAGGATCACGACGCGCTTGCCGATCGGCTTCTTGCCGGCGATCACCTGTTCCGGCGTCAGCTGGTCGGGCTGCGACGCATCGGCGCCCGGAATCGGGTCGTGCGTGAGGCAGTTGGTGCCGTCGCCCACCCAATGCGAGCCCGTTGCGATCACGACCTTCTCGGCGCCGTAATCGAGCACGTCGTCGGCTGTGAGCGGCTTCTGACCCAGCGCAAGCTGGCTGTGGCGGTTCTTCTTCAGGAGCTTGTTGATCTGCGTCTCGCGGTAGTCGCGGTGATAACCCCATTCGCCAAGTCCCGGCAACGTGACCACGCTGTTCAGATGGCCGCCGATCTTGTCGGCCTGATCGACGAGGTGAACCGTGTAGCCGCGTTGCATCAGCACGCGCGCGCATTCGGAGCCGGACGGGCCCGCGCCGACCACGAGGACGGAATCGTTCGAACCGCACTCGGCGAATTTTTCCGGATGCCAGCCGCGGCGGTACTCTTCGCCGGCCGTCGCGTTCTGCGTGCAGATCATCGGCGGGCCGCCGATTTCCCAGCGCGAGATGCACACATTGCAGCCAATGCAGACGCGGATATCGTCGATGCGGCCTTCGTCGACTTTCTTCGGCAGGAACGGATCGGCAATCGAAGGACGGGCCGCGCCGATGATGTCGGCGATGCCCTTGGTGACGATCTCCGTCATCTTTTCAGGGTCGGTGAAACGGCCGACGCCGAGCACGGGTTTCTTCGAAACCTCCTTGATAAAGCGTGTCCACGGAATCTGGTGGCCCTGCAAATTGAAGCGCGACGGGCCGGCGTCTTCGCCCCATTCGGCGATGTCGCCCACGTCGACGTCCCACAGGTCCACGAGCGAATCGGCCATCTCGACGAACTTCATGCCGTCCTTCTCGACTTCGATGCCGCCGCTGCCGTACAGCGAGTCGACCGCGAAGCGCGTCGCAATCGCGCAGTCGCTGCCCACTGCGCGGCGCACTTTTTCCAGCGTTTCGAGCCAGAAGCGCGCGCGGTTTTCGAGCGAGCCGCCGTAGCCGTCGGTGCGCTTGTTGTAGTACGGCGAAAGGAATTGCAGGGGCAGGTACGAGTGCGCGCCGTACACATAGACGATATCGAAGCCGGCATCGCGGGCGCGCAGCGCCGCATCGACGTAGAACTGCTGAACGTCGCGGATGTCGTCGAGATCCATCTCCTTGCAGTACGTGAGTGTCTCGAACTCGGACGCGTACTGGCTCGGACCGCGCGGCGTCGCGCGGCTTTCCATGCAGGGGGCGTGCGCGCCGCCGTACCACATCTCGATGCCCGCCAGCGCGCCGTATTTGTGAACCTCTTCCGTCATCGCGCGCAGATTGCGCACGTCGCCTTCGTCCCAGATGCGCGCCGACAGACGGTGCGTGTCGTCCGACTCCGGGTGGATCGAGCAGTATTCGGTGTTCATCGCGGCCCAGCCGCCTTCAGCCTTCATCGAGCGGTGCGCCGCCTGAAAGCCCGGCAGGTTGCTGCCTGCGCCGATACAGTGCGGAACCTGATAGAAGCGGTTGCGCAGGGTCTTGGGGCCAATCTGGATCGGCTCGAACAGCACGTCATGACGGGGATCGCGGGGCATGGATAGTGTCTCCTTTAACTTGGACTACATGAGACAAAGGCGAGGCCCCAATTGGGTGCCCTGGACAGTTGTTGTACTTCGCTGCCTCTGTCTTTCTCGTTGGGTGGCGGAGCGCCGTGCTTCGTATGGCGTTCCGCCGCCGTATCGTGGGTGCTGCGGGGTCAGGCGGCGACGCGGGTGCGCAGGCGCATCGGGTCGTAGAACGGCGTCTTGCTGACCACGCCGCTGAACTTGCCCGCCGCATCGCGAATCTCGAGCTTCGTGCCGAGCGCGGTGTGGTTCGGCTTCAGATGCACCATCGCCAGCGACTGCATCAGATAGCGGCTGAAAATCGCGCTGGTCACGACGCCCACCTGCTCGTCGCCGATATAGATCGGCGATCCGGCGCTCACGGCCGCATCGTGCTTGACGACGACGCCCGCCTGCTTGACGCGCTCCTTGCCGCGCGCCGCGAGCAGGGCTGCCTTGCCGGTGTAGTCACCCGCCTTGTCGAGGTCGACCATCCAGTCGAGATTGACTTCCCACGGCGTGGTGTCGCCTTCGGGCATGTCGAACGGATAGAAGAGCAGGGCGGCTTCGATACGCGCGATTTCGAGCGACATCCACGACGCGGGCACGGCGCCGTACGGCTTGCCTGCGTCGAGAATGTTGTCCCACAGCGCGACGGCGTCGGTCGACGCGCACGACACTTCGAAGCCCTGTTCACCCGAGTAGCCGCCGCGCGAGACGATGATCTTGCGGCCGAAGAGTTGGGTTTCGACGTGCGCGAAATAAGGCAGCTTGTTCAGGTCGATGCCGATGTGCGCCTGCAGGATGTCCGTCGAGCGCGGACCTTGCAGCGACAGCATATGGACATCGAAATCCTGGCGCCATTCGACGTTGCGCTTGTGCGCGGCGCGTTCGAGCTGGGTCTGTGTCGTGCCGCCGCCATGCGAGAGCCGGAAATGCTGCGGAGCATCGTAGATCACCATCAGGTCGTCGCAGAGGCCGCCGCGTTCGTCGACTTCGGCGGCGAGCCGGGCCGTGCCGGGCTTCATGCGGCTCACGTCGATCGCGCAAATGCTGTCGATCACAGCGGCTGCATCGGGGCCCGTCACGCGCACGATGTTCAGTGCGCTGATGTCGTAGAGGCCAGCTGCCGTGCGCACAGCGACGACGTCGTCATACGGATCACCCGAGTAGTACCAGGGAATCGGCATGTCGTTCCAGGAATCGCCATCGAGCTTCGAGCCGAGCTCACGATGACGGACGTTGAGAATGGATTGCCTTGTCATGATGTTTTCCCGAAAGTGGAACCCGTTTCTGGGGATGACTGCACGCGTGTCGTGTTGCGAAGGCGGTGGTATCGGACGGCGTGACTACGCCCGCATCGATGACCGCAAGTCTCTGCTGTTCAATTTCGACCCACAATCGCCCGGTGGCACTACCTCCCAGGGGGTAGTGCGTGCTACTCCGGATGCGCCGGTGCAATCAGAAAAAGAGGGTGTGCAGCGTCGATATGAGACTGCAACGTTGCCGAAAGAGGTTGGTAAAGAAGGCGGGAAACCCAATGCTGGCGCGACTCGCGCAGCGACGCGCCGGGACTTCGCGGCGATGCATTTGACGCGCCGGGCAGGGTAGCGCGAGGCAACCATTACTGCGCAGGGACTACCCCCACTGAATCATTGATAACGGTTTATTGCCGGCCGATGCTTCTTCCATGAATGCAACGACGCGAAGGCACGGCATGGCTTGCCGCTCGCGTCCACCCGCATCCATCCACCCGGACCTATGGAGGTGTCGACGGCATGAATGCATCGAGAACGATCCCCGTGCGTGTCACGCACGTCGAGCCGGTGACGCAAGACGTGCGACGCTTTACGCTCGAAAGCGCCAATCAAAGCCGCCTTCCGGCGTATTCGGCCGGCAGTCACGTCGTCGTGACGATGCGCGGCAAGGAGCGCATCTGGCGCAACGCCTATTCGCTGACGACGCCCGCCGGTACACGCGACGCGTATCAGATCATGGTGCGGCGCGTGCCTCAGTCGCGCGGCGGCTCGGCCTTCATGCACAGCGAAGTGCATGAAGGCAGCGAACTCGACATCTCGATGCCGTCGAATTTCTTTCCGATCGCACGATGCGGCGCCAAGCACGTGATGATCGCAGGCGGCATCGGTCTCACACCGTTTCTGTCGATGCTGCCCGAACTGGCGCAGGCGCGCGCCCGTGTCGAGATGTACCTGTGCTGCCGCCCGGAAGACGAAGCGGCGTTCACGGAGGTGATCGCGAAGCGCACTACGGGGGGCGTCGCTGTCTACACCGATTTGTGCGATGCGAAGGAACGCTTCGGCGACATGCTCGCTGCGCAACCGGCCGGCACGCATCTCTATACCTGCGGGCCCGAAGGTCTGATGAACGGCGTGGCTCGCACGGCGCGCGAACTGGGCTGGCCCGCCAGCTATTTTCACCAGGAGAGCTTCGGCGGCGGTTCGCATGGCGAGCCTTTTATCGCCGTGCTGGCGCAAAGCGGCCGCGAGATTCGCGTACGCAGCGACGAGAGCTTGCTGGAGGCACTGGAACGCGAGGGCGTCGACGCGCCCTATATGTGCCGTGGCGGCGCATGCGGCACGTGCGCGCTGGAGGTGCTCGACGGCGAGCCGGACCATCGGGATTTCTGCCTCGGCGAAACCGAGCGGGCCACGGGAGGCCAGATGCTGCCGTGCGTGTCACGCGCGCGGGGCGAGCGTCTCGTGCTGAACATCTAGGCAAAGGGGGCATCATGGCAATCGATTTCAAGACCGACGAAACCTTCCGCGATACCTTCACGTTCCGGAACAGCGACGAAGCGATCCTGCGCTTTCCGTTTCCGTTTCCCGAGGACAAGTACATGTACTCGGTCAATATCGAGCCGCATGTGAAGGACGGCAACTCGCCCGTGTTCCGGAGTACGTTCGATATCGACGAACACTATGTCGCCGAATGCCGCGAACGCGCGCTGACGCTCGAACGCGATCCGCTGCGCTGTCAGGTGCTCGATCACATGGGTCCGGCGCAATGGGACACGCTCGAACTGATCATGGAAAGTCTCGCCGAAGACTACCCCGGGCATTTCACGCTGGAGCGCAACGGCGACCAATGGAAATGGACGAACCGTCCGCTCGGGCTGGAACAGAGCTTCACATTCGGTGACGACAGCACGTTGCCTTGTGCGCCATTCGAGTACATCACGCGCCAGGCGCAAGGCGATTTCGTTCTGATCGACCAGCGTGACGACAACCTGTTCATGGACGGCGGCATGGTCACGACGCAGGCCGACTGGTCGCTCGATTTCGACCTGGGGATGAACTTCGTCGAATGGCATGGCCCCGTGCCGCTTGCGCATCAGGCGGGCATCTTCGAGCGCGCGCTCAAGTTTCTGTTGCGCATGCAACTGGGCGCGCCCGTACGCCGGTTGAACTGGACGATGACGGTCAACCCGCGGCTCGATACGTCGCCCGAAAGTTACCCCGAATGGGGCCCGGACCGGGCGAGCGTGACGCCGCAAAACATCGGCGACAAGCTTCATCTGCGCGTGGAATTGCAAACGCTGTTCCGCCTTCCGCGCAGTAACGCGATTCTGTTCGGCGTGCGCTGCTATCTGGGTGCGCTCGGCGACCTGGCGCGCGTGCCGAAGTGGGGCAAGCGGCTGCATCGCGTGCTCTCGTCGTTGCCGCCGGAACTGGCGGAGTACAAGGGCATCACACGCTACCGGCAGACGGCCGTCGACTGGCTCGCACCGTTGGACGACGGCTCGGCATTGTCGGGCGGCACGCATCCCGAAGTCGACCGTCTCGGGGTGGAGTTGGTGTAGGTACTGCGGGTACTGCGTCACGGGGTTATACGTCTTACTCAACTACAAGCTGTTGCAGTGTTTCCTTCCCGCGTTCGCGCCACCACGGCGCGGCCCGGGCGCATTCACGCGGAACGATTCCCACAATCGGCATTCCACCCCAAAAGGAAGACAGTTATGAGCGCGGTCTCCGAAGACTATGCCGCCGAAACGGCGGACGGTACCTTACATCGAAAGATCAGCTGGACGGGTGCATTCTGGGTGGCGAGCGGCGTGCCCGCGCTCGTGCTCTTTTCAATAGGCTCGATCGCGGCGACGGTCGGCAAGCTGTCGTGGGCGGTATGGATCGTCTCGATTGGCCTTGGCTTTATTCAGTCTTTCTCGTATGCGGAGATCGCCGGGCTGTTCCCTCACAAGTCGGGTGGCGCCTCGGTCTATGGCGCGATTGCATGGGTGCGTTATTCGAAGCTGTTCGCACCGCTCTCCGTCTGGTGCAACTGGTTCGCGTGGTCGCCCGTACTGGCCATCGGTTCAGGGCTCGCGGCGGGGTATATCCTATCCGTGCTGTTTCCAGCTGATGCGGCGATCAATACCTGGCAGATCACGCTGGTGAGTCTCGACTGGCTCCGTTCGGGCCTGAGCCTGCGGATCAACTCGACCTTCATACTCGGCGCGGTGGTGCTGCTCATCACCTTCGCCATCCAGCACCGGGGCATCCTGAACGCCGCGCGAATCCAGACGATACTGGGTATTGCCGCCCTGGTTCCGCTGATCCTCGTCGGCACGGTGCCGCTCATTAGCGGCGATCTGCCGCTGCACAATCTGCTTCCGCTCGTGCCGTTTGCGAAGGACAGCGCCGGTCAGATCGTCGACGGCAGCTGGAATCGCGCGGGCATCACGCTGATGGCGGGCGGGCTGTTCATCGCAGCGTGGTCCACCTACGGCTTTGAAACGGCCGTCTGCTATACGCGTGAATTCCGCAATCCGAAAGTCGATACGTTCAAGGCCATTCTGTATTCAGGCCTCTTGTGCATCTTCGTGTTTACCATCGTGCCGCTGGCGTTTCAGGGCGTGCTGGGTCTCGGTCATATGGTGACGCCCGCCGTCAAGGATGCCGCCGGCAATATCGTCACGCCCGCTATCTATGACGGCATGCTCTCGCCCGATATCTATAGCGGCATGGGCGTCGCGAAAGCCATGGCGCCGATGATTCACGGCGGCCTGCTGGTCGAGCGCGTGCTGATCGTGATGCTGGTGCTGGCGCTCGTGCTGGCGATCATGACGTCGATGGCGGGGTCTTCGCGCACGCTGTACCAGGCATCCGTCGATGGCTGGTTGCCGAAGTATCTGTCGCACGTGAACGAGCACGGCGCGCCGACGCGGGCCATGTGGACGGACCTGTGCTTCAACCTGGTCCTGCTGCTGATGTCGGACTATGTGTTCGTGCTGGCGATGTCGAACGTCGGCTACATCATCTTCAACTTCCTGAACCTGAATTCCGCGTGGATTCACCGGCTGGACCGCCCGGACTGGAGCCGGCCGTTCCGTGCGCCGAACTGGCTGCTCGCGCTCGGTACGCTGTTCTCGTTCGTCAATCTCGCCCTGCTCGGCATGGGCGCGGATATCTGGGGCGCGGGCACGCTCGTCTCGGGACTGTGCTTCGCCGCGCTGATTGTGCCCGTGTTCCTGTTCCGCCACTACGTGACCGACAAGGGGCATTTCCCCGAGGCGATGAAAGAGGACATGCAACTCCTCGGCTCACAACGCGTGGCGAAGCGCGCGGGCATCTTGCCGTACGTGACCGTGGCGGCGGGCATCGTGGTGATCGTGGTGACGCATAGCCTCGCCATCTACTAAACCTCTTGCGCAACGGATGGAACAGTCATGACGTCGACCAACAGAAGCCGGCCTGAATACAGGCCGCTGGCGCCCGACCTGCACGGCACGCGCCACTGGCTCGTGACGAACGGAGCGAGCGCCGAGGATCGCGTGCGCGTGAGCCTTGCGCTCGCCGGGCTCTCGCCGATGAGCATGTGGGAGGTGAACGACCCCACACGGCACGGTGCGGGTATCACCTTCCACAGGGTGAAGGAGCGCACATTCGCCGACGACGCAGCACTTTACGCCGCGTTCGACCTGGCGCTGCGCGATACGACGACGGCGACGATCGGCTTGCGCATCTACGTGCTCGGCAGCGAGCCGTTCATCTGGTCGATCCGGCGCATCGCGCAGCACCATGCGCTTGCGCCGGAAGCTGTCCAGGTGCAGCACAGCGGCACGTTGCAGCGGCGCGTCTACTGCATTCACTGCCACGCGTTCAACGATCCCGTCACGCGGAACGTGGTCGCCTGCTGCGGTTGCGGGCGGCAACTCCTCGTGCGCGATCATTTTTCGCGGCGCCTTGCTGCGTTCATGGGTGTACAGGCGGATGCCGAAGTGCCCGGCGAATTGCCCGCCATCTCTCAGCCGTATCTGTAGTCCGCTGTCGTTCTTCCCCAGTCTGATCGAGATGCACATCGCGCCGTTTTGACGGCGCGATGTGTACGCGCATGGACAGCCGCACGCCGGGTGTCCCGCTATCTGTTTGCCCAAGAGGAGACTCAAATGAAATCCGCGCTTCGCGGCGCCGCATGGGCGGCGTTGTGCCTTTGTGGAAATAGTTATGCGCAAAGTTCCGTCACGCTCTATGGCGTGCTGGATGACGGCTTGAATTACACCAGCAATTCCGGTGGACACCATGCGTTCGCCATGGTGAGCGGCGATACGGCGGAAACCAGTTTTGGCCTGAAAGGCAGCGAAGATCTGGGCGGGGGACTCAGCGCGATCTTTACCCTCGAAAGTGGCGTCAATCTGAATAGCGGTCAGCTTAACCAGGGCGGCCGCCTGTTCGGCAGACAGGCATTCGTTGGCCTGTCGTCGACACCCGCGGGCACGCTCACGCTCGGCCGGCAGTACGATGCAACCGTCGATATGTGGAGCCCCTTCACCGCCGCAGGAAACTCGATCGGCGATCTGGCGGCCCATCCGTTCGACAATGACAATGCGGATTACGATTTCCGGCTTGGCAACTCCGTCAAGTACGTCTCCCCGACACTGTATGGTTTTCAGCTGGAAGGCGTGTACGGCTTCAGCAATACGACCAACTTCTCCGCGAACCGCGCCTACAGCGCAGGGCTGACTTATAGCGCTGGCCCGATATCGCTTGCTGTCGCGTACCTGCATCTGAACGGAGTCGGTACCACGGCGGACGGGGCGGTTTCCTCGGACGCCGTGTTCGTTGCACCGAAGCAGCAGAATATCGACGCCGGCGTGAAGTGGACGTTCTCCGAAAACGCCAATGTGTCGCTCGCGTACTCGCACGTCGACGTGACGTCACCCGCCGCAAACGCGTATGCGCCGAATATCGGCACGCAGACGTGGACGTCGTGGAAGTTCGATAACATCGAGATCAACGGGCAGTATTACTTCATGCCGGACCTCTCGCTGACGGGCGCCTACACGTTCACGCATGGACGGCTTGAATCGGACGCGGGGAGCGACAGTCCGAACTGGCATCAGGTCGCGCTCATGCTGAACTACAGCCTCAGCAAGCGAACCTCGGTGTACGTCCAGGGCGCTTGGCAACACACCAACGCAAGCACGGGAACGGATCTCGATGCCGCGCATATCATTGGTTCGAACGGCCTGTCCTCGTCGGGAAATCAGGTGGTCGCCCGAATCGGCTTGTCGCAGAAGTTCTAGCCAGGCAGCCGCTCAACGACTGGTTGCGCCACTGACGCCGCGTGCCTTATGAGCGGCCAGCGCGGCGGGCACGAAGTTCAATACCACACGTGAGCCCTGTTCGGCCGGCTTCAATTCGAGCCGTCCGCCGAGGCTGCGGGCGCGCTCCCGCATGATCGCGAGGCCGTAGTGATGTTCATCGCCCTGGGTGCGGTCGATACCACGGCCGTCGTCGTCGATCGACACGGTCATCGTGTTGCCGTCCGACATCAGTTGCACCTGGGCCGTCGTGGCGCGCGCATGGCGGATCACGTTGGTCAGCGCCTCACGCACGATCTGCGCGACGTGCATCTCTTCATTGACCGTCAGGCGCATGCGCGGCACACGGTTGTCAATCGAGATTTGTACCTCGCTGCGCGAACCGAATTCTTCGGCGAGATCTTCGAGCGTGGAGGCGAGGCCGTGCGCATGCATCGGCGAGCGGAACGTGGTGAGCAGTTCGCGTAGCTGCCGATAAGCGCTGTCGATGCCTTCGCGAATGCCTTTTGCGATTTCGGCGATGTCGCTCTGCGAGAGTTCGGGCGGCAGGACGGCTTGCAGGCGGGCAAGTTGGATCTTCATGTAAGACAGCGATTGCGCGAGCGAGTCATGCAGTTCACGCGCAATGGAGTTGCGTTCCTCGAAGAGCGCCATGCGCCGGTCGCGCACGTCGCGGCTGACGTTCGAAATTGCATGCGCCAGCACGCTGGCAATCGTTTCCAGCAGATACAGGTGGCGCTGCTCGAAGTGCGTGTCCGGCTCGCCTTCCGCGATGAGCACGCCATAGGTGGCGAGCGGCACGCGCACTGGCGCGGCCAGCACACGCGGTGGGACTTCGCCGCCATCAAGGGGCGAAAACGTGTGGGTGCCGACGAGCGTCATCAGTTCACTGGTGACGCGCGTACGCACGATGGACGGCACATCGCCGTTCGGGGAAACGACGGAATCGACATCGAGCAGCTGCGCGGTCGATTCCGTCATCACCAGCGCAATGCGCTTCACCCGCAGGACGCCGACGAGACGTTGCAGCAGGGCCTCGAGCGTGCGGCCCGAGGGCTCTTCTTCGGCAAGCTGTGCGCAGATGTGATGGAGCAGTTCGAGCGACTGGTCGGCGAAGGCAATGTAGTCTTCGACGATCCGTTTGAGCTGCGTCGACTCATCCTGCTCGGTACGCAGCCGGACGGCGAGCTGCGCCTGGAGCTTGAGCAGGCGGTCTATTTCATCGCGGCCTTGCGGCACGGTCTGGCCGGTTTCCGCCAGCGCCCGCAAGGCCGCGTGCGGCCGCGTGACGAGCGCGCGGCGCGCGCCCCATGCAAGCGACACCACGCCGAAGATCAAGAGGAACGCCGTACAGGCCTGCAGCAACCCGAGCACGGCCGAATGCACCTGGGCCTGGTACGCGATCTGGACGCGCAGTGCTTTGAGTGCCGCGAGCGTTTTGGCGGGCTCGGTGTCGTGCGCAGCCGGTACTGTCGAGGCCGGCAACAGCGCCGCGATTTCCGGCGTGGGCGCGCCGCGTTGCCTCCAGTCGTTCAGTAGCGTATCGTTGCGGACAAGTGAATCGGCCAGCTCAGTCAGCGCATGTGCCGTGTCTTGCGAGCGTGTCTGCAGCGTCGCTGCCGTGGTGCGCAATCTCACGGCTTCGTCGAGTGAGAACAGAGTCTGCCGGAAGCCTTCATATCCTCCCTTCTGCATGAACGCGCTCACGTAGAGCAACGCGATCAGGGCGACGATGCAGGCGAGCAGCGAGCAGACCTTCGCGTAGAGCGGATAGCGGTGAACGGTCGCGGACTGGTCGGTAGTCATGGGCGGGTGAAGTGGTAGAGCGCAGCGCTTACGATCAGTGATCCTGTTTTTCGAAGCGAGAACGTCATGTCGGTTTATCTGTTCGCCACGGTCTTGTTGGCTGCCGTAGCCGCACTGGTGATTCCCAGACTTGGCTACAGTCCCGGCAGCAGTGATCTATTGTATGTCTCGATTGGGCTCGCAGGGGGGCTTGCGGCATTTCTACTCGTCATGGCATATGGCGCGCGACGTACAGCGCCGCGCGCCAGGCGCGCAACCCAGTCGCCCGAACTGGGCGCTTTTGCCGCCAACCTCTCCACGCCCGCCGTGCTGCTCGATAACGACGCGCTCGTGTTCGTCAACAGCGCGTTTCTCAAACATGCCCACTGGGAGTCGTACGCAGACGAAATTGTCGGCATGCCGTTCAGCAATCTCGTGCATCCGCAATCGTTGCTCGATCTGACCGCGTTACTCACGCAATCGCGCGATGGTGAAGAGCGCACCTCGGGCTCGCTGCGGATCGCCTATGGCGACGGCAGTTTTCGTTTGCATCCCGTCACGGCGCTGCGCGCACGCGGTTCGCGCATGACGCTGCTGCAGTTTCCCGCTCCGTATTTGAGCGCGGACGCGCAGCGTAGCGAAGTGCAACTCCTGCAGCACTGCCAGGAAGCCGTTCTGCAATTGCCTCAAGCGCTGTTTCGTGTCGACCGCGAGTTGCGTCTGGTCTTTTCCAATCCCGCGTGGCGCAGTCTCGTGCGTGCCGTTGGCAGCGACGCGGAACTCAAGCTGTTCTCGTCGTATTTTCACCCGGA
Organism: Paraburkholderia terrae; assembly: GCF_002902925.1. GTDB lineage: Bacteria > Pseudomonadota > Gammaproteobacteria > Burkholderiales > Burkholderiaceae > Paraburkholderia > Paraburkholderia terrae. Next base: position 2,180,008 of record NZ_CP026112.1, on the reverse strand, counting down.
AGACGCTGAGACACTGAACGCACGCGTGAAGGTATTGCTCGATGGCCATCTGAGCGAACTGGTGACGGAAGCGCGGCTCATCCGCGCCGACAATACGACGGCGCACGTCGAACTGCGCTGCCACGCCGTGACCAATGACGAAGGCGTTCTGGTCGGAGCCGTCGGTCTCGCGACCGATATCTCGAACCGGCGGCGCAACGAAGATGCACTGCGCGCAAGCCGGCGCAGCCTGCGCACGCTGCTGTCCAATCTGCGCGCGATGATCTATCGCGGCCAGAACAACCGCGACTGGTCGATGGAGTTCGTCAGTGAAGGGTGCTTTGAACTGACCGGCTATGAGGCGATCGAGCTGATCGACGAAAGCCGGATCACATTCCGCTCGTTGATTCACCCGGACGACCGCGAATTCGTCTGGAACGAAGTGCGGGCTCGCGTGCTGGCTCGCGAACCGTATGAGCTGACTTACCGGATCGTGGACCGCTCGGGCCAGACCAAATGGGTTTGGGATCAGGGCTGCGGCGTCTATTCGGCTCGCGACGAACTGATGGGGCTGGAAGGGTTCATCGTCGAAGTCGCGCGCAGGCAGATGGTCGAAGAAAACGCCAACCGGCGCCTGACGTTCGAGCACTCGACGGGGCTCACCAGTGTGTCGATGCTCATCGACCGGATGGAGTTTTCCGCGGCCATTTCGTTGCGAACGGCGCTGCCCTGTGCAATTTTCGCGATCAACGTAGGCGAACTCGAACAGGTGGCGACGCGCTTTGGCCAGGACTACGCCGATCGGGTGCTGATCGAATTCGGCAGGCGGCTCGAGGTGACACAAGGGCAACTCAACTGCGCAGCGCTGCTCGACCCGCACGTGTTCGTGGTGCTGGTCGTCGATTTCAGCGCGGACGCGCTCGGCTGGTGCGGCAACGCGCAACAATTGGCGCAGCGCATGACGACCAGCCCGGACGCTGCGCTGGACGAACTCCGGGACAATCTTCGGAGATTGATCGAGGCGCCCGTTCGGGTGGAGGGCCACGAGTTCCGGGTTTCAACCCGTGTGGGCTGCGCATCGATCGGCGACGGCACGATCGACCCGAAGAAAGTGCTGGATCACGTACTGGCCGCTTCAGGCTGGGAAGTCGGTGGCGAGGCGGGCGCAGACAAGTGAGCGCTGCATTCAGAGGTGACTGGCACAGTCCCGCTCGTCCAACAGCGCGAGAACGGGCTCGAGCGAGCGGTCCGGCATGCCTTGCGCTTCAAGGCGGGCAAATTCGAGCAACGCGCGTTCATGACGCGCCAGTGCCGTCAGTATCGCGGCGTCCTCTTCCGTGCTGTTGCGTTCCATCTCGTCGTAGAGCGCAACGAATCGCCCGATCTCCCCGATAAACCACGCGATGAACGCAGGCCACGGCTGCCCGGCGTGTTGCCGGGCAAGCCGGATTCCCTTTTCACGTTGAGCCGCTTCGTCGATCCCCGTGATGCCAAGACGGGCGATCAGCGGCGTCATGCGCATACGCGTCTGATATTCGAGCTGTGCCATGACGGCAAGCTTGCGCTGTCTGTCCGGGGCCACTGCGTCGCGGGCCATCGCGGCGAACCATGCTTCCCCATAGAGTTCGCCTTCGAAGGCCGCCTTGATTCTGCTTATATATTCGGTTCTGTTCACGCACGACCTCACAGGTAGACACCGGACGGGACATCCATTACGCCGGAAACACGGCGAAGTGGTGCGACAGCCAGATCACGAGCACGGCGACAACGAGCGTCAGATAGGGCAGCAAGCCGGCGCGCCGCTTCGTCGCGCCGTCGTCGGACTTCAGTTCCATGTCGTCTAGCATCGCGTCCGGGAAGCGGCCCTTGTCCTGCACATAGTGCCGGAAGATGAAGACGGGAATGATCAGCGCGATTGCCACCAGACCATTACGTAACGTGCCCGGCCCCCAGATATCTGCGCCTGCGCCAATGCACACCAGATCGATGAACCCGCACAGCGCGCCGAGTGCCAGCAGCCAGTTCGGGCATTTGAACGGACGTGCCCAGTTCGGACGGTCGAGCCGGTGAATCCAGCCGGCCTGAAGGTTCAGGAAAACAAATCCGAAGTAACAGACATTGGACATGGCGAGCACCGCGACATTGTCCGACATCATCAGCAGAATCAGGTTGAAGCACAGGTCGGTCCACATCGCGCGTGTCGGGGCGCCGTGTTCGTTCACGTGCGACAGGTAGCGCGGCAGCCAGCCGTCAACGGATGCCTGATACAGCGTGCGGGAGGAGCCCATCATCGACGTCATCACCGACAGCAAGAGTGTGAACACGAGCATGACCACGATCAGGTAGAAGATCGTCGCGCCGCCGCCGATGATTCTCGCCATGGCCGCCGCGACACCCGTGCCGTCGTAGATGTCGGGTGCGAGCAGGCCCTTCAGTCCCATGGCGCCCTGGAATGACAGCGGCACGAGGATATACACCGCGAGGCACAGCAAACCGGAATAGAAGATCGCCTTGAACGTGTCCGTTTTAGGGTTCTTGAATTCACGCGTATAGCAGACGGCCGTTTCGAAACCATAAGTCGACCAGCCGGCCACAAAGAGCCCGCCGATCATCAGCGTCACGCCAGCCGTATTCCATGTTCCCGGCACGACGTTGCCCTTGGCGTCATGCGCAAGCGGCAGCAGCGGAAACCAGTTGCTCATGTGTACGCTGCCCGTGATCAACGGTTCGAGGCCGAACACGGTCAACGGAACCAGGGCGGTAATGCCCATGTACTTTTGCAGTTTGGCGGCGCGTTCCGCGCCGTGATGCTGAACGAAGAATGTCAGCAGCAGGAGTGCTGCACCCAGAATGAACGTCGAGTTGATGCGAAGATTCAGGCCTTCCTTGATGAAGTCGAGCTTCAGCAGGGTAAATGACCACGTGTTGATCGCGGCGTCGGCGGGGAAGAGCGTCGAGAGAACATAGCTTGCGCCGAGACCCGTACCAAGTGCGAGCACGGGCGACCACGCAAACCAGTTGCACCACACGGAGACGGGCGCAAGAAACTTCGAATAGCGGACCCATGCAATCGCGCCATAGATTGACGCGCCACCCGATTTATGTGGAAAGAGCCCGGAAATTTCTGCATACGTGAAGCACTGAATGAACCCGATGGTGATGGACGCGATCCAGATGATCCACGCTGGCTGGCCGACGGTTGCGGCAATGGCGCCCAGCGTAAAAAGAACAAAGGCCGGCGAGCCGCTCGCTACCCAGAAGGCGTCCTTCCACGTCAGCGAACGCTTGAGGGTTGACCGCACGCCGTCGTCGGACAGTCCCTCCAGGCGGTGAATTTCTTCGGTTGCACTCAATTTACGTCTCCTTGAGCACGAACCGGACGTTTCGTCACGGCAGTGCTCTTTAGTTTTGAAGATTCAGTTTGCGGCGGGCGGCTGGATGACGGTTATTGTCAACCGGCTTACCCAACTGCCGTGCGCTTTTTCTTGTCGGGGTCGTCGAAGGGCAGCGCTGCCGCGCTCGCGTGGGCTTCGAGACTGCCTTTTACCTCGAGCGCAACGCCTTCCTGAGCCTGGGCGACGTTCAGGCGCGCAATGGCGAGTGAACGGCCAGTGAGCCGCGAGTACATGCCGCAGGTGATGACGCCAACCTGTTCGCCGTCGTGCCACAGGGTGTCACCGGCAGCCGCAGGTCGCGAGGCGGCGATATCGACGCCGTAGATCCGGAAGCGCTCTTTTCCGGCGAGCCGGAAATGCTCTCGCGCGCCACAGAATTCGGTCTTGCCGGGCGAAACAGTAAAGTCGAGACCCAGTTCCCACAAGGTATCGCCCGCTTTTTCGTCCGCGAATGGGTACATCTCGGAGTTATCGTAGGGGAAGAAGAGCAGATAACTCTCGACGCGCAACCAGTCCAACGCAAGGAACGCACACGGCACGATGCCGAACCCGGCGCCTTTTTGCAGGATGGTGTCCCAGATCAGCGGGGCATCGGCGGCCTTGCAGAAGATTTCGTAGCCACGCTCGCCCGTATAGCCGGTGCGCGAGATCATCACGGGCCGGCCAAAAAGACGTGTTTGCACGTGATGAAAGTAGGGCAGATCGCGTATGCCGGGCACATGTTCCGCCAGAAACTCGACGGCACGCGGTCCCTGCAACGACAGGTCATGCAGGTCATCGTCGAACAGCACGGCGACCTGACGGCCTTGCGCGGAACGCACCAGGCGTTCGTACCCTGTACCCGCGCCATGCACGACCATGAACGCGTTGGGACCCGTGCGGTACACGATGCAGTCATCGACGAACTTGCCTTCCTCGTTGAGGATGGCGGCGTAGGCGGACTTGCCCGGGTAGAGCTTGCCGATGTCGCGTGTCGTCGCCCAATCGAGCAGGGATTCGGCATGCGGGCCCACGTAGTGAACCTTTTTCAGGCCGGAGACATCCATCAGTCCCGCTCTGGTGCGGATGGCTTCGTGATGGTCGGCGAGATCCGTGGAGTAGGTCCACGCGGTGCCCATGCCGTTCCAGTCCTCCAGTTGAGAGCCCAACGCGCGATGACGGTCCGCGAGTGCTGAGATGCGCCATGAATTTGCCATATGACACTCCGTGAAATGGACGGTATGAATGGGAGGGGAGTGCGCATCGTGGGAATTCGCGAACAGGACGAATTGAAGCTACGCAGCATTGTCTCCGTAGGTAAGATCGTTTCCGATCTGGGACAAATGCTCAATCCTGTCGACGGGGTATAACCGGTGAGGTAGGGCTGTCGTGAAGGGAGTACATTTACCCCTCACGAAGCAATTGGATTCAGGCGGAGAGCGAGGTAGAGGTGATGCAGGCGATCAGGCAACAGCGCGATTCCGAAACATCTCCCAACGGAATCTCGCGATGAAATACGCGTCCATCACCGCGATGGCGTAGACAAAAAGCCCGCCAGCATGCCGTCCAGCAAAAGACCGTTCGGGCGCGGCGAGCTGCATTGTGACAAACCCTAACGACAGCATGAAGAACATCATGATCAGCGCGCGCGTTGGCATCCCGTTGATCACCTGGCCCGCGCCGGGTAAAAGGACTGCCGCCACCAGCACGAGATAAGGGTGCAACGGCCGTCTGCTGTGTGTGGCCTCACGCTTGGCCATGGACACCTCCTTTCATCATATCGGTACACACGTGCATGGCCTGGTCCAGCAGCGACTTGACGAGCGCTGCGGGGAGCCGTGCGTCGCGAAACACGGCCCGGCGTAGCACCAGATAATCGCCACGGTCTGCAGCGTGCGCCTGATAGACCATTCTCACGCCGTGGCGCGTGACGAGCATCTCCTTCGCACGCGGATCGGCAAAGAACCGCTTCACGTGAGGGTCCAGCACGGCGAGTGGAAGTTCCGCTGCAGGTCTGTCGGCTTTGATCGTCATTTGGCGAGGCCACGCATGCGGAGTCATGACTCGCACAGGCAAACCGTCGGCGGGTGAATAGAATTCCGTGTTCTGTGCGCGCGCGAGCAGATCGACGGCGCCCGTCATCGGCAATGTGCGTTTCACCGTGACGAGCAGCCAGAGCGACGGCACCTTGCGAAAGGCGACGTCGTCGACGAGCGGCTCGATGCGCACTTCATGCCCGCCATAGCGCCCGGCAAGCGCAGGCCAGGCGACGGCGTCCTGCGTCAGCCGATGCTGCTCGAAGAGCGCGAGGCACGCATCGAACAGCTTGCCACGCTCCGCTCGCAGTGCGTTGCGATCGCGCCAGTACATCAGGCCAAGCGTGGCGAGAAACAGAACGGCCAGTGCGATGCCCATCAATTGCATGTCGAAGCGCTCCATGTTGGCGCGGGCCGCATCAATAGTTCTTCGGACGCGGCCAGTCCATCGTGAACTGATCGCCGCGCTTCACGTACTTGTAGCGATGCAGCGCGAACCAGATCGAGGCCGTGATATAGAACGCCATGATCGACAGCAGCGAAGCGCCATAGCCCAGATAAGTCGCGAAGTAAGTGGCGGTACACAGCACCGCCAGCACGATCGCGGGAATGGGATGGAACGGATGTATGTAGCCGCGATTGATGCTGCCAAGCGGCCACTGCCGGCGGAACTTGACGATATTGATCGACATGAACGTGTAACCGAGCAGGCCGGAGAGAATCGAGAACGTGATCACCTGGTCGAGCAGGCCCGTGAACGCGAACGAAATGGCGATCGGCACGAGAAAGATGATCGCGCGGTAAGGCGTGCGATAGCGCGGATGCACGGCGCCGAACCACATCGGCATATAGCGGTCGCGCGACATCGAGAACCACGCTCGTGACGCGTCGTTGATGCAGCCGTTAGCGGAGGCGACTGCCGAGAACAGGGTGCCCACGAACAGCAGTGTCTGCAAGGACTTGCTGCCCGACAGACGCGCGGCGTCGTAGAGCGGGGTCACCGCCTGGCCCAGATACTCCCACGGCATGAGTCCCGTGGCGACATACCAGGTCATGGCCGCCGCGATCAGCAGCGTAATCATGCCGCACATGGTCCCGAGTGGAATCGAGCGGCCCGCCGAGCGAACCTCTTCAGCAGCCTGACAGGTGCCTTCGATACCGAGGTAATACCACATGCCGAACTGCAAGGCGGCGACGACGCCGAGCCATCCATAGGGCAACTGCGTGAGCAGTTCGTGATGAATCAGCGTTTGCCCCGGATGCCAGGGCGCGACACCCAGGAACAGCACGACGATCGCGATGAATGCGACGGCCGTGATCACGAAGTTGACCGTGAGCGTCACAAACACGCCGCGATAGTTGAGGAGCGCGAGAAACGCGATCGTCACGAGCGTGAACGGGCGCGAGTCGAAGTTCGCGTAGCCTGAGTCGGCGGCCACGGCCTTGATCAGATCGCCGACCACGAGCGCATCCGCGGCTTCGAGCATCGTGTACGCCATCACGAGATAGAGCCCCACGTTGAACGCCATGAGGGGCCCGATGATGTGCTTTGCCTGCGTGTACTGTCCACCTGCCGCGGCGACAGTGGACGTCACTTCCGAGTCGATCATGGCGACGCACGTATAGAGCAGGCCGATGATCCAGCACGCGATCAGCGATCCATATGCACCGCCTTTGGCGACGGAAAAGTTCCATCCCATGAACTCGCCGACGAGCACGATGCCGACGCCGAGCGCCCATACGTGAATCGGTCCCAACACTTTCAGCAACGCGATGCGCTCGCCTGTCTGTCCTGCTGTTGCGTCACTCATGAGCCGCTCCTCCGCGGGTAGATGCCTCAGGTCTTATTCCTTGCCTTCCGTGGAACTCATCAGGAAGTCGTCGTTGTAGTCGCGCCCGACCTTGAATGCGTCGATGAGGATCCACGCGAAGATCAGGATCGACAGGCACCACGCGGCATTGCTCGACCATTGCCAGAAGTTCATCGCGTCACTCCCCGAATTTTTCGGCGATCACCTGCCGATATTGCCTGTCCGACACGCGCAGCACGAAGCCGAAATAACCGACGATCACGAGTGCCGTCACGATCAGCGAGACAGGTTCGATCTGATAGTCGAAGCGGGTGGTAATGATGGGCTTGGCCTGCTCGGCGTCGTAGCCGAGCTTGCGCCATTGCGCTTCCATCGCCGGGTTTTGTCCGAGTTCCCGCCAGGACACCTGCGTTTTCGCGGTTTGCGCTTCGGGTGGCTTGTCGGGTGCCTTGAGCAACAGCGGCGCAAGCAGGCTGCAGTACACGAGCAAGAGGAGAAAGACGCTATCTACAAGCTGCCCGAAGCCTTTCTGAACGGGCGGGACGTAATCGGTTGTCATAGTGAGTTGCTCCTCGCGGGTCGGCGTCGGGTTGGCATGTTCAAGGGCAATGCGGGTACCGCTCAGTTGCCGGCGCGGCAACTGAGGGCGCATCGAAACACGGTGAAAATAAGGTCCGAACGCTTACTTGACGGCTGGACTGAGTGACTCGTCGTCGCGTCTTGCGAGTTCTGCCTTGCTGGCGCGGTTTTCGTCCAGGTGGCGTATGTCGAGGCCGTAGATATGATCCTTGTCTTCCTCGTAATGGCGGATCATGGCAAGGATCGAGGCGGAGTTGAAAACCAGCACGGCACCCACGCCGATGGTGAGCGCGACGCGTACGGACGTATCCGTTGTCTGGGCGGTCATCGCGAAGTAGACGTAGCCCAAGGTGACCCAGAGCGCCAGAAGAGCGATTTGCGCCATGCGCCGGTCGCGCAAGAACATTTGATCGATACGCTTGCGGATTGCGTGTTCCATCTCGGCAACTCCTTGTCGTGCCGGCGACGCCGGCGGTGGTCAATGATCTGGCTGTTTCTCCGTGATTCCCGTGCGTCAACAAAGTTTCCTGACAATATTTGTGCTTTGATGCACGCTTGTCAATATGGTTTGAGGGGGTAGATGGCTGGAAGCCCCGAGCTATGGTGCGCGATACGGGTAGTCGAGGACAGCGGAAATTCGATCGAGGCTCGACGTCGCCGGGCAGCATCGAAGTCGTACAACTGCCGAAGGGGCAGGCAGGCGTGGTCAAGACGTTCGGCGCTTGCACACCCTGGGATTTGCTTTCTGATTCGCCGCGAGTTCAGATGAACCGCACCATCAGATCGGCGTCATGAAACACGCCGTCGATGCAGAGCGCGTCCGGCTCCGTTCCGTACACACGAAATCCCAGCGTTTCATACAGCGCGCGAGCCGAACCGTTCGCGCTCGTGACTAGCAAAACGACCTGCCGCAATCCGTCGACCTGCGCGGCGCGCATGAGCAACTCCGTTAGCAGCGCTCGCCCGACACCGCGTCCCGCGGCTTCATCGGCGACGTACATGCCGATCACGTAGCCCTTGTGGCGCTCCTTGTGCCGTGTCTCGCGCAGCAGCCCGACCGTACCGACGAGCGCGCCATCCGTCGACGACAACGCGCCGAGCAGAAAGCTGCCCGACGCGGCATGCGCGCCACCCAGCATCGCATCGTGTTGCGACGGGCCACGCTCGACGGCCTCTTCATAGCTTTGCCCGAACGCGGCGGGGTGCGTTTTCAAACCACGTAGGCGCAGCGCGAAAAACGCGTCGCGGTCGGCGGGCTCCAGCTGGCGGATCGAAATGTCTTCGTGCATGCGCGTCCCTCAGTCGCCCACAGCGTCCGACGACGCGCGCGTATCCGCGAACTTGCGCAGCGCGTCGGCCGTCTGCGGATCGGCGGGGAAGAAGGCTTCGATCGCGAGTTCCGACAGCGTGACGTCGACGGGCGTGCCGAACACGGTCGTCGTGCTGAAGAAGGACAGCACGCCGATTTCGGTGCGCAGGCGCAGCGGCACGGCGATCTGTTCGAGCGGCGAGGCGGGGCTCTCGTCGGCGGGTTCGGCGTCGGGCGGCGTCGGGTAGGCGGCCAGCTCGTCGTAGAGCGCGGCGAGCGTCGGGTCGGCGCTGACGTCGACCTGGCGCTGCAGGCGCGACAGCAGATGCGCGCGCCAGGCATGCCAGTTGGCGATCTGCGACGCGATGCCGTCCGGATGCATCGACAGACGCAGCGCGTTGACGGGCGCTTCGAGCAGCGCGGGCTTCGCGGCCGTCAGCAGCGGCGCGAGCGCGTTGTTCGCGGCGACGATCGTCCAATGCCGGTCGATGGCGACGGCGGGATACGGCTCGTGGCCCTTGAGCACGAGATCGATCGCTGCGCGCGCCGCGTCCAGCTGGGGGTCGCTCAGTTGCCGCTCGCGGTAGAGCGGCGCATAGCCCGCCGCGACCAGCAGCGCGTTGCGCGCCCGCAGCGGCACGTCGAGCCGTTCGGCCAGATGCATGACCATCTCGCGGCTCGGCTGCGCGCGGCCCGATTCGACGAAGCTCAGGTGGCGCGTCGAAATCTCGGCTTCGGAGGCGAGCAGCAACTGGCTCATCCGGCGCCGCTGGCGCCAGTCGCGCAGCATGTCGCCGACCGTGCGGCTCATCGAAGGGGCGCCCGAGGGCGCGGACAAGGTGGCAGTGAGCGTGTTCATGGCGTCGATGATAGCCAAACCCGGGAGCAATTCCATTACCTGCGAGGTAATGCGTCGCCGCGCGCACAGTCGCCGGCACGGCCAAACGCGCTCATACTGAAGTCCCTAGCGACCGTTCCGGAGGCGAACATGTGGGACAAGATCGAGCACAACGGCCAGGAAGTCTGGGTGCTTCCCGTCACGGCCTATGGGCCGCCCGTGCCGGAGACCTTGTGGCACTACGTCGGTTATGTGTGCCATCACGGCGCCGACGCGCATCTTGCAGGACAAAGCCGCCGCTTCCAGGAACTCGTCGCGACGTTTCACAGCGAAGACGAAGCGCGCGAAGCCGGCTATGACGCAGGCCGGCGGCTCGCCGATCAGATCAGCACCGTGAACGCGTAGCGCGCGTTCGCTGCATCCACTCCGCATGACTTTCTCTCCGGCACCTGCCCGCTGTGAAGCGGCGGGTGCCGCCGGATCATTACCTCCCGCGTAATCGACTCACGTACGTTCATCGACGAATCTTCAGTCCGAGGCCACCGCAAACACGCAGCACGCGGCGGACTTCCCGACCCTCCATCGACTGAAGGAATCCATGATGAACGCACATACCGCACTGATCGACCGTTACTTCGACGCCTGGAACGAAACCGATACCGGCCGCCGCCGCGAGCTGATTTCGGCGACCTGGGCGAACGATGCCGCTTACCTCGATCCGCTTCTGTCCGGCAACGGGCACGACGGCATCGACGCGATGATCCACGCCGTCCATGAGCGATTTCCGCACCACACGTTTCGCCGCACGACCGAGGTCGACGGCTTCGCGGATCGCCTGCGCTTCTCGTGGGAACTGCTGACGCCCTCGGGCGCTTCGATCGTGAAGGGCTCTGACTTCGGCGTCGTCGATACTGCGGGCCGGCTGCAGTCCGTCACCGGCTTTCTCGACGAAGCACCCGGCGCCGCCTGACGCATAGCCAGCAATAACCCGCCATCCCACATACCAAGACAGGAGAACGATCATGCATGAGCCCGCCGTCACCTTGAACGCCGACGCGTATGCACGCGTGCAGGACGCAATCGATGCGGCATCGGGTGCCATCGCCGGATTCGCGCTGCTCGCGGGCGCCCGCGCATTCACGTTCATCGCGCTCGTCGCGTGGCGTGAGCCGGTACTCGGCGGCGCGGGGCTCATGCTGCTCGCGCTGGTCGGCTGGCTCAGATGGTGTTTGTGTCCGAATATGTCACATCAGAACCGTTGACGCCGTTGTTCGTCGTGACTAAAGTGCTGCGCAAGCGTAATGCAGATGTCAGATTTGAACTTCAACAAGACCTCGGGGAACGCAAGACCATGCAAACGACGAACAACATCGGAACGATGGGCACGGGCAGCACGAACAGCGCAGTTGGCAGCAGTGCCGGCACGCAAGCGGGCAACAAGCCGAGCTTCAAGGAGCTGCTCGATCAGCTGACCGATTACACGAAAGGCACCACGGGCGAGCGAATCGAGAAGATGATTCTCGCGAAGCTCGGCATCACGGAAGAAGACCTGAAGAAGATGTCGCCCGAAGAGCGCGAAAAGGTCATGCAGAAGATCCGCGACATGATGAAGAAAGAACTCGAAGCGCAGAAGCAGCTCGAGGAAATGCAGAAGGACCATAAGATCCGCGTGTCAGTTTGATGACACGAAACCGGCCGACGTGACAGCAGCGGAAAGACGCTAAAGCAAAGGCAAGGCGAGGGGCTCGCGTACAATCGGTTCCTCCGTCCTCGGGCGCGACGCGGTGTTGCGCCGAACCGCTGCATCATGAATCACGATATCGCCCAAAGCCTCGCTGACGCACAGCAGAAGTTCACCGCCGGCCAATACGACGAAGCGGCAGCGCTGCTGCACGGCATTCTGTCGATCGATCCAGACCACCACGAAACACTCGAAGCGCTCGGCTATGTCGCGGCGAAGCAGGGTGATTACACGCGTGCAGCCGACTACGCGGTGCGCGCCGCGCAACCCGCCTCGACAACCCCGCAGCAGCTTCATTTCGCCGCGCATATCTGTCAGCTCGCGGGGCGTCATGGCGACGCCATCGCGCTTTACGAGCGCGTGCTTGCCGCCTATCCCGATCACGCGGAATCGCTGCATGGCGCGGCAATGTCGCTCGTCGCGACGGGCGAGCACGAACGCGCGCTGCAACGTCTCGCGCGCCTGACGCAGCGCTATCCGCAATCTGCCGAAGTGCATTACAACCGCGGCACGCTGCTTGGGCAGATGGAGCGGTATGACGAAGAACTTGCGGCGTATCGCCAGGCGATTGCGTTGAAGCCCAATTTCGTGCGCGCGTATGTGAATCTAGGCGTCGCGTTGCGCGATCTGCATCGTTTCGATGAAGCGTTGCAGCAGTTCAAAAAGGCCGTGTCGATCGATGCGAATGATGCCGGTGCGCGCACCAACCGCGCGCAGACCAATCTGCTGCTAGGCGAGTTCGAGCATGGCTGGCGCGAATACGAATGGCGCTGGCTCGACGGCACGATGAGTCACGGCTTGCCCGACGCGACGCTGTGGACAGGCAAGCAGCCGCTCGACGGCAAGACGGTGCTCGTGCATGGCGAGCAGGGATTCGGCGACACGGTGCAGTTCATCCGTTTCGTCGGGCGTCTGAGTGCGATGGGCGCGCGCGTTGTCGTGCGGGTTCAGGATGCGTTGCTGCCGCTGTTGCGCGGCTATCCCGGCTCGGCCGATGTGATCGGCGAAACCGCGCCGCTGCCCGCGTTCGACTACCACCTTCCGATGCTCAGTCTCGCGTTCGCGCTGAAGATACGCGAAACCGATCTGGGCGCTGCAAGCCCTTATATTCATGCAGATTCGCAACTCGCCGCGCAATGGGCCGACGTATTCGCGCAAGACGATGCAAGGCCGCGCGTGGGCATCGTATGGTCGGGCAGCCGCACGCATCTGAACGACCGCAACCGGTCGATTCCGCTCGCGCAGTGCGTGCAGCTGTTCGATGCGAACGCGCAGTTCGTGTCGCTGGTAAAGGACGTGCGCGACAGCGATCGTGCGTGTCTCGATGAATGCGTGGCGCGCGGCGTGTTGCGTGACGTATCCGACGGGCTGACGACTTTCGCCGAGACGGCCGCGCTGGTCGCGCAACTCGATCTCGTGATCACCGTCGATACGGCCGTTGCACATGTTGCCGGCGCGCTCGGCAAGCCCGTATGGATCGCGTTGCCGTTCACACCCGACTGGCGCTGGCAACTGAAACGCGACGACAGTCCGTGGTATCCGCAGATGCGCCTGTTCCGTCAGTCGAAGCGCAATGACTGGAGCGACGTCATAGAGAACTTGCGAGCCGCGCTGGATTTACAGGCATAGCGCAACGCAGCCTTGTTTTGCGCAGACAAAAAGGAGCACTGACAGGTGCTCCTTTTTCACTTCGATAAAGCGCTTAGCCGAGTTTCACTTCGATCCGCCGCGGCTGCGCCTGCTCGCGGCGCGGAATGACGAGCTTCAGCACGCCATCTTTCAAGTTGGCTTCGATCTTCGACGTGTCGAAGTCGTCGCTGATCGAAAAGCGCCGCGCGAAGAAGGGCGCGCGCACTTCCGCGTGCGAGAGCCGCACATTCGACGAAGCCGGGACGACGGATTCACCTTCGATCGTCAGGCTGCCGTCGTGGACGCGAATGTCGAGCTTGTCCTTCGACACGCCGGGCAGATCCGCCCATAGCGTCACCGCCTTGCTGTCCTCGACGATATCGACGGGCGGCGTCAGGGTCACGCGGCGTTCCTGCTGGCGCGCGCCGTTGCGGCTCACCGCGCTCTCGTCGCGCTGGGTCACTTGAGTGTTGTCGCTCATGATGTTTTCCTCGCCCTTATTGAACCGTGATTGCGCGCGGCTTCGACGCTTCGCGCTTGCCGACCGTGATCACCAGACAGCCGTCCACATAACGCGCCTGCACATTGTCGGGATCGGCCTGCTGCGGCAGTTCGACGACACGGCGGAACGCGCCGTTGAAGCGCTCCTGTGCATAGGCGCGCGCGCCTTCTTCCTGCGCCGGGCGTGCCGCCGTGCGCTCGCCTGCGATGGTCAACAGGCCCTTGTCGATCGACAGCTCCAGCTTTGACGGATCGATGCCGGGCGCGAACGCGACGATCTCGATGGCTTCGTCGGTCGTGCCGATGTTGAGGCTCGGGAACGTGCCCGCACGGCTCGAACGCAGGCTCGAAGGGAAGCCGTTGAATACGCTCGACATGTGCCGCTGCAAGCGGTCGAGTTCGCTGAACACATCGGTTCCGAAATACAAGTCACTCATGGTCGCTCTCTCCTCTGAGCGGCGAGGCGCGCCGGCCTGAGTGTGCCGGTTTGCCTGTCATGCCGCGACGAACGAATGGATACATGCAGCGCCGTCATGTCGATGCAGCGGCTGCCCTGATGAGTCGATAGATAGGAAGCCTGCGCAAACTTTCAAGTGCGATTTCTGCAAAAAAAGAGGCCTTGAAATGGGCTGGCGGCGACCCCAGTTACAGGCGTTCACGGGGCGCGGCCCGTGTTTCCGATGCCCGAAAACACCATCTCGACTTCATCGACATGTGCGGCCCTCACTCTCCTGAGCGATTCGGCTGTCAAGTGTGGTGGAGCTATTTGCCCGCCAACGGATGGTGCGAATTCCTCCTGTAGAGCTGAAGTCCCGTTCACCAACCTTTGGCGTGGATAGGCGTAAGGATGCGCATCTCTCGACGGCGGCACGCGCACTTTGTGCAGGTGCTTCGTCAGCGCCGGCCCGACGCTGAGGCTTAATCGACAAGGGTTCCGGGCAGATGCCAGGCGAAAAATAATGCGCCCATGCTGTACTGCAGCGAACGTCAATACGACGTCGCCTGTCCGCCAAACCTCGCTCTGTCGACGCTACTGGTTATCACCGATATAACCTATCGCGTTCACGTGATTGGAAGGTTTCATTACCCGTACGCAAGTCGCATCAGTACACTCGAATTGTCAGTGTGATGGCGCGCCTTGCAACCCTCGGATCGGTAGCGCTGCGAATCACGAATGCCGGGCGGAAGCGATTCGAGGTCGGTGATGCGCTCACTATGCGACCGTGTGTCAGTACGCTATGCCATTACCCAATGGGGTAGTGAATTCGGCAATACATCTCCTCACACTGGCACAAACAACTGGACCCCTTCGAAATCCGGCTGATGTTAACGGCCTGATTGCCTGGCGTGCCTGAAAGCACAAGTGACACAGCCGCTGGTAGCAGAAGCTCGACCGGCGCGGTTATTCATTGATAGACCTGCCTCAGGAGTGACATTGAAGATAGCTCAACACCTCGACCCGGCCACCATCAGCACGTTGGCGCTGGAAGAAATCGACGGACAGATTCTTGTGATTCGGTTGAACCGTCCAGAAGTGTCGAATGCAATCAGTACGCCGATGGGCCATGAGCTGATCAAGGTCTTTGGGGCACTGGAAGTCGACCCGACGCAATACCGTTGCGCGATTCTCACGGGAACGGGCGAGCGGGCTTTCTGCGGCGGCGCCGACCTGAAGCAGCGCGACGGGATGACGGATGAGCAGTTCAGCACGCAACACTATCTGTTTGAAAGAATGGTGCGCGCAATCACCCACTGCCCGATTCCTCTTATCTGTGCTGTCAACGGGTCAGCCGTGGCAGGCGGGCTCGAACTGTTGCTGGCGTGCGATTTCGCGTACGCCTCGAAGCATGCAGTGTTCGGATTTACCGAAGTGAAGCGCGGAATCATGCCGGGCGGCGGGGGCACCCAGCAACTCCCGCGCACGATTGGTACGCGTCGCTCGAAAGAACTGATTTTCCGCGGTTCGAAGTTTTCGGCGGAAGAAGCACTGGCTTGGGGCGTCGTGAACCAGTTGTACGAGCCGGGCCAGGTGCTGGCGCGCGCGATCGAAGCTGCCCGGGATATCTGCACGAGCGCGCCGCTCTCGGTCTCGCAAGCAAAGAAGGCAATTGACCTTGGCATGCAGAGCGACCTGAACACGGGTCTTTACATCGAAATCGAAGCATACAACCGGCTTATTCCGACGCAAGACCGTCTGGAAGGTATCAGCGCATATAACGAAAAACGACAGCCCGTCTTCAAGGGTCGCTAGTCGCACAACAAAGGGAAGCCGTCAGTCGATGCTGGCGGCCTGCTAACCGGCCTCGACGGCTGGAGGAGACATGCATGAATTTGCCCATCGACGCTGCAGCTAGCCCGCAAGCCGAGCAGACGTACCGCAAAATCACCAGACGCCTGATTCCTTTCCTGTTCCTTTGCTATGTGTTCGCTTTCCTGGACCGCGTGAACGTAGGCATCGCACAGCTTGATATGAAGCACGACGTTGGCTTCAGCGACTTGACTTACAGCATCGGGGCAGGGATTTTCTTTCTCGGCTATGTACTGATGGAGGTGCCGAGCAACCTCCTGCTGACAAAAATCGGCGTGAAGCGCACGTTTTCGCGAATCATGGTCCTGTGGGGCATCCTGGCAGCAGCGACGGCATTCGTGACGCTTCCGATGCATTTCTACACCGTGCGTTTCCTGCTCGGTCTTGCGGAGGCCGGTCTCTATCCGGGCATCATTTTCTACCTGACGCGCTGGTATCCGGTGGAACGTCGCGCAAAGGCCATCGCAATCTTCACCTGTGCAACAGGTATCGCAGGTTTGCTTGGTGGACCGATGTCGGGTTGGCTGATGACCCACATGGAAGGTATTCGAGCACTGCACGGCTGGCAGTGGATGTTTGTCGTTCAAGGACTGCCGGCAAGCTTTCTGGGCATCGTAGCCTTCTTCTTCCTGGACGACGGTCCCGAGAAAGCGAAATGGCTGAGCGACGAGGAAAAGGCACAGGTGCTCGCTGACATCATCAAGAGTTCTGGCGTGAGTGACAAGCATGCGGAACACACTTTCGGGCGCGCACTTCTTGACCCACGCGTGTACGTGATGGGGTTCGTCTGGTTTGCACAGATTGCAGGTGTGTTCGCAATCGGCTTCTGGTTGCCCACGCTTATCAAGAGTACGGGGCTGAGCAGTCCGCTGGAAATCGGTCTCTACTCGGCGATTCCGTACTTTGTGAGCTGGCTTGCGCTCATTGGGATGAACTGGAACTCCGACCGGACCATGGAGCGTCGCTGGCACTGCGGCATCACCATGATTGTCGGAGCGACTGGATTGTTCGCGGCAGGCCTGATTCACGGCAGCCTTGCGTGGTCCATCGTTGCTTTATCCGTTGCGACGGCCGGGATTCTTGCTCCCAATCCGCTTATCTGGGCGATTTCGACGGATTACATCCGCGGTAGTGGCGCCGCAGGTGGCGTGGCTTTGGTGAACTGCATCGGTCTGCTTGGTGGTTTCGTTAGCCCGATGATCATCGGGTCCATCAAGACAGCGACTAACAGCATGGTTGGAGGCCTTGGCGCGATCTCTTTGCTCATGGTCCTTGGTGCGCTTGCCGCGATTGTGCTCGCTCCCAAAACGACGGGAGCCAGCTCGGGCGCCGAACTTGCCGCTGGCAAGCTGGATGACTCGGTGGCAGCAAACGCAATGCTTTGACAGGTGCCCGGACGGGTCATCTGGTTACGACGGAGACTCTGGAATGACGACGCGTGAAAAGGTGCAAGTGCGCGAGGTAGGTCTGCGCGATGGTCTGCAAATGGTCCAGACGATTCTGTCGACCGGGCAGAAGCTCGAGTGGTGCCGACGGATGGTAGATGCAGGGTCGGTTGAGATTGAGGTGACATCGTTTGTGCCTCCAAAGATCGTGCCGCAATTTGCCGATGCAGCTGAAGTCGCGCGTGGCGCGCTGGAGATACCAAACCTTCACGCCGCTGCACTCGTGCCCAATCTCAAGGGCGCACAGCGAGCATTAGAAGTTGGCTTGCGAAAAGTACACTACGTGCTGTCAGCCAGTAACGAGCACAACCTTAAAAACGTTCGTCGAACGACTGCGGAGTCTGCTGAAGATTTTCGACGGATTGTTGTAGAGCGTGATGCAGGCGGGAGCACGCCGCACAGCGTCACGCTTGGCGCCGGCGTAGCGACAGCATTCGGCTGCACCCTCTCCGGCCGCGTCGAGGAAAGTACGGTACTTGGTCTCGTCGAAACACTTCTGGAAGCTGGCGCCGACGAAATCACGATTGCCGACACGGTGGGCTATGCGAATCCCGGACAGGTCAGGGCACTGATGCGTCGGGTTCTCGCCATCACTAAAGACGTACCGGTCGCCTGCCATTTCCACGACACGCGCGGCCTTGGTCTTGCAAATGTCGTTGCCGCGCTCGACGCAGGGGTGCGCAGCTTTGACTCGTCACTTGGCGGCCTTGGTGGATGTCCGTTCGCACCCAATGCAACTGGGAACATCAACACTGAAGATACGGTATTCCTGCTGGAATCCGAAGGTCTCGATACGGGCATTGATATCAATGCGCTGCTTGCAATACGAGAGACGATTGCAGGCTGGTTACCGGGCGAACCGTTCACAGGTGCGATTGCGCGTGCAGGCTTGCCGAAGACATTCGATTTACGCGAGACCGCGGTGGCCTAGTGCATTGCGTCCGGGAAACACCATTTTTGAATTGAAAGAAGGAGCGCGCAGTGCAGGTCCAGAAAATTGGCGATATCGAGATTCGCAAAGTGAGTGAGATTGATAGTCTGGAATTTGAGCCGAATTGGCTCTTTCCTACCGTCGACCTCGACTTTGTAAAAGAGCAGCGGAGTTGGCTCGGCCCTCATCTGATTGAGCCGACAGAACTCAAGCTGTATCTCAGCTTCCACAGTTACGTCGTCAAGACCCGTCACCACACGATTCTCGTGGACACCTGCAACGGCAATCACAAGCAGCGACCGTCGATGCCCTCATGGAGCAATCTGCAGACACCGTACATCGAGAATCTGGCCGCAATCGGCATCCGACCGGAAGATATCGATTACGTCATGTGTACGCACCTGCATACTGACCACGTCGGCTGGAACACCCGTCTCGAAGATGGCCGTTGGGTTCCGACCTTCCCGCGTGCAAAATATATCTTCTCGCGCGTCGAGTACGACCATCTGCTGAAGCTGCATCAATCGAACCCTGAGATGCCCGTCAACCGGGGCTCGTTTGTTGACAGCGTCCTGCCTGTCGTCGAACACGGTCAGGCGACGTTCGTGGAAATGGACCACTCTTTCGAACACGAACTCGGCAAGGACGTATGGCTGTCCCCGGCAGTGGGCCACACGGCGGGGCATGTTCTCGTCCACATTGGGCACGAGCATGGCGAGCATGCTGTCATGACGGGTGACGTTATCCATCACCCAATCCAGTTTGTTGACCCTTCGCTTGCCAACGCTGCAGATTTCGACGCAAAGCTGGCTCACGAGGCGCGCCTGGGCGTGATGAGCCGGTACGCAGACACGTCAACAAAGCTTCTTACGGCCCACTTCCCGTCGCCAACGGCGGGGCGGATAGTGAGTCACGGCGACGCGTTCCGCTTCGCTTTCGATAAGGCATAGCGGTCGCGGCGCAGGCGCACACGTGTCTCGAAGGTCACATTTCCGCGATGCGGCTCTGGCAAAGTTCGATGAACTTCTGAACAGGCTGCGTCAGTGTTGCGCCTCGTCGTGTCGCGATGCCGTAGGGAGCGCCTCTTCGTTCGATGTAGAAGGGCAGTATCTTGACCAGGCCACCTGCGGCGAAATACTCGGCAACCTTGCGGGGTATCAGGCCGACCGTGCCGCTTCCCGTCTGAAGCAGAGCGAGCGTGGCGAAGGTTGAAGACGTCTCCATCGCGTAGCGTGGAAAGCTCAGGCCCTCGTCATCTAGCAACTGCTCGAAAAGCGAGCGCATCGGAAGCGTTGCCTGCGGAACGATCCATGGGTTGCCGATGATGTCCGCCAGTTTTACCTCGGTTGTGTCACCCAGCGGGTCGGCGCCGTCAACGACGAGGCAGATTTCTTCGACCTCCAGTGGGATGAAATCGTAGGCTTCTGGGTGGACGCTGACACTGGGCCGCCCGATAACGAGGTCTAGTAAGCGCTGGTCGAGCATGGCGAGGAGGCGCGCGCTGTTATCTTCCCAGACCTCGATCGAGGTATCAGGTTGGGCCTCACGCAACGCCTTCACGGTGGGCGCCAGCCATACTGGCAGCGACCCCATTACGGCGCCAATCGCCAGGGTGCCCCCGCCACCTCGCAGGATTGCGGCCAGTTCATCTCGCATCGTTCCAACGTCCGCCCGAAGGGTTCTGGCGTGACGGATGACGCATCTGCCAAGGTCGTTGGGAACAATCCCTCGCGGCGAACGGGAAAACAGTTCGACACCGAAGATGGCTTCGAGCTCTTGCAGCGATTTGGTTATCGCCGGCTGCGACAGCGAGATCTGGTGGGCTGCCTTGCGCAGCGACCCGTGGTCGTCGAGCGCGATGAGCAGCGCAATATGGGCCCCGCGAAGGCGCCGCAGAATCGCATCGTTACTGGTTATCACGGATATAACCCCAGACGTTCACCTGATTCAAACCTTTCATTATCTGCATGGGAAGGGGCGTCAGTACACTGGACTTGTCGATGGACGCATGCGCGATTCGGACGGCAATGCCCGCCAAAGCAGGGCGCCTGACGACACGGCGCGAGGCGTTTGGCGGTGGGTGATAACTCGCACGAATCACTGCCGCGCAGTGTAACCGCGATTTCTGCCTCGCTGCATGTGGACTGCATCTACGTCCGCGCTGCGATGGGCAACGCGTATCAGCGTCCGACCGGCATTTCCAGAAGGCTCATACCTGTCAACGGAGACAAACAAGCGTGAAACGGATAGGGATTGACGTCGGCGGCACCTTCACCGACGTTGTGATGGTGGACGATTCGACGGGTGCGGTGTGGTCGACCAAGGTGCCTACAACGCCTCAAGACCGGGTCGTAGGAACGGTCGACGGCTTCCGAAGAATTCTTGAAATCTCGGGCTCGAAAAGTGCCGATATTGCCTTTCTTGGCCACGGTACGACGATGGCCACGAACATGGTCGTGGAGGGTACGGGCGCCAAAACTGCACTGGTCACCACTCGCGGCTTCCGCGACATCCTCGAACTACGGCGCGCGTCGCGCCATGACCGTGCTGACCTCTATGACCTGCTGTTCGACAACCCCAGGGCGCTGGTGGAGCGCCGTTGGCGGCTCGAGGTCACGGAGCGTCTACGTTTTGACGGAAGCGTTGAGACGCCGCTCTCACACGAAGAGCTGACGGGGATTGCTGCACGCATCCGTGAGTCCGACGTGGAAGCAGTCGCGGTGTGTTTGCTGCACGCGCACGTCAATCCGGAGCACGAGAAGGCTGCCGTCGCGGCGCTGCGTGAAATGCTGCCCGACCGGTTCGTGAGTGCGTCCCACGAGGTCAATCCTGAAGCCATGGAGTATGAGCGGACCAGCTCGACGGTCATCAACGCGATGCTCGGGCCGGTCTGTGGGCGCTACATCGGTCGTCTGGTCGATGCACTTGCGCAACTGGGCTTTGCCGGCAAGTTTCTCTTCATGCAGTCAAACGGTGGCCTCGCAAGCCCTGCACGCGTTGCGGACCGTCCGATTGTGCTGCTGGAATCGGGCCCCGCAGGTGGTGTCAGCGCTGCAATCCGCAATTGCGAGCGTGGCGACTTGCGCAATGCCATTCTCGGCGACATGGGCGGCACCACGTTTGACGTTTCGCTAATCCGCGATTTCCGACCCGAGATCCGCAACAAGAGCCTGTTGCATAGCTACACCGTGCGTTCGCCCAGCATCGACATCGACTCCGTGGGCGCGGGTGGTGGCTCCATTGTGTGGATTGACGCGGGCGGAGGCGTTCGAATCGGCCCTGAAAGCGCCGCGGCTGACCCGGGACCGGCATGTTACGGACGTGGTGGCAAGCGACCAACGGTCACGGACTGCAACCTCGTGCTCGGCTACATCGACCCGGACAATTTCCTGGGTGGCGAATTCCAGCTGGACGCGAAGGCCGCATGGCGAGTCGTCGAAGAGGTTATCGCAAAGCCCTTGGGAATGAGTGTGCCCGAGGCGGCGCAGGCCGTGCGCTCTGTCGCGAACGCGTTGATGGCGCAGGCGATTCGCATCATGACGGTAGAGCGGGGTTACGACCCGCGTGAATTTTCGTACATTTGCTACGGCGGCGCGGGTCCCGTCCACGCAGTCGACCTTGCCCACGAAATGGGGATTCGCCGGGTGGTGATTCCGCCATTGCCTGGGCTCTTCAGCGCGTTCGGCATGATGGTCGCCGACCAGCAGTATGACTATCAACGTCCGGTTGAATGCGACCTTGCCAGGCTCGGCGATGAAAGGTTGCATTCGGAGTTCGACGAACTGCTCGCGCTCGGTCAAAGCGAGGCGGAGCGTCACGGCGTGGAGGCGAATCAGACCCGCGCAGTGCGGCTGGCGGATTGCCGATATGCCGGTCAGCCCGATGTCATCACGGTCGAGGTATCCAACGACGCATCATGCGCTGCGCTGGCGAGCGAGTTTGAAGCGGCACATCAGCGGCTCTGGAACTTTGTCAGCAAGGACAAGCCGATTGTGGTCGCGAATTTGCGTTTGCAGCTCATCGCGACGAGCGGTTGGCGAGGCGGCGTGGCGCACTCAGAGGACGAAGCGGCCGTCGCGCCCGTTCGTACCCGTGACGTCTATATCGATGGCAATGTCCGCGCCTTGCCGGTCTTTGCTCGAAGCCGGCTCCCGGTGGGCGCCCAGATTGAAGGACCTGCTGTTATCGAAGAGCACAGTAGCTGCGCGGTCTTGAAGGCGTCGCACACAGCCCGCGTCGACGACGACCTGAACCTTGTGATTGAACTGGCGGCATGAACATGGACATCGTTACATACGAAATCATCCGTAGCAGTCTGTTTGCGGTTGCGCGGGAAATGAAGATTGCCATGATGCGGACGGCGGGAAGCCCGCTGATGCACGCGAGTGGCGACTCATCTGCCGCTATCTTCGACGCTGACATGCAACTCGTTGCTCAAGGCAACGACATCCCTACGATGTTGGGCTCGGCGGTGATTTCCACCCGTGTCTCGGTCGAGGCCATTGGTCGCGAAAACCTGCGGCCCGGCGACGTCATTGTCAGCAACGACGCTTACGTCGGCGGCGGCAATCACCAGCCGGACGTCCAGTTCACGCGCCCGGTCTTCGTTGACGGTGAAATCGTTGCCTTCGTGATGACACGTGGGCACTGGACGGACATCGGTGGGCAGTCACCTGGCAGCTATGCAATTGCCACGTGGGACGTGTTCGCCGAGGGCATCCGGATTCCACCCGTCCTTCTCTATCGGAACGACGAGCCAGTGCGCGACGTACTGGAAATCCTGACGCGCAATAGCCGAAACGCGCATGAGCTGCGCCTGGACATTCAGGCGCAATATGCGGGCACCTTCGTGGGTGACCGCCGCATCGTGGACCTGGTTGCAAAGTATGGCGCCACCGCGTTGCGTGACGTGATGAGCCAGAGTCTCGACCACTCGGAGAAACTCATCCGCGCGGAGATTGCGAAGATTCCGGACGGCGTCTACGAGGCCGAGGAATATCTCGACCCCATCGAGGCGCCGGGCTGGAAACACGAGCGCCCGCTGCTGAAGGTCAAGGTCACCGTGAAGGATGACCACATCACGTTCGACTTCACAGGCACAGGCGCTCAGGTGCGAGGCGGAATCAACTGTCCGTTCTCCGTCACCTGCAACAGCACCTGGTTCACAGTCAAGGCGTTGACGGACCTTAGCATCCCGATCAACCAGGGTTGCTATCGGCCGGTGACCATCATTGCCCCGCAGGGCAGCGTTCTCAATTGCGAATATCCGGCGTCGGTCGTATCTGGCAACACCGAAACATCGCCGCGGGTCATCGACCTTCTCCTGAAGGCCCTCGCGCCCGCAGTTCCCAATCGCATTCTCGGACAAAGCAACTGCGCGGCGTGCGCGGGCATCTTTAGCGGACGCGATACGAATCAGGCTCGTGTTGCAGAGACTGGCGAAAAATTCGTCACGATGCACGACGTGCATGCGGGCGGGATGGGCGCGCGAGCAGCCAGGGATGGGGTGAGCGGCATCCGGGTCTATGTCGGCAATGCCGGCAGCCAGTCGATTGAAATGATTGAGCGAACTTCGCCGTTGCTGGTTGAAGAGTGGTCGCTCGTACCCGATACGGGTGGCGCTGGCCGGCAACGTGGGGGCCTGACTTCCCGCCGTGTGTATCGCGTCGAATATGACGAAGCCACGTTCACGGTCTCGGGAGAGCGTGGGCACACGGCGCCGGAAGGCCATTTCGGCGGACTCGCCGGCAGCCCGTTCGTTTGCAAGGTGCAACGAGCTGACGGGCACGACATGGTGGTACCCGCGAAAGGTGGCCAGACAGTCGTGTATCGGAATGACCGCGTCGTTGTGCAGCCGGCAGGTAGCGGTGGATTTGGCGAGCCGCTGGAGCGCGAGCGCGCATTGGTCCTGGCGGACGTCGCCGACGGCTATATCAGTCGGGACGCAGCCGTTCGCCTCTATCAGCTTGACCGCGAACTGATTCAGTCGGAGCAGATTGAAGTCGCCGCGGAGGCAACGTAAGCCGGTGACTGGAAACAAACGGAGTATGGAAATGACGAAGCAGCTTCCACTCGATGGCGTTTGCGTTATCGAGATTGGACACAGTCTCGCTGCACCTTATGCCGGCATGGTATTGCGGGCACTTGGCGCGGAAGTCATCAAGATTGAAAGTGCGGAAGGCGGGGACTATGCGAGAGACTGGGGTCCCCCTTTCATCGATGGTGCTGCGGCACTTTTTCACGCGGTGAACCACGGAAAATCGAGCATCGCAATGTCGCTGTCGGACCTCCGGCAGGCGGACCTGTTGCGGGACCTCATCGCGCGCCGCGCAGATGTTGTGTTGCAGAACCTGAAAGCAGGCGGTACCGAGAAGTACGGGCTTGGCGGCGAGCAGATGTTGAAAGCCAAGCCGTCGCTGGTGTACTGCAATCTCGGCGCCTTCGGGACGGTCGGGCCGCTGCGCGACAAGCCTGGATATGACCCGCTCGCCCAGGCGTTCAGCGGCCTGATGAGTTTCATGGGTCAACCCGATGAGGCATTGAGCCGGATTCCCATCTCGGTGAACGACATGGGCACGGGTCTGTGGGCAGCGATTGGCGTGCTATCCGCGCTGTTCCGAAGGCAAAGCACGGGTGTCGGTGAAGTCGTTTCGGTGTCGCTTTACGAAACCGCGCTCTCGTGGGGCGGTATGCAGATTGCCGACTACCTTGCGTGTGGAGCGCTTCCGGGGCGGTGGGGTTCCGGCACGGCAGCCATCGTGCCGCACCAGGCGTTTGAGTGCGCCGATTCGACCATCATGGTGGCAGCAGGTAACGACCGGCTCTTTCGTCGGCTCTGCGAGGTTCTGTCAGTCAACGAGTTGGCGGACGACAGCCGCTTTGCTACCAATGAAGCGCGAGTCAGCAATCGTGTGGAGCTGATTGCGATTCTGCAGCACGAGTTCGACAAGAACACGGCTGCACATTGGCTTGAGCGCCTCGACAAGGTGGGGATTCCCTGCGGACCGATTCAGACTGTCGACCAGGTCGTCGTCCATGAGCAGACGAAAGCGTTGGATATCCTGCAGAAGACTGAGGACGGCGCGGCGACGTTTGTGGGGCTTCCCATATCGTTTGGCGGAAAGCGGCCTGCCGATACCGGGTCCACACCGAAGCTCGGTGAGCATAACCATCTGCTCACTGACGCACTTCAAGAAACCTCCTGAGTTCGCATGGCGGCTGGTTGTCCTGTCTGGCGGATTGCGCTTCGCCGACCATGAGTGCAACGCCGCATCCCGGAAAAAACATCGGGTCGGGCACGATATGCCGGATAGGCAACGGGAATCGATACGTGCGCGACTACAACAAAGTTCCATCCGGGCGACGACCTCGTCGCCGCCCGGATCATTCGAACGCCGAGCGCGCGACTACGAAGTAATGGTCTGGTAACTGATTTCGCGTCTCGCTGCAGTCAACGTACGAATCGGCTCGCCCTTAATCCAGGCGCGAATGTTTTCAACGGATTCGCCATAGTAGAACTCATACGAACCCTCGGTGACATAGCCGAGGTGTGCCGTCGCAATGACGTTATCCATCGTCCGGAACGGGTGGGTGACCGGAAGCGGTTCGACATCAAACACGTCCAGCGCGGCGCCAGCAATCTGTTTGCGCGATAAAGCCGCAATCAATGCGTCCTCGTCCACGATCGGTCCACGTGCTGTGTTCACAAGTAACGCATGTGGCTGCATCAGGGAGAGTTCGCGAGCGCCGATCAGACCTCTCGTACGTTCGGACAGTCGAACGTGGATTGACAGGATGTCACTGGACGCAAGCAATTCGTCTTTTGATACGTACTGAGCGCCATGCATGGCAGCGGATTCTGCTGTCATGTTCTGGCTCCAGGCGATTGCCTTCATACCAAAGGCCTGTGCGACGCGTGCTGTCACGCTGCCGGAGTAGCCTAAACCAAGCAGACCGATGGTCTTGCCGCTCAGGTCTCTGCCGACGGAGACTTGCCATCCACCATTTCTGAACGAACTGACCTCGGCGGGGATATGACGTGCGGCCGCGAGAATGAGTGCCCATGTGTGTTCAGCCGCTGCCGTCAGCGACGATGCCGTCCCGCAGACGGTGATACCCAGTTCGTCCGCGGCTTCGATGTCAATGGCGGCGTTCCATGGGCCCGTGCTTGCAAGCATTTTGAGGTTCTTGAGCCTCGACAGTACGCTCCTCGGGAACCAGGTTCGTTCCCGCATCACGCACAGGACGTCGTACGGTTGGAGCCGTTCGACCAGGGCATCCTCATTGTCGATATGGTCAGTGAAGATGGTGATGTCGGCATGCTTGCGCAGGCTGTCCCAGTTTCCGAACTTCATCGAGGTGTTCTGGAAGTCGTCGAGGATGGCGATTTTGTGCATGAGTTTCTTTACTGTTGATGCCGGATGGGCGTGTCGACCGCACACCCGGCGGGTCGTTCAAGGAAGAAGTTGGCTGCTGCTGATTACCGTTTCGATGGGACCTCGCTGGCGTTCACGCTGGTTGGGTCGCTTTCGGCTTGAACCCTACGAACATGACGATGATTCCGAGAAAGAGGACGGCGGTCATCACGTAAAGGCCACTATTGAGCGACCCGGTCATTGTCTTCAGCCATCCGATGATGAAAGGGCTGCAGAATCCACTAAGCAGACCGATGCAGTTCACGAACGCAATGCTTCCAGCTGCAGCAGGCGAGCCGTGGAGATAGCCGGAAGCCATTGACCAGATCAGCACGTTTATCGAGAAGATGCCGACACACGCGACGGTCAGCAAAGCGATTGTCACCGCAGCTGAGCTCATCGACTGCGACACAAGAAGAAGCGCTATCGCACCGATGACGCCGGCAATGGTCGCATGCCAGCGCCGCTCGAGCGTGCGGTCCGAGTTTCGGCTAATTACGACCATCCCTATGGCGCCAATACCGTACGGAATGGCCGACAGCCATCCAAGTTGCGAGAGGTTCGTTATGCCCGAACTCTTCATGACGGTAGGAAGCCAGAACGTGACCGAATAGGTTCCGCAAACGAAGGCGAAGTCGATGAACGCAAGCATGTAGACCTTGGGGTCCGCGAGCGCTTGCGCGAGCGTTCCGTGGCCGTTCTGGTTGTTCTTGCGTTTGCGTTCCGTTTCGGCTCGAAACCCTTCCCGCAGGGTGTTCTTTTCTGCGTCAGTCAGCCATTTCGCTTTGTCGATGTTGTCATCCAGGATGAACAGCGTAAGGATGCCAAGCGCGACGGCAGGCAGCGCCTCCACGATGTAGAGCCACTGCCACCCCGCCATGTTGGCAACGTTTGCAAGCGCTGTCATCGCCCATCCGGAGATGGGGCCGCCGACCAGGCCAGCAACGGGAAAGCCGACCATGAAGCATGAAATGATGACGCCGCGCCTGTTCTCAGGGAACCAGGAGCTGAGATAGAAAATCACGCCGGGAAAGAAGCCAGCCTCGAATACGCCGAGCAGTAACCGGACGAGGTAGAACTCGGTCACGTTGGAGACAAACGCCGTCAAGGTCCCGACGATCCCCCAGCAAATCATGATTCGAGCGATGGTCTTCTTCGCTCCCATGCGCTTCAGAAGCAGGGCGCTTGGCACCTCGAGCAGACAGTACGAGAGGAAAAAGATCCCTGCGCCCAGGCCGTACACAGCATCGCTGAAACCAAGGGCGTCCTGCATCTGCAACTTCGCAAACCCGACGTTGATGCGGTCGAGAAAGGCGACGACATAGCAAACGAAGAGTAGCGGCACGATGCGAAGCGCGACGCGCAGGTAAAGCCTGCGCTCCTCCGCGCTCACGGCCGCGACGGTCGGCGGTTCGTCCGATGATGTCGGAGTCGGTTCAAGAAAGGTCTGGCTCAATTGCTGTCTCCTGATTGTCCCGATTCGTCTGGCAATTGAGGCCAACGTCCGAGAACGCTTAGTGGAAGTGTGGGTGAAACTTGGAATGAATTCTCGACGGATACAATTCGCGTCTTAATCGCACTCCTGTCGCAAAAGATCGTCTTCGCGGTCGCGCGCTGGCGGTTTTGTCAGCAAGTGGTTGTGTTCACCAAGGCCGGGTGTATTGCCGGGCAAGGGCGGGCGTTGGCCGTCGAAGGAGACGGGCAGCGCGACGGTCCTCGTTCGTCCATCGGGTGTCTCGCGAAGGATATCGAGTGACACTGTCTGTTCGTCCGTGACCACGCGGTCGACCGTCTGCAAGGGGCCGCAAGGAATCGATTCCGCTTCAAGATTCGCAAGCCAATCGCTAGCGGTCTTCTGCTTGAACCTGACTTCGAGAAGTGCAATCAGGGCCTTTCGGTTCAAGACGCGGTCACCATTGGTCGCAAACCGTGGGTCGTCGGCCAGTGACGGCAGATCCATTACATTGCAGAGGCGGCGATAGAGCGTGTCGTTACCTGCGGCGACAAGGATTTCGCCATCTGAGCAGTCGAATACCTGATAGGGCACGATGTTCGGGCTACCGGACCCTATGCGGGCGGGTTCGGGCCCGCCGGCAAGGCAATCCGAAAGGGGCACCGTCATCCAGGCCAGCGCGGTCTCGTAGAGCGACACGTCGATGACCTGGCCGCGCTCACGGTCGCCACGGTCTTTGCCCCGCAGCGCGGCGAGGACGCCAATGACGGCCCACATGCCTGTGCCCATGTCATTGATCGAGACGGGAACGCGGCTGGGCGCGTCGTCGGCATGCCCCACGATGCTCATCATCCCGCTGTAGGCCTGTACCAACGGGTCGTATCCGGGCTTGCTTCGCAAAGGACCTGTGGCGCCAAAGGCTCCGAGGTTGCAATAGACGAGCGACGGACATAGTTCCGTCAGGTCCTTTGCCCCGAGGCCGTAACGGTCGAGATTGCCGGGCTTCAGGTTCTGCAGGACCACGTCGGCATTGGCGACGATGAACTCTCGAATGAGTTGGGTGCAGGCCGGGTCGCTGAAATCGGCGCTGATGCTTTCCTTGCCGTGGTTCATTGCATGAAAGAGCGCGGAGGCCCCGTCGATGAAGGGCGGCCCCCATCCGCGGGCGTAGTCCCCCTGGGCTGCGTTCTCGATCTTCACGACGCGGGCGCCGAGGTGCGCGAAGATGATGCCCGCGTACGGTGCCGCAAGGCTGTGTCCAATCTCCACGACGCAAATGCCATCCAGCGGGAGCGGTCGCGTCATTTGTCCCTCAGCCATGGCACATCCCCTTGCCAGGATTGGCTGTGCTCCGCAATTCGTCCGTTCGCACGGTGTGCGGGCATGTTCCTCCAGTAGCGCTTCTGAGGCAGGTCACGGTATCTCGCAGATGTATTTGATGAAACGTTTCCAAAAGTTAACGTATGACTAGAAGCTATCTCGTCTACGTTGTTTGGTTTGAGATGAAACGTTTCCAATAATAGATCGAAGGGCGTCTTTGTCAAGGCGGTCGTTCCCTGGCGATGTACCGTCGCTTTTTGGTGATGCTCCGCAGAGGACCCTGCACCAGCGGAAGCAGGTCTCGAAGGGGAACCCGTTCACCCGGCTTGACAAAGTGGGCAGGGCAGGGAAAATTGGGAACGTTTCCACCGCGTCATTGAATGGAAGGCAGCGTGCGACATCCTCGTCGCCCAGTAAGGAGGCGAGGCTGGATCTGAACGCGGGGCCGGCTGTGCGGGGCGTCGGCTCTCCCGGGTGTTCCGTTTTCGCAGTCGAAGCTCTTGCAAGAGCTGGGCTTACCGAGGGCGGTACGCAGTAGTTTTGCTTACGGCCTGATGCAGGCTTTGCCTACAGAATGAGTATCGAATCCAAAGGCAATATGACACGCCGAACTTCGGCCGCAGCTGACGTCGCATCACCTGACGATGAACGCAAGCCGTCAATCCGGGACGTCGCGCAACTGGCGGACGTCAGTCTGGGCACGGTGTCGCGGGTAATCAACGCGCATCCCAACGTGCGCGAGGACACACGCAAGCGCGTGAAGGCTGCCATCGTCGAACTGGGTTATGTGCCGAATATGGTGGCCCAGAGCATGCGCAGCAACAGGTCGATGACGTTCGCATGCGTCATGCGCGACTTCACCGTCCCTGTGCTCAGCTTGTTCGTCGACTCGATGCAAAAGGAGATTGAAGGTTTCGGCTTCTTGCTGATGGTCGCGTCGAGCTACCACGACCTCAAGCGTGAACGAGAGCTGCTGCTCGGCTTCCAGCAGCGACGGATTGACGGGCTGGTCATCGCCACGTCGTCGGAGAAGGACCCAGCGCTTCTGACGATGCTGCGGGAAGCACAATTTCCAATCGTGTTGCTGGACCGTGAGTTGCCTGCCGAGCTTGATTCCGTCTCCGTGAATCACGCCGCAGGTGTTCGGCAAGCGGTGCTTCACCTCGCCGACCTGGGGCATCGCCGCATTGCAATCATTTCGGGTGAACCGGGAGTGCATCCGACGCAAAGCCGGTTGAAGGGTTTCGGCGATGCATTCAAAGAGCGTGGCCTGACGCTGGAGCCGGAACTGATCCGGCACGCGACGTTTGCCAGAGACGCCGGCTATACCGAGACGAGGCATTTGCTGGAGCTCGACAAACCACCTACGGCTATCGTTGCCGGCGGAACATCATTGCTTCCTGGCGTAATGCAGGCAACGCGGGAACGTGGACTCGTGATACCGCAAGACCTTTCGGTTGTCGCCGGAGCGGACAGTGACGTGGCGCTTCTCGCGACGCCTGCGTTCACTGTGGTTCGATGGAACCATGACCAACTGGGGAAGGCGGCGGGGAGATTCCTGATGGAGCGTTTGGATAACCCGAAACTGCCCCGCAGGAGATTGACGGTTGACGCTGAACTGGTGATGCGAGGTTCGTGCGCGTCACCGCGTCGGACGGTGGCCCTGAGGGGTTGACGCTATCACTGGTGGACTCTGCCCCGGTCCAATCCCAGATAACTAGCCAGGCATTCGCCAGCGCCTTTCCAGTGAGCCTGGTCGACATCGATCTCGCAAGAATTCGCGCAGTACTGCTCTATCGGCATGCGGTTGAAGCGAGTCAGCTATTTCCCAGGCGAGCGCCGATTTGCAAAGCCATCTTCGCTATAGCAAGGCGAATCCGCTTCTCTCGCTTCTGGTCGATGCGACCGATGGGGATGCTCGTACTGACGGCAAGTCTTTTCCCATAGGCCGTCTGCCCGACATAGGCAGCAAAACAGGCCAGTCCAGCGGCAGACTCCTCGAACTCGCTCGCCTGGCCATTTTCCCGGACAACTGCGAGCTCACGTAGCAGGACAGCGCGTCGCGTGACTGTCTTTGGCGTCACTGCAGTGAGCTTTTCCGGCAGCAGTTCAATCAACTCTGCCTCAGAGAGCGTTGCAAGCAGCGCTTTTCCCAACGCTGAGCAATGGGCCGGCAGCCGGGAGCCAAGGTCCGATACGAGTCGCACCGGTCGTCGCGAATCTTCTCGGGCGATGTAGACAACGTCGGTTCCGTCGAGCGTCGCCAACTGAACCACTTCGTCATGTGCGGCCACGAAGGAAGCTGCCAACGCACGGAACACAGACTGATAGCCGTCGTGCCGCACATACGCGTTCCCTAACTCGAAAAGCTTTACGCCGATAAGGTAGCCGTCGCCGTGTTTTTCAATCCAATGCTGTCGCTGCAGTGAGTCCAGCAGCAGATAGAGCGTACTGCGCGACAGGCCGGTTGCCTCGCGCAACGCCGACACGCGCACGGGCTCCCGCGCCCCAGATAGAACGTCGAGGATGTCTTGTGCTCGCTTCAGAGCCGGTACCTCGTAGACCTTTTCCATAGCAACCAGATTCGCGGGAAACTTGAAAATGAATTGTCCAACCAGTTGGACATATTTTCAACATAATGGACACCCCCTCGCCGCAACAATAGGATTTGCGCTTCCCTCTCCTTGATAGGCGATAAGCGTAAATGGCTATTTCCTCGGCACATTCACACCTTCCTGCAGATTCAGAGCGAGCGGTACTCATTGGTCGCGTATGGCGACCAGCGCCGCACAACGGCCCGTCAGTCGTAGTCGTTCGAAACGATGAGGTCTTCGACATCACAGAAGCCGTTGTCACGACGGCAGACCTGTTCGACCGCGCGGACGCACTGGAGATTGCTCGCAACGCGCCGGGTGAGTCACTCGGCGGCGTGGACGCACTGATAGCCAGGAGTCTCGACCCCAATGCGACCGGACTCAGGTTGCTCGCGCCTTGCGATGTTCAAGCCATCAAGGCCTGCGGCGTGACGTTTGCGGTTAGCTTGCTAGAGCGCGTGATTGAGGAGCAGGCGGGCGGAGATGCAAGCAAAGCATTGGAAATCCGGGAGACGATTAACACACTGATTGGTGCAGACCTCTCCAGGATTAAACCGGGCTCGGAAAGCGCGCAGAAATTGAAGGCTGAAATGGAGCGGCGGGGCGCCTGGTCGCAGTACATGGAGGTCGGCATCGGCCCGGACGCAGAGGTGTTTTCGAAGTCGCAGCCAATGTCGGCAGTGGGGCTTGGCGCGAATATCGGCCTCTACAAAACGTCAGTCTGGAATAACCCGGAACCGGAGATCGTGCTTGCAGTGAACAGCGCCGGCCGTATCGTGGGTGCGACGCTCGGAAACGACGTCAATCTGAGAGATATCGAGGGTCGCAGTGCATTGCTGCTCGGGAAGGCGAAGGACAACAACGCTTCGTGCTCCATTGGCCCGTTCGTTCGCCTCTTTGACGAGCATTTCACGCTTGATTCCGTCCGGAAGGAAAGTGTGTCGCTGAAGATTGACGGCATCGACGACGGTTTCGTGCTCGAAGGCGTCAGTCATATGAGCGAGATTAGCCGCGACCCGGTCGATCTGGTGAACCAGACCTATGGTCCGCACCATCAATATCCCGATGGCTTCATGCTTTTCCTCGGCACGATGTTTTCGCCAATCAAGGATCGGGACGCGGAAGGTGCGGGGTTCACCCATCACCTTGGTGACGTCGTGACTATCTCGGCGCCCTCGCTGGGTGCGTTGGTCAACATCGTGCGGCGCTCCGACGAAATCACGCCCTGGACGTTCGGCGTACGTGCCCTGTACGGCAATCTGGCGGCGCGTGGTCTGCTGAACGGAAAAGTATCGGGGGTTTGACCGATCGTGCGTGCAGACTGCCCGACGTCGCCGCTTCGCCGGTGTCGTCCATACGCGTGACCGACCTGCCTGATGGAGCTTCACGGAGAAACAGATGAGAATTGCGGTAGCGGGTGCAACCGGCCGAATGGGCCGGATGTTGATTGATGCGGTGTTGGCAGCGGATGATACGACACTCGTCGGCGCATTGAGCAAGGACGGTGGCTCCGCTTTGGGTCAGGACGCGGGCGCGTTTATCGGTAAGACGACGGGAGTTGCAATCACAGCCGATATCGACACCGTACTTTCGTCATCTGATGTCCTGCTCGATTTCACCCGGCCGTCAGGCACGCTCGCTTATCTCGAGGCAGCGAAGCGGCACGGGGTGAAAATGGTTATCGGAACAACGGGCTTCGACGCCGAGCAATTGCGGTTGATAGAAGAGACAGCCAGGAGCACCGCGATTGTGTTCGCGTCCAGTACGAGTGTCAGTCTCAATGTGACGCTTCAGCTTATCGAATTGGCCGCAAAGAACTTCTCCAAAGGCTATGACATTGAAGTTGTCGAAGCGCACCATCGACACAAGGTGGACGCGCCGTCGGGGACCGCGCTGACGATTGGCGAGACCATCGCCGATGCGCTTGGCCGCAATCTGGCCGATTGTGCAGTGTTCGCGCGTGAGGGGATGACTGGCGCACGGGACCCTTCGACGATTGGGTTCTCCTCAATTCGCGGTGGCGACATCGTTGGAGAGCACACGGTCCTGTTCATCGGGGAAGGGGAGCGAATCGAAATCACCCACAAGACGCTCAACAGATTGCCCTATGTCAATGGCGCGTTGCGAGCCGCGCGCTTCCTGATGAAGCAGGAAAGCGGCCTGTTTGATATGCAGGACGTGTTGCGGCGATGACCGTTCTCAGACGCCGATAGGCCACTTGTGGCCGGAGCCGGCAAGGTTCAGCTATTTCGCGTTCCAGACGGCATCGTGCCGTGGTCTCCGTGAACAAATCCGTAGTGAAAACAGAGTTTTGATGGGCGCAGTACGGATTTGTTTGCGAAGAACCGTTGTGACATCGCGCATACCCCCAGACACTTCCGATCACACCCTGGTGAAAACACCAATGTCCGCTGTCGGCTAGGCCCAAAGCCTTGCCGGACAAGCCTTCCGCCCATACGCACAAGGTCAGCCGCGTCCGTGATCGCTGGAAACGATCGTAACGAAGCTTGTTAGAATCCTCTCAAGCGATGTACGATACATGCAAATAAACCATCAGCCGTTGCGGTGCATTGCACAAACTTGCGGATGTCTATGCCTGAAGCTCCTACCCAGTCCTCGTCGGTTGTCGCGCTGCGGCGCGCGGCCCACATCCATCCCGCCCGTAATCCGGGTGTGCCTTTCGATCTCGCGTGGCTCGACGGGTTGCGCGTCAACCAGTCGGCCGTAGAACGCCGCACGGCGACGCTCGGCACGCGCCGCACCGTCAAGAAGGATGCGCAGGCCGCATGGCTGTTGAAAGCCGTGACCTGCATCGACCTCACGACGCTCAACGGTGACGACACGGAAGGCCGCGTGCGGCGTCTGTGCGCGAAGGCCAGACAGCCGGTGCGCGCCGACATTCTCGCCGCGCTCGGCGTGCCGCCACACACCATTACGACGGGCGCCGTGTGCGTGTATCACCGCTACGTCGCGGCCGCCGTCGATGCACTCGCCGGCAGCGGCATTCCCGTTGCGGCCGTATCGACAGGCTTCCCCGCCGGTCTGATTCCGCATCCGCTGAAGCTGAAGGAAATCGAGGCA
Source organism: Paraburkholderia terrae (assembly GCF_002902925.1). Lineage (GTDB taxonomy): Bacteria > Pseudomonadota > Gammaproteobacteria > Burkholderiales > Burkholderiaceae > Paraburkholderia > Paraburkholderia terrae. The sequence continues at coordinate 2,144,665 of NZ_CP026112.1, read as the reverse complement.
TCGGTGGCCGACGGTGCGCAGGAAATCGACATCGTCGTCACGCGCGAATATGTGCTGACAGGCAACTGGCAGGCCCTCTATGACGAAGTGCGCGAGTTCCGCGCCGCGTGCGGCGAAGCGCATCTGAAAGCGATTCTCGCGACGGGCGATATCCAGACGCTGTCGAACGTTGCGCGCGCATCGATGATCTGCATGATGGCGGGCGCCGATTTCATCAAGACGTCGACGGGCAAGGAGGGCGTCAATGCGACGCTCGACGTGTCGCTCGTGATGGCGCGCATGATCCGCGAATACCACGCGCGCACGGGCATCCTGATCGGCTTCAAGCCGGCGGGCGGCGTGTCGAATGCGAAGACGGCGCTGCTGTATCAGATCCTGATGAAAGAAGAACTGGGCCGCGCGTGGCTCGAGCCCGAACTGTTCCGCTTCGGCGCATCCAGTCTTCTCGCCGATATCGAACGCCAGCTCGAGCATTACGCGACTGGCCGTTATTCCGCCTTCAACCGTCACCCTGTTGCCTGAGCAGATCGATCCCATGAGCGTAGCCGAGTATTTTTCATCGATGGAGTACGGTCCCGCACCCGAGGACGATCAGCCCGCGCGTGCGTGGCTCGCGCAGCATGACGCGACGTTCGGTCATTTCGTCGACGGTGGATGGCGTGCGCCCGCAGCGGGCGAACGTTTCGCATCACACGAACCCGCGACGGGCGAACTGCTCGCACATATCGCGCAAGGCGATGCAGCCGACGTCGATGCTGCCGTCGCCGCCGCGCGCGCCGCGCAGCCGGGTTGGCTCGCGCTGGGCGGCGCGGGACGGGCGCGGCATCTGTATGCGCTGTCGCGGATGGTGCAGCGGCACAGCCGCCTCTTTGCCGTGCTCGAAGCGCTCGACAACGGCAAGCCGATCCGCGAAACGCGCGACATCGATATACCCCTTGTAGCAAGGCACTTTCTGCATCACGCGGGCTGGGCGCAACTGCAGGACAGCGAGTTCAAGGACTTCGCGCCGCTCGGCGTGATCGGCCAGATCGTGCCGTGGAATTTCCCACTGCTGATGCTCGCGTGGAAGATCGCGCCTGCCATTGCGACGGGCAATTGCGTCGTGCTGAAGCCCGCTGAATACACGCCGCTCACCGCATTGCTGTTCGCCGAGCTCGCACAGCGCGCGGGCTTGCCGAAGGGCGTACTGAATGTCGTCACAGGCGACGGACGCACGGGCGCCGCGCTCGTTGAACATGCTGGCGTCGACAAGATCGCATTCACGGGCTCGACGGAAGTGGGTCGCGTGATCCGCGCGGCGACGGCGGGCACGGGCAAGTCGTTGACGCTGGAGTTGGGCGGCAAGTCGCCGTTCATCGTGTTCGACGATGCTGACCTCGACGGCGCGGTGGAAGGCGTAGTCGACGCGATCTGGTTCAACCAGGGTCAGGTGTGCTGCGCCGGCTCGCGTCTGCTCGTGCAGGAAGGCGTCGCTGAGCGCTTCATCGACAAGCTCAAGCGCCGCATGGCGACGCTGCGCGTCGGGCCGTCGCTCGACAAGAGCATCGATATCGGCGCGATCGTCGACAAGGTGCAGCTGGAGCGCATCGACTCGCTCGTCGAAGCGGGCCGCCTGGAAGGCTGCGAGATCTATCAGTCGACGCAAACGACGGTGCCCACGGGTGGCTGCTTCTATCCGCCGACGCTCGTCACGGGCGTCGCGCCCGCCTCGACGTTGGCGCAGGAAGAAATCTTCGGCCCCGTGCTCGTGACGATGACATTCCGCACGCCCGATGAAGCCGTCGCGCTCGCAAACAACACGCGCTATGGACTCGCCGCGAGCATCTGGAGCGAGACGATTGGCCGGGCACTCGATATCGCGCCGCGCCTCGCGTGCGGCGTCGTGTGGGTCAATGCGACGAATCTGTTCGACGCGGCGGTCGGCTTTGGCGGCTATCGCGAGTCGGGCTATGGACGCGAAGGCGGCCGCGAAGGCATCTACGAATACGTGAAGCCGAAGGCATGGCTCGCGCTCGGCGAGCGTCGCCCGGTGCATCGCGTGACGGACGTGTCGGCGCAAGCGCATGAGGCTCAGCCAACTGCCGATGTGCTGGCGATCGACCGCACCGCGAAGCTGTTCATTGGCGGCAAGCAGGCGCGGCCGGATAGCGGCTACACGCTGCCCGTGTATGGCGCCGATGGCGCGCTCGTCGGCGAAGTGGGCGAGGGCAATCGCAAGGACATCCGCAATGCCGTCGCGGCGGCGCGTGGCGCGCAGAAGTGGTCGCAGGCTACCGCGCACAACCGCGCGCAGGTGCTCTATTACCTCGCTGAAAATCTCGCGGTGCGCGCGCATGAATTCGTGCATCAACTGGTTCGACGCACGGGTGTCAGCGAGACGCAAGCACGCCGCGAAGTGGACGCATCGGTGACACGGCTCTTCACGTATGCCGCGTGGGCCGACAAGTTCGACGGCGCGGTGCATGCGCCGCCGCTGCGCGGCGTCGCACTCGCGATGAACGAGCCGCTCGGCGTGATCGGCATTGCGTGTCCGGACGAAGCGCCGCTGCTGTCTTTCATTTCGCTGATCGCGCCCGCGCTTGCGATGGGCAATCGAGTCGTTGCCTTGCCGAGTTCGACGAGTCCGCTTACAGTGACCGACTTCTATCAGATTGTGGAGACGTCGGACGTGCCCGCGGGCGTGCTCAACATCGTGACGGGCGAACGTGGCGCGCTGTTGCCGGCGCTCGCGAAGCATGACGATGTCGATGCGCTGTGGTGCTTCGGCTCCGCGAAAGATTCGGCGCTTGCCGAACGCGAGTCGATTGGCAACCTGAAGCGCACGTTCGTCGATCATGGCCGCGTGTTCGACTGGTTTGACACATCGAGCGAAGGCCCGGCGTTTCTGCGCCATGCAACACAAGTCAAGAACATCTGGATACCGTATGGCGACTGATCGCTGTCTGATCGCCTGACAGGGCATGACAGAACGCTAGCGCGCCAACCGAATAACGGAGGAGACAACGTGCTGAAGAATCTGGACCCGCTGTTGAACGCCGATGTGCTGCACGCGCTGCGCGCGATGGGCCACGGCGACGAAGTGGTGATTTGCGACGCGAACTTTCCGGGCGACTCGGTCGCGCGGGAGTCCGTGACGAGAAAACTGCTGCGGCTCGATGGCGTCGATGCGCCGCGCGCGATTCGCGCGCTGCTGTCGGTGCTGCCGCTCGATACCTTCGTCGACGATCCTGCCTCGCGCATGGAAGTGGTCGGCGAGCCCAATACCATTCCCGCCGTGCAGCGCGAAGCGCAAGCCGAAGTGAACGAGGCCGAAGGGCGCGATGTGCCGTTCGTCGGCATCGAGCGCTTTGCGTTCTATGCGCGCGCGAAGAAAGCCTACTGCGTGATCGCCACGGGCGAAACGCGCGGCTACGGCTGCTTCATCTTCAAGAAGGGCGTGCTGCTCGCGCCCGACGCACCGAAGGAATGACGACAATGGCCACGCAACAGAAAGAAGGCCGCGTAGTCATTCTCGGCATCTTCGTGACGGACCTCACATTTCGCGCGGACCGCATGCCGCTGATCGGCGAAACGATCGCGGGCAATGCGTTCAAGATGGGCCCCGGCGGCAAGGGCTCGAACCAGGCCGTCGCGGCGGCGCGCGCGGGCGCAGATGTCGTGTTCTGCACGCGCATCGGCAACGATGCGTTCGGCCAGATCGCTCGAGCCACCTGGGACGCCGAAGGCATCACGGCGCGCGCATCGGTGATCGACGGCGCATCGACGGGCGCAGCGCACATTTTCGTCGACGACATCACCGGCAAGAACGCGATCATCGTCGTCTCCGGCGCGGCAGCGACGATGAATGCGGGCGACGTCGACGCGATCGAAGCGGATATCGCTTCGGCGCGCGTGTTCGTCACGCAACTCGAACAGCCGGTCGGCGCTGCGAAGCGCGGCCTCGAAGTCGCGCGCAAGCATGGAGTGACGACCGTGTTCAATCCCGCGCCCGCGTTGCCGCTCGACGACAGCATTTTCCCGCTGTGCGACTACATCACGCCGAACGAAACGGAGACGACCGCGCTGACGGGCATCGAAGTCAGCAATGTCGACGATGCGCGCCGCGCCGCTGACGTGCTGCTGAAAAAAGGCGTGCGCAACGTGATCGTGACGCTCGGCGAAGCGGGCGCGTTGCTGCATTCGGCGGAGCAATCGGTGTTCGTGCCCGCGTTCCAATGTGGTCGCGTGGTTGAAACGGCAGGCGCGGGCGATGGCTTCACAGGCGGCTTCGCGGCGGCGCTCGCGCGCGGCGCGGATGCCGTCGAAGCGACGCGCTTCGGCTGCGCGCTGGCGGGCATTTCGGTGACGCGGCCCGGCACTGCGCCTTCGATGCCGACGCTCGCCGAAGTCAACGAAGTGCTGGCCCAGGCCGGTCATCCGCTTTCAACGCATTGAGCGCGTGCGCCACTTGATGCGGCGCGCGGCATGAAGGAGTTCGTTTCGACATGAAGTCCTCGCTTTCCGCCGGCCTGTTTCGCGACCGGCAACTGAACTTTCTGCTAGCGGTGAACGTGCTCGTCGTGCTCGCCGCGACGTGGATTTCGCACGGCCAGTTCGTTTCGCTCGACAACCTTCAGTCGATGGGCGGGCAGTTGCCCGAGCTTGGGCTGCTCGCGCTCGGCATCATGCTGTCGATGGTGTCGGGCAACGGCGGCATCGACCTGTCGGGCGTCGGGCTCGCGAACCTGTCGGGCATGGTCGCGGCGCTGATCGTGCCGAAGTTCATCAGCGGCGACGATTCGCCGATGCTCTATACGAGCGTGTTCTGCGCGATCGTCGTGTGCATGGGCGCAATTGGCGGGCTGGTGAATGGCGTCGTGATCGCGCGCTTGCGCCTCACGCCGATTCTCTGCACGCTCGGCACGCAGCTGCTGTTCACGGGTTGTGCCGTCGTGTTGAGCAATGGCGCGTCGGTTCACGTCGATTATGTCGAGCCGCTGTCGGATATCGGTAATGGCACTTGGTTCCAGGTGCCCGTTTCGTTCGTGATCTTCATTGCGGCTGTCGTCGTGCTCGGCTGGCTGCTGCGGCGCAGCCCGTTCGGTTTGCGCCTGTATCTGATGGGCACGAACCCGAAAGCCGCGTTCTACGCGGGCATTCCGCGCGTGCGGATGCTGGTTCTTACATACATGATGTGCGGCATTCTCGCGTCGCTCGCGGGGCTGATCAGCGTCACGCACACGTCGAGCGCGAAGTGGGACTACGGCAATTCGTATCTGCTGATCGCGATCCTGATTGCCGTGATGGGCGGCGTGAATCCTGCGGGCGGTTACGGCCGCATCGTCTGTGTGTTCTTCGCGGCGACGGTGCTGCAGTTCCTGTCGAGCTTCTTCAATCTGCTCGGCGTGTCGCAGTTCTTTGGCGATTGCGCGTGGGGTTTCCTGCTGCTGGCATCGCTCGCATTTGCGGGCGGCGAGCGCGTGCGCGCGATCTTCGGTTTCGCGCAGCCGAATCAGAGGCGTTAGCGCTGCAGCGATAGTTTCAGCGGACATCGGGGCCCTGGATTTCCGCGTGCATATGAAGGGGCGACACTCACTCAATGACTAAATCACTAAAGGCAACGGAGACAAACGCATGAAACTGACCCGACTGAGCGCCGCCCTCGCAACCGGCGCACTCGCGCTCGGCGTGATCGCCGCCGCGCAAGCCGCGACCAATGAAACGATCGTCACGGTCGTCAAGGTAACGGGCATCAACTGGTTCAACCGGATGGACGAAGGCGTCAAGGAGTTCGCGAAGGACAACCCCGGCGTGCAGGCGTATCAGACGGGCCCGGGCCGCGCCGACGCCGCGCAGCAGCTGAAGATCATCGAAGACCTGATCGCGAAGAAAGTGACGGCCATCGCCGTCGTTCCGTACGATCCGCCGACGCTCGAACCCGCACTGAAGAAGGCAATGGATCGCGGCATCAAGGTCGTCACGCATGAAGCGGACAACGCGAAGAACACGATGGTCGACATCGAGGCCTTCGACAACTCCGCGTACGGCGCGGGCCTGAACGAGCGCCTCGCATCGTGCATGCATCAGGACGGCAAGTGGGCCGTGCTGGTCGGCTCGCTCGGCAGCCGCTCGCAGGTGCAATGGGCCGACGGCGGCATCAACAACGCGAAGGCCAAGTACCCGAAGTTGAATCTCGTCGAGCCGAAGCTCGAAACGAACAACGACGGCGAGAAAGCGTATGAAGTCGCGAAGGAAGTGCTGCGCAAGCATCCCGACCTGAAGGGCTTCCAGGGTTCGTCGTCGCTGGACGTGATCGGTATTGGCCGCGCGGTTGAAGAAGCGGGTATGCAAGGCAAGATCTGCGTGTACGGCACGGGTCTGCCGACGGAAGCGGGCAAGTTCCTCGAAAGCGGCGCGGTGAACGGCATCGCGTTCTGGGACCCGAAGCAGGCCGGTCTCGCGATGAACAAGGTTGCGCAGATGCTGGTCGAAGGCAAGACCGTGCAGAACGGCGCTGATCTCGGCATTCCCGGCTATACGAAGGTGACGGTCGAGAAGGGTCCGGGCAAGGGCATCATCGTGCGCGGCCAGGGCTGGGTGAACGTCGACAAGACGAACTACAAGCAATACAACTTCTGATCGTGGCATCACCGCGTGCGGGCTTTCGCGAGCGAGCGCCCGCACGCTTCGACATTCATCTGGAGCACGGCTTTTCAGCATGAATCAAAACGTTTCCTCCACGCCGTTCCTGCAGGTGGTCGGCGTACACAAGCGGTTCACGGGCGTGCATGCATTGCGCGGCGTGAGCCTGTCTTTCGAGCGCGGGCAGATCTATCACCTGCTCGGCGAAAACGGCTGCGGCAAGAGCACGCTGATCAAGATCATCTCCGGCGCGCAGCCGCCCGATGAAGGCGAGTTGATCATCGAAGGCGTTTCGCACGCGCGGCTCTCGGCGCTCGAATCGCTCGCGGCCGGTATCGAGACGGTCTATCAGGACCTGTCGCTGCTGCCGAACATGAGCGTCGCCGAAAACGTCGCGCTGACGTCGGAGCTTGCGGAGCACAACGGGCGCCTCACGCGCACGTTCGACCGCAAGGCGCTTGCACGCACCGCGGCGAAAGCACTCGAAGCCGTGGGCCTGCCAGGCGATGCCGAATTCCAGTCGACGCTGATCGAACAGTTGCCGCTCGCGACGCGGCAACTCGTGGCGATTGCGCGAGCGATTGCGAGCGAAGCGAAGTTCGTCATCATGGACGAGCCGACTACGTCGCTCACGCAAAAAGAAGTGGACAACCTGATCGCCGTACTCGCCAATCTGCGCGCGCAGGGCGTGACCGTGCTGTTCGTGAGCCATAAGCTCGACGAGTGCTATGCGATCGGCGGCGAAGTGATCGTATTGCGTGACGGCCAGAAGATGGCGCAAGGCCCGATTGCCGATTACACGAAAACGCAGATCAGCGAGCTGATGACAGGGCGTCATCTGTCGAGCGAGCGGTATCGCGAAGGCGAAGTCGGCAAGGAAGTCGTGCTCGACGTGAAGGGCTACACGCGCGGCGCGCAGTTCCGCGATGTGTCGTTCGCGCTGCATCGCGGAGAAATTCTCGGCGTGACGGGACTGCTCGATTCGGGCCGCAACGAACTGGCGCGCGCGCTGGCGGGCGTCGCGCCGGCTGAGAGCGGCACGGTCACGCTCGAGGGCAGGCACGTTGTGTTGCGCACACCGTCGGACGCGAAGGATCATCGGATCGGTTATGTGCCCGAAGACCGCCTGAACGAAGGGCTTTTTCTCGACAAACCGATTCGCGACAACGTGATCACGGCGATGATTTCGAGCTTGCGCGACCGTTTTGGACAGATCGACCGTGCTCGTGCGCAGCAGCTTGCCGAGCAGACGGTGAAGGACTTGCAGATTGCGACGCCTGGCGTCGACAAGCCGGTGCAGTCGCTGTCGGGTGGCAACCAGCAGCGCGTGCTGATTGGCCGCTGGCTTGCGATCGATCCGCATGTGCTGATCCTGCATGGGCCGACTGTCGGTGTGGATGTGGGTTCGAAGGACATCATTTATCGGATCATGCAGAAGCTGTCGCAGCGTGGTATCGGCATCATTCTGATCAGCGATGACTTGCCCGAGCTGCTGCAGAACTGCGATCGCATTCTGATGATGAAGAAGGGCCGCGTGGCGAGCCAGTATCGCGCGGATCAGTTGAACGAAGCGGAGCTGTATCACGCTTTGCTGTCAGAGGCTGCATAAGATGTCGTCAATCATGGACCGGACCGTGACTACCCCCAACGTCGTCGAAATCGCGCCCGAGGTGAAGCCGCCCACGTGGCGCGCGAAGCTCTCGCGCAACCCGGAGTGGTTCACGGCGGCGCTGATCGTCGTGACGTGCGTGATCGTTGGCGCGATCAATCCGCGTTTCTTTCAGCTAGCGACGCTGTTCGATCTGCTGCATTCGGCGACGACGATGTCGCTGTTCGCGCTTGGGACGCTCGTGGTGCTCGCGTCGGGTGGTATTGACGTGTCGTTCACGGCGATTGGTGCGCTTACCATGTATGCGATTACCAAGGCTGTGTTTGCCTGGTGGCCGGATGCGCCGTTTGCGTTGATTCTTGTTGTTGGCGCGCTGGGCGGCATTGTGCTTGGGGTGATTAATGGCGTGCTCGTGCATCGACTGAAGGCGCCTTCGCTGATCGTGACGATTGGCACGCAGTATCTGTATCGCGGGATTTTGCTGACGTTTATCGGCACGACGTTCTTTATGAACATTCCGCACAGCATGGATCATTTTGGGCGTATTCCGCTGTTTTTTTATCACACGGCCGATGGGCTAAGGGCGGTGTTGCCGGTTTCTGTGTTGGCGCTTGTGATTGCTGCCGTTGTCACGTGGTGGCTGGTTAATCGCACGATGATGGGACGGGGTGTTTATGCCATGGGCGGCAGTCTGGCCATTGCCGAGCGGCTTGGTTATAACCTGCGGGCTATTCATCTTTTTGTGTTTGGTTATACGGGGATGCTCGCGGGGATTGCTGGCATTTTGCATGTGTCGAATAACCGGTTGGCGAATCCTTTTGATCTTGTCGGGACTGAACTCGATGTGATCGCTGCAGTGATTTTGGGCGGGGCCCGGATTACTGGTGGGACGGGGACTGTTGTCGGCACTCTTCTTGGGGTTGTGCTTGTTACGCTCATTAATAGCGTGCTTATTCTGGTTGGGGTGCCTAGTACCTGGCAGAAGGTTATTATCGGGGCCTTTATTTTGATTGCTGGGACGTTGTTTGCTTTGCAGCGGAAGGGTTGAGGTTTTTTGTCTGCGACGCTTTGATGTTGGGTGGGTTTGGCTTTTCGCTGGCATCCGCGATTTGTTAGCGTGCTTCAGGCGTCGCCCCTGTGCGGGGCGGCACCTACTTTTCTTTGCCGCCGCAAAGAAAAGTAGGCAAAAGAAAGCGGCTCACACCGCCAACACTTGACCTCTATCCACGGGCCCCCAACGTCCCCACGCTTCACGCGGCAGCCTTTCTGTTCGTGCTTGTTGCCAACGCTTCGAATGAACGCCTCACCCGCTTCGAATACCCGTACACGTGCTAGCGGCAGCGAATGGTATATGCCGCCCAGGTGGCAAACTGTGTGTAGGTTGTCGCGTCGTATGCGTAAGCGCTCTTACAAGGTGGGACGCGTGTGCTATTGGTCCGAAGTGAGGCGTGTGGAGCACAAGGGGCCGACACACAGTTTGCCACCTGGGCGGCGGAGGAATATCTGGCGTGGCATACGGTACTGCGGGAGCTTGAAGCGGGTGAGGTGCCAATTAAGAGCGCTGGCAACGAGCATGAGTCATGTGGTTGCTGTGTGAAGCGTAAGACCCTTTGGGGGCCCTCAGGCAAACACAAGAACTGGCGGTGTTAGCCGCTTTCTTTTGCCTACTTTTCTTTGCGGCGGCAAAGAAAAGTAGGTGCCGCCCCGCACAGGGGCGACGCGTGAAGCACGAAGGCATAACGCGGATGCAAGCGCAAACGGCAGAGCAACCAAACCGTCCGCCCCGCACAGGGGCGACGCTTGAAGCACGAAGGTATAACGCGGATGCCAGCGCAAACGGCAGAGCAACCAAACCGTCCGCCCCGCACAGGGGCGACGCTTGAAGCGCGAAGGCATAACGCGGATGCCAGCGCAAACGACAGAACAACCAAACCGTCCGCCCCGCATAGGGGCAACGCGTGAAGCACGCTAACAAAACGCGGATGCCAGCGCAAAGTTAAAAACACCGACCGGAGCAAGTCCACGACGCAGAGGCAAAAATACCCCAGCGTCGCAGACAAAAAACTCACTTCCGCTTCGCGGCAACCACCTGCCCCTTCTCAGTAATAACCGAAGCAAACTCCTCGACCTTCGAGAACCGAACCGCCTTAACAACACCAAACTTACTACTATCAACCACGAGATGACTCTCGACAGCCGCCGCCATCGCGGCCTGTTTCAGAGCGACTTCATGAAAGTTCCAGCACGTCACCCCGTGCGCATCATCAACACCACCAGCGGAAATAAACGCCTTGTTGATCCCCATGCGCCGAAGCACCTCGATGCTTTCTTCGCCCGAAAACGAATCCGACGACGGCACATAAACACCGCCCAGAAGAATCATCCGCACATTGGGCTTGCGCCGCAAAATCTCCGCAACGTTCAGCGAATAGCAGACAATCGTCACATGCAGATCGTTAGGAATCAGCCGCGCGAGCGTAGTAAGCGTCGTACCGCAGTCGATGAATAGCGTCTCGTTGTTCCCGATCAACTTCGCCGCCACAGCCGACGCCTCCGCCTTGGCCTGCGCGAAATGGTCCTTTTCCTGCTCCAGCGAATAGCCAGCCGTGTTCGGCACGTCAGTCGCGCTGACGATATACCCGCCCAGATACGTGAAATGCCCCGGGCTCGCAGCAATGTCCCGGCGTACCGTCATCTCCGATACGCCCAGCAGCGTCGCCGCGTCGCGCAGGCGCATCACGCTCTGTTTGGCCAGCGCATCGGCGAGCATGCGCAGACGTTCAGTTTTTAGCATGGGGATGGTCTCTTCAACGCGTTGTTGAGCCGAGATGGCGCGTTAGATTTTGTTCGATTTCCTGAGAAGATTATAACAAGCCTGTGCCCGACCGGCTGATGAATTTGCTTAATTTGCGGGCATTCCCCAACATCGCGTCCAGGTCGGCGTCGGTGTCCATATCGAGGCATGAAAACTCAGAACGCGCCAGATTTCGCCTATGTCGGTTGCTTGGAAAAGCGGGGTATTCCACTTATTCTGACGTGAGCGCCCGGGAACTGATGACGTGCCGCCCGGTCTTCTGCTTAATTCAAATCAGGAGCCACATCCATGACGCGTCCCGTCGATTCCGGCGTAATTCTTCTTGCCCGCCTTGCGCTTGCCGTGCTGTTCCTTTGGGGCGGCGTGATGAAGCTGCTCGGCTATGCGGGCTTCGTCGGTTATCTGCATTCGAAGGGCGTGCCGTTCGTGCAGGTCGCCGCGCCGATTGCGACGGCCGTCGAGGTGCTCGGCGGACTCTTCCTCGTGGTCGGCTTCAGGATCCGCGCGCTCGGCCTGTTCATGGCCGCCTATACGATCGCAACAGCTGTCATCGGACACGACTTCTGGAACATCACCGACGCTGCCTTGCAGCGCGACATGATCATCCATTTCTGGAAGAACGTCGGCATCGCGGGCGGATTCTTGCTGCTGTTCGTGACGGGCGCGGGACGCATCAGCATCGACGGCGCGCGCGCGCCGCGTGGCGGCCTGGGCAGCAGCCTGTGATCGTTTTGCGCTGGCAGCGGGACGCAGCGGCACCAGGGCGGCGATAAGCGCGCCCTCCGTTGCGACGCTGCCGCAAGAGCGGGCATCATTCGTGCAGCATCGATATCTGGCAAGCCAATTCGACTACAAGGAGCACGCGATGATTCAAGCTTTTGACCAAACGATCAACGGCACGGTCATGCAGTTTTGCGCGAGCCTCGGCGAAGGGCCGACGCCGCATCGTGTGATCATCAGCCGGGCCGATACGGCCGAAACGCTGGTGATCCTCGATGCAGCCGGATTGATCAGCTCGATCAAGGCGGAAATCGAACAGCCGGAGACGCTCGTCGCCGACGCGATCCGCAAGGTGCAGAGCGAAGGGCTCATCGAAAGAGCGCTCGATACGGGCGCGATTCAGGAGACGACGCTGTAACGCCTCCTCCCGCTTCTGGCAAAACAACACCCACGATGCCGCGTGCATCGTGGGTGTTGTGTTTTTAGCGCGTCATGCGTGCGTCATTTGCTGGCGTTCGCAGCCCGTGCGCCGTTGCGGCCCGCGCGCGCCCGATCGTGCGCGTGCGGCTCGGGATGCACGAGACACGCGAGCCCGAGCGCGCACAGCAGGATGCATGACGAGATCAGCGTTGACGATCGGAGCCCAGCCACCACATGCGCTGCGCCCGCCGCATCCGACGCGCTCGCGAGCGCGCCGAACGCTGCAACACCGACTGCGCCACCTGCCTGCCGCGCCGTGTTCAGAACCGCCGATGCCGTGCCGGCGCGCTGCGTGTCGACGGAAGCGAGCACGGCTGTGGTCATCGCCGGGACGGCGAGGCCCATGCCGGACGGAATCAGCAGAAACGGCACCAGCAGCGTCCAGAGCGGCGAAGCAGCTTGCGCGAAGTGCAGCAGCCCGTAGCCGAGAGCAGCCGTGATCGCGCCCGCGATCATCGGCACCCGCGCGCCGAATCGACCGACCACCCAGCCGCTCGCGACATTCGAGATCAGGAATCCGCCCGTCAGCGGCAGGAACGCGAGACCGGCCTGCAGCGGCGTCTCGCCTCGCGCGTGCTGCAGATAAAGGCTCAGCACAAACACGACGCCGTAGTAAGTCAGATTCACGCAGATACCGAACAGCACGGCCGCGCTGAAGGTGCGGTTGCCGAAGAACGTGAGCGGCAGCATCGGCGTATCGACGCGACGCTCGGTGACGACGAACGCGACCGTCGCGATCAGCGCAAACATGAAGCTGCCATAGACGAGCGGATGCGCCAGCCCAAGCGGCCGCCATTCGATCACGGCGCCTGTGAAGGCCGTCAGCGCGACGACTGCCAGCAACTGACCAACGGGGTCGATGCCGCGCACGGTTGGACGCGCGCCGCGGCTATCCGGCGCTTCGTCGCGCAAGGCCGCTCGCGGACGCGGCACCCACGCGAAAGTCGCAGCCAGCCCCAACGCGCAGATGGGCAGATTCACCAGAAAGATCGCGCGCCAGCCGAACGCCGCGATCAGCAGTCCGCCGATCACCGGGCCCGCCGCAATCGCGATCGCGCCCGCCGCCGTCCACAGGCCGACGGCGCGAGCGCGTAGCTTCGGATCGTGGCTACATGCTTCGTTGAGCAACGCGAGCGAATTGGGCAGCATCGCGGCCGCGCCCATCCCTTGCACGGCGCGCGCGGCGACGAGCAGCGCGGCGCCCGATGCGAGTCCGCAGGCCAGCGACGCCGCCGCGAACAGCGCGATGCCGCACGCGAACATCCGGCGCGCGCCGAAGCGGTCGCCCAGCACGCCCGCCGACAGCATCAGCACCGCGAACGCGAGCGTGTACGCATCGACGATCCATTGCAGACCCGTGACGTCTGCATGCAGATCCGCGCCGATCTTCGCGAGCGCGATGTTGACGATGGTCACGTCGAGTTGCGTGACGACGAAGCCGACGCTTACCGTCGCGACGATGCGCGCGAGCGCGGGCGTAAAGCGAGGTACGGGAGAAGTATTCATGCGTCGATGATAGGGCGGCCCTGCCATGCGACGTTTCGGACCGGCTTGAAGTGTCGATTCGACGACCAGTCCTTGCGGGCAAGTGGCGTGCCTGCGCACGCCACTTAGAACAGCTTTATACCGCCGCGTCCTTCTTCACGAAACACGCGGTCAGCGCGCCGATCACGCACAACGCGCCGACATAGAGCGCGGGCGCCATCGGATTCGACTTCAGCATCAGCGAAACGACGATCGGCGTCAGGCCACCGAACACCGCATACGCGACGTTGTACGAGAACGAGATGCCCGAGAAGCGCACGACGGGCGGGAACGCGTTGACCATCACGAACGGCACCGCGCCGATCACGCCGACGAACAGGCCTGCGATGGCGTACAGCGGCACGAGCATCGCGCTATCGACGGCGAGTTGCTGGAACAGCACGTAATACGCGATGCCGAGCCCCACACAGCCGACGAAAATCGTCCGGCCCGCGCCGAAGCGCCCCGCGAGCGAGCCTGCCAGCACACAGCCGATCGTCAGGAACAGTGTCGCGATGCTGTTGGCGAAGAGAGCCGTTGCCGGCGCGATGTGAAACTGCTTTTGCAGCAGCGTCGGCGTCATCAGGATCACGACGACGATCGCGGCCGACAGCATCCACGTCAGCAGCATCGAAACGATCACGGCGCGGCCGTGATCGCGCAGCACGGCCTTCAGCGGAATTTCCGCAGCCAGCGACTTGCGCTGCTTCATTTCGGCGAACACGGGCGTCTCGTGCAGCCAGCGGCGCAGATACACCGAGAACAGGCCGAACACGCCGCCGAGCAGGAACGGAATGCGCCACGCGAAATCAGCGATGTCGGCGGCTGCGAAGTGGCGGTTCACCGCCGACGCGACCAGCGAGCCGAGCAGGATGCCTGCCGTCAGGCCCGCCGTCAGCGTGCCGCACGCATAGCCGACGTGGCGCTGGGGCACGTGCTCGGAGACGAACACCCACGCGCCAGGCACTTCGCCGCCGACGGCCGCGCCCTGCATCACGCGGAACAGGAGCAGCAGCACGGGCGCCATGATGCCGATGCTCGCGTAGGTGGGCAGCATGCCCATCATCAGCGTGGGCAGCGACATCAGCAGCACGCTCAGCGTGAACATACGCTTGCGGCCAAGCAGGTCGCCGAAATGCGCCATGATGATGCCGCCCAGCGGCCGCGCCAGGTAGCCGGCGGCGAAAATGCCGAAGGTCTGCAGCTGACGCAGCCAGTCGGGAATCGACTGCGGGAAGAACAGCTGTCCGATCGCCGGGGCGAAGAACACGAAGATGATGAAGTCGTAGAACTCGAGCGCGCCGCCGAGCGCGGCGAGGCTGAGCGTCTTGTAGTCGTGGCGGGTCAAGGAGCGCGCGTGCGCGCTGTCCCTGGCGTGTGGTCTACCCAGTTCTGTTGCTTGCATTGCCTGTCGTTGTATGAATAGAAGAGCCGCGCGTTGCGCGCGGAGTACGGCGGTCGTCAGGCGGGAAGTGCGGCAATGCCGGGTAGGGCACGGGACACGGCACGCCGGCCCGGATAGGGCGGCGTGATGACGATTTTGGCCAGCCCGCGATTTTACAGGATGTAATTTGTCGCAGAACCTTTGCAAATTCGGACAAGTCTTATGGGCTTAACGATACAGCGTGAACAGAATCGCGATCCTGGACCAATTGTCGAGGACTCAACCATGCGTATCGCCATTCTTCAACGTGACCTCGTGCAGGGTAAGTTGCTGGAAAAAATCATCGTTCAGGCTGGCCACAGTTGCGTCGTGTACGACGACGGCCTGACGCTCTCCAAGGTGCTCGCCCGCTCGACGGTCGATCTGCTGATTCTCGACTGGCACGCGCTGCGTCTGTCGGGCACGGACGTGCTCAAGGCGGTTCGCTCGGTAGGCGGCGAGCGCATGCCCGTGATGTTCGCGTCGGCGGATGGCTCGGAAGAAAGCGCTGTGCGCGCGTTCGTGCTGGGCGCCGACGACTACGCCACGCTGCCCGTGCGGCATGCCGAGTTTCGCGAGCGCCTGTCCGCGCTGCTGCGCCGCGCGTATCCGGAACGCTATGGCAAGGACAGTTTCGACGTGGGCCCGTATCACTTCGACACCCGCCGTCAACTGGTCACGCTGCGCGGCGCGCCTGTACAGTTGTCGGGCACGCAGTACCGGCTGGCGTCGCTGTTCTTTTCGAACATCGGCCGCGTGCTGTCGCGCGATCACATCTTCGCGATGGTCTGGGGCCGCGAGTTCCGCGAGGTGACCCGCACGATCGACAGCCACGTGTCGCGCCTGCGCGTGCTGCTGCAGATTGAGCCGCAAAACGATTTTCGTCTGCAGCCCGTGTACAAGAGCGGCTATCGCCTGCTGCATCTGCGTGCGAACGAAACCGCTGTTGTGCCGCATGCGGAAGCGGCCTGATCGGATTTAAGCGGTTCTGGCGGCGGCTACCTGTGGACGGAAGCCGCCGTTTTCTTTTTGTTTCCCGCGTTCGTGTTTAAAGCTTTGGCAGAGCCGGACGCGTTTCAATCGAGCGACGGATCAGCGCTTCGACGGCCTTGCGTTCTTCACCGGCGAGCGGCAGGCGCGGCGGGCGCACCGGCTCCGTGCCAAGGCCGACAATCGCTTCCGCCAGCTTGATGTTCTGCACGAGCTTCGCCGACACATCGAGCGCGAGCAGCGGCGCGAACCAGCGATAGATCGCGCGCGCCTCTTCCAGCCGTCCCGCCTTCAGCAACTTGTAGATCGCGACTGTCTCGTGCGGGAACGCGCACACCAGCCCCGCGACCCAGCCGTGCGCGCCCATCAGGATCGCTTCCATCGCCAGATTGTCGACGCCGCACAGAATCGCATAGCGGTCGCCGACTTCGTTGATGAGATCCGTCACGCGCCGCACGTCGCCGCACGATTCCTTGATCGCGACGATCTTCTTCTCGTCGGCGATCTCGGCGAACATCTCCGGCGTCATGTCGACGCCATACGCGAGCGGATTGTTGTAGATCATCAGCGGCAGCGGGCTGGCGTCGGCGACCATGCGGAAGTGGTTCAGCGTCTCGCGGCGGTCCGACAGATAGCGCAGGCCAGGCAGCACCATATAGCCCGCCGCGCCGCGCTTCGCGCCCGCTTCGGCCTGGCGGCAGCCGTCGAGCGTGCTGTTTTCGGCGATCGTCAGCAGCACGGGCACGCGGCCGCGCGATGCCTCGACGGCCACGTCGAGCACCTGCAGCTTTTCATCGAGGGAAAGGGTGGACGCCTCGCCAAGCGAGCCGCACACGATGATCCCGTCGACACCCGCGTCGATCTGCGCCTCGATATTCTTGCCGGTCCACGCGCGGTCTATGCTGAAATCCGCGTTGAACTTGGTGGTGACTGCGGGCAATACGCCTTGCCAGATATGCGCCACGACTGCTCTCCTGAAAGTGATGAGTCGAGTGCAGTGTAAGCAGGGAATATTCGGATGTCTTGCGTGAATCGCGCGTTTCGCGTGACGATTTCGGCATAGCGGCTGTGCGAGAGGAATCCCTTATTTACGATGCTTTCGGCGTTTCGTGCTCGTTTTGCCCTTCATTCAACAGTCGAACGCGGCTGGACCGATACCCTACCCGCACGCGATGCGGCCGCGCTCCGCCTGCTCGATGATCCATCCGGCCACAGCCTGAATGCAAGCGGCATCCGCATTCTTCGGGCTATGCTGAAATCGTCACAATCCACGCGCAGCCGCTTCAAGACTGCGCGCCGCCGCGTTTCTACCATGGGCAGCATGAAAACCTTGAACGTCATCGATTCGCACACGGGCGGTGAACCGACCCGCCTCGTGGTGTCCGGCGGCCCCGACCTCGGCGGCGGCACGCTCGCGCAACGGCTCGACGTGTTTCGCGCGCGCTTCGACGACTGGCGCGCGGGCATCGTCACCGAGCCGCGCGGCTCGGATGTGGTGGTCGGCGCGCTGTTGTGCGAGCCGGATCGCAAGGAGTGCGCGGCGGGCGTGATCTTCTTCAACAACGTCGGCTATCTGGGTATGTGCGGGCACGGCACGATCGGCCTCGTTGTGTCGCTTGCGCACATGGGAAGCATTGGGCCGGGCCGGCATCTGATCGACACACCGGTCGGCATCGTCGAGGCGACGCTCAACGACGATCTCAGTGTGTCGGTACGCAATGTGCCGGCTTACCGGCATCGCAAGGACGTGAGCGTCGACGTGCCCGGTTTCGGTCCGCTGACGGGTGATATCGCGTGGGGCGGCAACTGGTTCTTTCTCGTCGCGGATCACGGACGCACGCTGGACGCGTCGAACATCCCCGAGCTCACGCACTTCAGCTCGACGATCCGCGACGCACTGATCGCGGCGGGCATCACGGGTGCGAACGGCGCGCTGATCGACCACATCGAACTGTTCGGGCCGGGTTCGCGCGAGGGCCTCGACAGCCGCAGCTTCGTGCTGTGCCCCGGCAACGCGTACGACCGCTCGCCCTGCGGCACAGGCACGAGCGCGAAGGTCGCGTGCCTCGCCGCCGACGGCAAGCTCGCGGCGGGAACGGTGTGGCGGCAGGAGAGCATCATCGGCAGCGTATTTGAAGCGAGCTATGCGGAAGGCGGCACGCAGGACGGCATCGCGACCGTCATTCCGACCATCACCGGGCACGCGCACATCATGGCTGAGAGCCGCCTTTGCTTCGACGAGCGCGATCCGTTCGCGTGGGGCATCCGCACGGTATGACGGCGGATGTCGTGATCGTCGGCGCGGGTATCGTCGGCGCGGCATGCGCAGCGGAACTCGCCGCGCGTGGGCTGCGCGTGACGGTGCTCGATGCGCAGGGTATCGGCGGCGGCGCGACGGCGGCGGGCATGGGGCATATCGTCGTGATGAACGACTCGCCGGCGGAGTTCGCGTTGAGCCGCTATTCACGGGACTTGTGGCTCGAGCTTGCGCCGCAGTTGCGAACGCGCGATGCGTTTGCGCGCTGCGGCACGCTGTGGGTCGCAGCCGACGCCGAAGAACTCGACGCCGCGCGTGAGATGCATGCCGGCTTCGTCGCGCAGGACGTCGCGGCGCAACTGCTCGACGAGCACGCGCTCTACGACTGTGAGCCGTCGCTCGCAGCGGGCATGGCGGGCGGCTTGCTCATCGGCCACGACAGCATCGTGTATGCGCCGTCTGCGGCGCAATGGCTGCTCACGCAATCGCCCGGCGCTGCGCGGATCGAAGTGAGACTGCATGCGCAAGCCGTGGCCGTCGATGCCCAACACGTCACGCTGTCGAATGGCGAGTGCGTCGGCGGCGCGCACATCGTGGTCGCGAACGGATTGCAGGCGCGTGAACTCGTGCGAGGCCTGCCGCTGCAGCCAAAAAAAGGCCATTTGCTGATCACCGATCGATATCCCGGTTTTATCCGTCATCAACTGCTCGAACTCGGCTATATCAAGAGCGCCCATCACGCGACGGGAACCTCCGTCGCGTTCAACGCGCAGCCTCGACCGACGGGACAACTGCTGATCGGCTCGTCGCGTCAGTTCGACACCACCGACGCAGCCGTCGAAATGCCCGTGCTCGCGCAGATGCTGCAGCGCGCGGCGCGTTATCTGCCCGAGTTGCCGACGCTCAACGGCATTCGCGCATGGACGGGCTTTCGCGCGGCATCGCCGGATGGCTTGCCGCTGATCGGTCCTGCGGGCAGCGCGGCACCCGGCGTGTGGCTCGCTGTCGGCCATGAAGGGCTGGGCGTGACGACGTCGCTCGGCACCGCGCAGTTGCTTGCCGCGCAGATCACGCAGACAGCGGCGGCCATTGCTGTCGATCCGTTTCTGCCTGCGCGTTTCGAGTTTGGGGCGTGTCATGTCTGAAACGGCTCTTTCACGCGTTCGCGTCACGATCGACGGCAAGCCGGTCGAGATCGAGCAGGGCGCCACCATCGCCGCTGCACTGGCGGTGTGCGGCGGGAGCGCATACGGCACACGCGGGTCCGTCACTGGCGAGCCGCGCGCGCCGATGTGCGGCATGGGCGTGTGCCAGGAATGCCGCGTGACGGTCGATGGACGCATGCATGTGCTCGCATGTCAGACCGTGTGCCGCGACGGCCAGATCGTGCAAACGATGAGGCCGCGATGAACGGTCAGCACTTCGATGTCGTCGTCGTGGGTGCGGGGCCGGCGGGTCTCGCTGCCGCTTGCGAGGCGGCGAAAACGGGCGCGCGCGTCGCCGTGCTCGATGACAATCCTCGCGCGGGTGGCCAGGTATGGCGCAATGGCCCCGCGCATCCCCCATCGGATGAATTGGCCGCGCTTCTGCATGAGATCCATGCGAACGGCAACGTGGCGCTCGTGTCTGCGGCGCGAATCATTGCGCCGCTCGACAAAGGCCGTCTGCTGATCGAATCGGCGGAACAAGGCGGCGCACGCATCGGCTACGACCGCCTAATTCTTGCCACTGGCGCCCGTGAACTGCTGTTGCCGTTCGACGGCTGGACGCTGCCCGGCGTGACGGGCGCAGGCGGCTTGCAGGCGTTGATCAAGGGCGGTGTGCCTGTGCGCGGCGAGCGCATCGTGATTGCGGGCAGCGGTCCGTTGCTGCTCGCGTCTCTTGCGACCGCGCGTGCTGCAGGCGCGCGGGTCGTGGCCGTGGTCGAGCAGGCGCCGTTAGCGTCGGTGCTGCGCTTTGGCGTGTCGCTTGCGGCGACGCCCGCGAAGCTCGTGCAAGCGGCTCAACTGACGCGCGGCTTTGCAGGGCTTCGTTATCTGACGTCGAGCGTGGTGCGGGCGGCGCAGGGTAGTGGACGCCTCGAGCGTGCGATCGTCGAACGCCCGGGCGGACGCATGGAGACGATCGATTGCGATCGCATCGCTTGCGGCTACGGCCTAGTGCCGAATACGACGCTCGCTCGCGCGTTGGGCTGCGCGACGCGCGCCGACGGTGCGATCGCTGTCGACGACGCGCAGCGCACGTCCGTCGCAAACATCTTCGCGGCGGGCGAATGTGTGGGCGTCGGCGGGATGGAGCTTGCGCGAGTGGAAGGGCGGCTTGCGGGGCTTACCGCCGTGGACGTCGAGCAGGGCGAGCAACTGAGACGCGAACGCGAGCGCTGGCAGCGGTTCGCCGCGCGCGTCGAGTCGGCATTCGCGCTGCGCGACTACACGCGCCAACTACCCGCTGACGACACATTGCTATGCCGTTGCGAAGACGTATCGATCGGCGAGGTCCGGGCGCATGCGAACTGGCGCGACGCGAAGCTGCACACGCGATGCGGAATGGGCGCGTGTCAGGGCCGCGTTTGCGGCGGTGCGGCGCATTCGTTGCTCGGCTGGGACGTGACGCAGGTTCGTCCGCCCATCCACCCGGCGCAGATCGCCACGCTGATCCTTGCGGCCGATGAGGATACGGCCGCGCATTGACCCGCCCGTCCGCGAGAAAAATACCAAGGCGCGAATCGAACGCATTGACGCAAGATTTTTTCGCCCGCCACGCGCCGCCCTATAATCGATCAGCCCGCGACACCCGCCGGGGCAATCTTCACGTTCTCGCATCCCATGCACGGAACCCTCACGATGAACACGTTCGCTTCTACGCTTGACGCGCTCGATTCGGGTGAGGCGTCGCTGGCCGGGATGCTCTCGCATTTCGCGCTGCTCGAACCCGTCTTCGACGCGATGCCTGATATCGTGTTCTTCGTGAAGGATGCGCAGGCGCGCTACGCGCTCGTCAATCGCACGCTGGTGTCGCGCTGTGGATTCAAGGAGAAAGAAAAGCTGCTCGGCAAGACGGCGGAAGACGTGTTTCCGAGCCGCTTCGGCCGCATCTACACGGCGCAGGACAAGGCGGTGATCCATGTCGGCAATCAGATGGTCGATCAGCTGGAACTGCATCTGTATCCGGGCCGGCAGCCGGGCTGGTGCCTGACCTGCAAGCAGCCGTTGCGCGACGCGGCGGGGCGGGTGGTCGGGCTGGCAGGCATTTCACGCGATCTGCGCGCCGATGAAATCAGCCACCCCGCGTATAGCCGGCTCGCGACGGTCGTGCAGTATCTGCAAGAAAATTATGTGCAGCCGCTGAATTTGAAGCAGCTTGCCGCGATGGCGGATATGTCGGTTGCGCAACTCGAACGGTATTTTCACAAGGTGTTTCATCTGACGCCACGCCAGGTGCTGCTGAAGACCCGGCTCGATGCGGCGACAGCTTTACTTGTATCGCACGACAAGGTCACCGATGTCGCCGCCCTCTGCGGCTACACAGATCACAGCGCGTTCACGCGGCAATTCAAGGCGACCGTCGGCGTCACGCCGACCGAATACCGGATGCTGTTGCACGGCACCTCGCGCAACTAACTGTCAATTCCGCGCCGCGACATTGACCAAAAACAAATCAGCGATTAGCCGCGCTTGCGGTCAGAAGCCAGTCACAAGCAGCCAGATATAAGCAGCCAGAGAAAGATGCCCGCTCGCCGCGCAAAGCTTCGCTACTACGTTTACGTGGTCGCGCTCGACGATACCGTCTGGAACGAGGCACGCTTTCGACGCGCGAATCCCGACTATCGGTTCGAACGGCCGTGCGTGTATGTGGGTATGACCGGGCTGGACCCGGACTTGCGCTTCGACCGTCACAAAGCGGGCATTCAGTCGAATCGCTATGTGCGCGACTACGGTTTGCGGCTGATGCCGGAACTGTACGAAGTCTTCAATCCCCTGCCGTACGACGGGGCGCGCGACATGGAAGTCGAACTCGCGATCGGTTTGCGCGAATCAGGGTACGGCGTATGGCAGGCGTAATTTCGCAGCGCGAGATGCGCCGAAAAGCGGGACGTGCTGCACTTACTTGACGCCCAGTCCGCGCAGAATCGCGTTGCCTTCGGGCGTCAGGCGAATGTGTGATTCACCCGCATCCGTGGCGATGCTTTCGACGAGCCCGGCTTCCTGCAGCGTCGGAATCTCCGGCTTGGCGAACGCAGCCATCGGCGCGTGCAGCAACAGCAGCATCGTTGCAAGCTCATGCGGGCTGAGGAGCCGACGGAGAATGGTCGTCTTTTTAGGCGGCGCGGCTTTCGCGGCGGCGGCTTGCGCGGATGCGGCCGGAGAGTCGGTCGCGATGCGCGTCGTCGGGTCGTTGCGGTCTTTGTAGTAATCCATCCTGGCACCTGGGTGGAACGCGGGTCAGTGTGAAGGACGAATACTGGCAGCGCAGACTTAAACGATTCTTAAGCCATCCGCCTTCGAGGGCGGAGAAGTTGTTACATCCAGTTACGCCGCCGCGTTTGCGAGCGGCCTCAGGGCGCGCATTCCTTGCTCGCGCTTTCGATCCACAGGTTCGACGTGTTGCGTTTGCCCGCGTAGTAGCGGAACGTCGTGCCGCCGTTGTCGGCGCGGACCTTGACGATGTTGGACTCGCCGAAATCGAGCATCTGGCCTTGCGGAATGGGCGTGGCCTTGACGGGCGTGTCGTGCTTCGCCGCGGCCTGGGTCATGCACTGGATGACATCGTTGACGGGGCGATTCGTCATGTTGTCCTTCATCGGATCGCCGGCATCCGGGTTGTGAGACGCCTGATATTGCGCGCAAGCGGCGAGCAGCAACGGGATGGACAGGGTGACGGCTAGCTTCTTCATGAGTCTCCTTCTGGTTGGCGGTGGGCGCCGCGCGAGGCGTCGGGTGAGGGACGGGCTCGTCGATGCGGAACCGCAAAACGTTCGGGAAATTATATCGGTGCAAGCGGTGTGCCTGATTTTTCGCGGGCACTCGGTGTGGGGGTTTCTTTTGCCGCCGGCGGTTCGGTAAATTATTTTTGGGCTATTTGGTTAATTTGTGCTTGTTTGTTTAGCATGAAATTACATGATTTTATTCAAGTAAAATTAACTAGATGGTACAAAATAAGTGAAAACCCCAAAAGACGGGCTTTGTGATGACGTGCAAACTTTGACGCGGCTCGCGTCAGGTGCATCGGGATCGGTTTTCGACGCGCTGTGCGGGGCACTATAGGGAGGTTTTCTAGTCATGAGTTTTGCGTCGGTGCTGGTTTTGAATGGACCTAATCTCAACCTGCTTGGAACGCGAGAGCCGACGATCTACGGGGCGGAAACGCTGGACGACGTTGCGCGTCGCTGCCGCGAGGCGGGGCAAAGGCTCGGTCTCGCGATTGATTTTCGACAGTCGAATGCCGAGCACGAGTTGATAGAGTGGCTTCACGACGCGCGTACGACGCAGCAGGGGATTGTGTTTAATCCTGCGGCTTATACGCATACTTCGGTGGCGATTGCGGATGCGCTGTCGGCGATTGGAAAGCCACTGATCGAAGTGCATATCTCTAATGTTCACAAACGTGAAGCGTTCCGGCATCACTCGTATGTGTCCGCTGTCGCGGATGGGGTTATTTGTGGGTGTGGTACTCAGGGATATGTGCTCGCTCTGGAACGGATGGCGGAGATTTTGAAGTTGATGTGATGCGCCTTCGCGGCGCGGGCGGTTTGGTTTTTTTGCCTTTACGCCGGTGCCTGCGAGGCGCGGGCGATGCCGGTTGGGGTTGCTGGCCTTTCTTTGCTGGCATCCGCGTATTGCCTTCGTGCTACAAGCGTTGCCATTTGGTGTTTTTGCCTTTTCGCTGGCATCCGCGATTTGTTAGCGTGCTTCAAGCGTCGCCCCTGTGCGGGGCGGCACCTACTTTTCTTTGCCGCCGCAAAGAAAAGTAGGCAAAAGAAAGCGGCTCACACCGCCAGCTCTTGTTCTTACCCACGGGCCCCCAACGTCCCACGCTTCACGCGGCAGTCTTTCTGTTCGTGCTTGTTGCTAACGCTTTGGATGAACGCCTCACCCGCTTCGAATACCCGTACACGTGCTAGCGGCAGCGAACGGTATGTGCCGCCCAGGTGGCAAACTGTGTGCAGGTTGTCGCGACGTACACGTTAGCGCTCTTACAGGGTGGGACGCATGCGTAACCGGTCCGAAGTGATGCGTGCGAAGCACAGGAAGCCGACACACAGTTTGCCACCTGGGCGGCGGTGGACTGTCTGGCGCGGCATACTGGATTGTGGGTGCGTGAAGCGGGTGAGGCGCACCGCAAGAGCGTTGGCAACGAACGTGGGTCACGTGGTTGCCGTGTGAAGCGTAAGACCCTGTGGGGGCCCTCAGGCAAACACAAGAATTAGCGGTGTTAGCCGCTTTCTTTTGCCTACTTTTCTTTGCGGCGGCAAAGAAAAGTAGGTGCCGCCCCGCACAGGGGCGACGCGTGAAGTATGCTAAGAAATCGCGGATGCCAGCGAAAAGGCAAACGTACAGGGGCGACGCGTGAAGCACGCTAACAAATCGCGGATGCCAGCACAAAGGCAAGCACACGAAACCAGCGCCGCGAGCAAAACCCACCTACCTCTTAACAAACCTCAAAGTAGCATCAACAATCATAGCCCGATGCCTCGCCCTGAGCCGTGAATGAGAAGGATCCCGCCCGAAGGCATTCCCAAAAGTATGCCGATTGGCAATCCGATGAAAGCACAACGAACTGATCAACAGATGCAGATCAATCGGATCGATATCGTCACGAAAATCCCCTGAAGCAACGCCTCTCGCAAGAAGATCTTCAATAGTATGAATCACAGTCGCATTACGATTCTTGAAGGTCTTGACCTGCTCGATATACTTCGCCCCGTGAATATTCTCGATCGTTACGAGCCGCACGAAGTCGCGATGTTTATCATGATAGTCAAACGTAAACTCAACGAGACTACGCAGCCCGTCCACAGGGCTCATATCGCTGACCTTCAGGTCCTGCTCAAGCGCGCGAATATCGCCATACACCTTCTCGAGCACAGCCTCATACAACCCTTCCTTGCTGCCGAAGTAGTAGTACAGCATGCGCTTCGTAGTGTTGGTGCGCTCCGCAATAGCGTCGACACGCGCACCCGTGAGTCCCATCGACGAAAACTCCTGCGTGGCCACCTCGAGGATGTTGCGCTTCGTCTCTTCGGGATCGTATTTGCGCCGTGGTTCGGAGGGTTCGTTCGGGGTCTCGTTTTGCTCGGGCGCGATAGCTCGGCTTCCCTTTTTCATTGTGTGTTCCGGCGGCGATGACGTTTCATTCTAGCATGCCGAAATCACCCGCCAGCGCGGCCTGGCGGCATGCCCAGCATCGCTGCGCGCCCCTTGCGGCCGCGCTGCCAGAAGGGTTCAGCCCGGGCGCCGCGAACGGTCCGCGAGCGCATCGCGCGTCTGCATCGCCGTGTATGTCAGCTGCGCGGCAGCGAGGCCCAGCGCGCCGAACGTGTGCGTGAGGCCGAACGCCGCGAACGCGTCAGGCACGGGCCGCTCGCCCGCGATCGCCGCCGCCAGCAGTTCCCCCGATACCGTGGTTGGCGCCATCCCATGTCCGCCGAAGCCGACTGCGTACCAGATACCGTCCGCGCTCTGGCCGATCTGCGGCATCTTGTGCCGCGCGTAGCTCATCAGGCCGCCCCACGCATGGTCGATGCGCACGTCGCGCAACTGCGGATACACCCTCAGCAGATCGCGGCGCAGCAGCCGCGCAATTGCCTCGGGCTCGCGTTCCAGGATCGAGATGCGTCCGCCCCACAGAATGCGCGTGTCGGGCAATGGCCGGTAGTAGTCGAACGCGAAGCGCGTGTCATAGACGGCGCACCGGCAGTCGATCGCATCGGCGAGCCGCGCGCCGAGCGGCTCGGTTGCCATCACGTAGGTCGCAATCGGCAGGACGGCACGCTCGACGCGTCGATAAACGTTGCGCGCATAGCCGCCGCCCGCCATCACGACGTGCCGGGCGTCGATCGATCCTTGCGCCGTCCCGACCACGTACCCGGCGCCTTGCCTGCGCAGCGACGCGACAGGCGACTGCTCGACGATCCGCACGCCGGCCGCCTCCGCCGCGCGCGCGACACCCAGCACGTACTTCAGCGGATGAAAGTGAAACGCATTGCGCTCGAACAGCCCGCCGTGATAGCGCGTGGTCTTCAGCTGCGCGGCGAGTTCGGCGGGGCCGAGGGGCTCCCATTCGACGCCGAACGTTTCCTTCATCAGTCGGCGCTGGCCGTCGAGGCGCGACGGGTCGTCGAACCAGTTCGCGAGGATCACGCCCGCGTCCGTCGCGTCGCAGGCGATCGCGTAGCGCTCGATGCGCGCGCGCATCAGGTCGACGGCGTCGATCGTCAGCGCGTACAGTTCGCGCGCCCGCTCCGGGCCGAGAATCTTCAGCAGATCCGCGCAGTCGAGACTGTAGCCGCCGAACACGAAGCCGCCGTTGCGGCCCGACGCGCCATAGCCGACCTGGTTCGCTTCGACCACGACGACGTCGCGCACGCCGCGCTCGGCCAGTCCGAGCGCCGTAGACAGGCCCGCCAGCCCGCCGCCAACAATACAAACGTTCGCGCTCAGGTTTCCGGCCAGTGCAGGGCGCACGGGCCGCTCGACGGTCGCTTCGTAGTAGCTTTGCATAAGGTCCAGGAGGCTGGGTCGTCCCGCCGCCGGAATCCGGCGGGCACGGGATGCGTGGAGTGCGCGGCCATGTTACTCAACTTCGCCCGGTCGTCGTATTCGGTATTCCAGGGAGGTCGCGCTGGCGGAGGGGCCGCGCGGAGGTTGCATCGGCATCGAAGCAGCGGCCGTCTTTACCCTTGCGCGGCGCGAAAAACCCGGCGCCATGCGGCAAAAGATGCCGCCTCGTCGCGTCCGCGTGACGGCTGTGTTGCGTGCCGTACTCACCCAATCAAGTCGTTGCGTCACCTGACCCTCACAACCCGTTGTTACGCGTTAGACTGACATCAGTCGAGGTTAATGTGGTCAGGCATCTGCAAGGAGACGCCGCCATGAATCGGCCACTACGGTTTCCGCTACGCGCAATCAGTACCACGTCCGCCTGGAAGTGGTTCAAGTGGCTCCTTTTCGCCTCGTTTCTTGTGGCCGTCGCCCTCGGCGTGCGCTTTGTTCAGATCGAAATGGACACGTCGCGCTTGCAGGCGCGCTATCTGTCCGAACTGACGCGCGATGTCGGGTTTACCGTCTCCGAAGGCCCGAGCGACAACATCCGCTTTCCAACCGACGGCCCCTACGACATCCGCCTCGGCTACGCGCTGCTTCCAGCATTCGAACGCCGTCTGAAAGAACGCGGCTTCTCGGTCGCATCGCAGGCGCGCGATTCGGAACGGATGGCGTCGCTCGCCGACGACGGCCTTTTCATTCCCTACGAAGAAAAGGATCAGGCGGGGCTGATGCTGTATGACTCGACGGGCGCGCGCCTGTTCGGCTCGCAGTATCCGGCGCGCGCGTATGACGATTTCGAGTCAGTGCCGCCGCTGGTGGTGTCGGCGCTGCTGTTTATCGAAGACCGCCATCTGCTCGACCCCGACCAGCCGAACCGCAATCCCGCCATCGACTGGGGCCGTTTCAGCCGCGCGCTGATGGATCAGGGCCTGCGGGTCTTCAACCACAACCAGGCGCAGCCCGGCGGCAGCACGCTCGCCACGCAGATCGAGAAATTCCGCCATTCGCCCGGCGGCCGCACGGCGACGCCGAAGGAAAAGCTGCGGCAGATCGCGTCGGCGTCGGTGCGGGCGTATCTCGACGGCCCGCGCACGATGCCCGCGCGCGAGCAGATCGTCGTGCGCTATCTGAACTCGGTGCCGCTCGCCGCGCAGCCCGGCATCGGCGAGATCAACGGTATCGGAGACGGGCTCACGGCGTGGTACGGCCGCGATTTCGCCGAAGTCAACCGCGTGCTGAAAGCGCCGTCCACGCCCGACAACCTCGCCGAACAGGGCCTCGCGTTCCGTCAGGTCCTGTCGCTGATGATCGCGCAGCGTGGGCCGTCGCACTTCCTGCTGCGCAAGAACGACGATCTCAATGCTCTGACGGAAAGCTATCTGCGCCTGTTTGCCGCGAACGGCGTGATTACCCCGGAATTGCGCGACGCCGCGCTGTCGCAACAACTCGTGCTGACGCGCGCGAAGCTCGCGCCACCCGAAGGCTCGTACGTCGAGCGCAAGGCGGTGACGTCGCTGCGCACGCATCTGCTGTCGTCGCTTGGCGTGTCGACGCTGTACGATCTCGACCGGCTCGATCTGCGCGTCACGTCGACGATGAACAACAAGGTCCAGCAGGACATCAGCGACCGGCTCGCCGCCGCGACGACGAAAGATGGCGCGCAGGCAGCCGGCCTCTATGGCTTCAACATGCTGCAACCGAAGGACGACCCGTCGAATATCGCCTTCAGCTTCACGCTGTTCGAAAAGCGCGACGGCGCGAATCTGTTGCGCGTGCAGACGGACAGCGTGAACCGTCCGTTCGATATCAACTCCGGCGCGCGCCTGAATCTCGGCTCGACGGCCAAGCTGCGCACGATCATCACGTATCTGCAGATCATGCAGGACCTGCATGCGCGCTATGGGGAAATGAGCGTGGAAGAACTGCGCGCCGTGAAGCCGGAACGCGAAGACGCGTTGACGCGCTGGGCTGTCGATTACTTCATGCACACGAAGGACCATTCGCTTACCGCGATGCTCGATGCGTCGGTCGAGCGCAAGTATTCGGCCAATGCGGGCGAAACCTTCTACACGGGCGGCGGCGCGCAAACCTTCACGAATTTCGAGGCCGACGAGAACTCGCGCATCCTCACCGTGCATCAGGCTTTCCAGCATTCGGTGAATCTCGTGTTCGTGCGGATGATGCGCGACATCGTCCACTATGAAACGATCAGGACGTCTGGCCCGTCGTCGCAATGGCTCGACGATCCCGCCACGCGCAACATGTATCTGACGCGCTTCGCGGATCAGGAAAGCCGCGTCTACATGAACCGCTTCTACACGAAGTATCACGGCAAGACGCAGGATGAGATGCTCGCGATCCTGCTGCGCGGCGTGCGCAAGTCGCCGCCGAAAATCGCGACCGTGTTGCGCAGCGTGCGGCCCGATGCATCGCAGGCCTGGTTCAACGACCAGATGCGCGCCGCGTTGAAGAACACGCCGAAAGCGAATCCGCCCGACGACGCGCTCGCGAAGCTCTACGAGAAGTACGCCATCGACAAGTTCAATCTGAACGACCGCGCGTATATCTCGAGCGTGCATCCGCAGGAACTGTGGCTCGTCAATTATCTGCGCGAGCATCCCGACGCGAACGCGAACCAGGTGATGGACGCGAGCCGCGACGTGCGCGCGGATTCGTACAAGTGGCTCTTCAAGACGCGCTATCACGCGACGCAGGATCGGCGCATCCGCCGCATGGTCGAGCAGCATGCGTACGATGCGATCGCCAGATCATGGCAAGCGCTTGGCTATCCGTTCTCGCATCTGACGCCGTCGTATGCGGCTGCGATCGGCGCATCGGGCGACCGGCCCGCGGCGCTCGCGCAGCTGATAGGCGTGATCGTGAACAAGGGCAATCAGGCGCCGACGCAAAGCCTGAGCGAACTCGAGTTCGCGAAGGGCACGCCGTACGAAACCCGCTTCGTGCGCGCGACGCCGCAGCCTACAGAAGCCATCTCGCCGGAGATCGCGCGCGTCGCGCAGACGCTGTTGCGCGACGTCGTCGCGGGCGGCACGGCGAGGCGCCTCGCGGGCGGCATCACGTTTCCGAACGGCAAGACGCTGGAGGTCTACGGCAAGACGGGGACGGGCGATCAGCGTTTGAACATCTACGCGAAAGGGCGCAGGCTGATCGAGTCGCGCAAGGTCAATCGCACGGCGACGTTCGTATTCGCGATCGGCGACCGCTTCTTCGGCACACTGACGGCTGTCGTGCATGAACCGTACGCGAAGCGCTACGACTTCACGAGCGCGCTGGCCGTGCAGTTGCTGAAGTCGATGGCGCCCGGGTTGCAGCCGCTGCTCGACGAACCTGCTTCGAAAGACACGCCGAAAGTGGCCGCAAGCACGGTGCCAAAGGATCAATAACTCACATCGGTGGCGGGCTTCAGGAAGAGTTCGTGCATCGGCGCGAAGTGCGCGTAGAGCGGCAGGATCGCGCCGCCCATCGCGCGCGCGTCAGAGCCGATCGTGCCTTCGAGCAATTGCGGGCGCACGATGCCTTCCCATTCGAATTTGTCGAGCACGCGCTCCGTGCGGCGAATGATCTCGCGCACCAGTTGCCGGTCCACTTCGCCGTCGATCACCACTGCTTCGAGATCGAGCAGCGCCGCTGCGTTCGTCAATGCGCCCGCAATCGCGGGACACGCGGTATCGAGCCATTGCTCGGTGAGCCGCCACAGGTCCGGCGACAACGCGCGATGATCGTGCGCGGCAGTGGCGGGCGCGCCCGCATCGACGAACAGTTTTTCGAGCACGAAGCCCGATGCCGCGTGCAGCAACTGTTGCGCCGGTTGACGCGCGTTGCCGCTCATGATGGGTATCGAGCCGACCGCGCCCGCGTTGTCGTGCGGGCCGCCATGCAGGCGTCCGTCGATCACCAGTCCGCCGCCGATGAACGTGCCGACAAACAGATACAAAAAGTTATGGATGCCGCGCCCCTGGCCCATCACCAGTTCGGCGGCGCAAGCGGCTGTCGTGTCTTTTGCGAACTCGACGGGCAGGCCCGTCATCGACGCGATGCGCGCGCGGATGTCGATGTCGTTCCACGCATCGAGCGCTTCGCGCGGCGCGCCGAGAAAATCGCGCCAGCCGCCGAGCCACAGCGGCGCCGCCACGCCGACGCCGACCACTTTCTCGCGTCGCGCGCCGAGCGCCTCGTTGATGCGCGCGAGCTTGCTTTCGAGCGCGGGGAACAGCGTGCGCGGATCGGGATACGCGTACTCCTGCACTTCGCGGCAGCAAACGCGTCCGAGAAAATCCATCGCGAGCACATCGAGGCTGCGCCGTCCGACCTTCACGCCGATCGTATAGGCGCCTTCCGCGCGCAACGCGATGGGCACGGAAGGCTGCCCGATGCGTCCGCGCACGCGTGCCTGCTTTTCGAGCAGACCATCGTCGATCAATCGCTCGACGATCATCGACACGGTCTGCATCGACAGACGCGTGAGCCGGCCCACGTCGGCCTTCGGCAGCGGGCCATGCAAACGGATCGCCTGCAGCACGATGCGTTCGTTGAACTGCCGCATGCCGACCTGGTTCGAGCCGACTGTGCGTTTCAGCGGTGAGCGAGTGCCCGTATCCATCGACGGTGTCCGGTTACGCGTGGCGGTTCGTCATGCGATGGCCCGCACGTCGGCCTGTTTCGCGCCCGTCATGATCGCGACAGCATCCGACATGTGGATGTCGTTCTTGTTGACGAGCGCCGCGCGCCGTCCGAGCCGTTGAATGTGAATGCGGTCCGCGATTTCGAACACATGCGGCATGTTGTGACTGATCAGGATGACAGGCAGGCCGCGGTCGCGCACGCGCCGGATCAGCTCCAGCACCATGTTGCCTTCCTTCACGCCGAGCGCCGCCGTCGGTTCGTCGAGAATCACGACGTGCCGCGCGAAGGCCGCGCTGCGCGCCACCGCGACGCCCTGGCGCTGACCGCCCGAGAGGGTTTCGACGGCCTGGCGCATCGAGCGGATGCCGATCTGCAGGTCTTTCATCGCATTGGTCGCTTCTTCGAGCATGCGGCGCTTGTCGATGATCTTGAAGATCTTGCCGCGCCAGCCCGGCTTCACGAGTTCACGCGCGAGGAACAGATTCTCCGCGATGCTCATGGCGGGAGCTACCGCGAGATCCTGATAGACGGTTTCGATGCCTTGCTGGCGCGCGTCGAGCGGACTGCGGAACTTGACCGCTTTGCCGTCGAGCAGCAGGTCGCCTTCATCGGGTACGAGCGCGCCCGAGAGCGCCTTGATGAGGGATGACTTGCCCGCGCCGTTATCGCCGATCACGGCCATGATTTCGCCGGGCATCACTTCGAAGTCGCAGCCGTCGAGCGCGGTGACCTGGCCGTAGCGCTTGATGAGACCGCGCGCTTGCAGAACGGGCGTCGTGCCGTTGGTGGTAGAGGGGGTTGTCGACATCACAGGCTCCTTCGAATAACGATCAACGTGCGCCGCGGCGCGACAGCTTGTCGGCGGCGACTGCGAGAATCACGAGAATGCCGGTGATCAACACCTGGTACACCGACGACACACCCATCAAGGTCAAGCCATTGCGGAACACGCCGACAATCAACGCGCCCAGCAGCGTGCCCGCAATCGAACCGCGTCCGCCGAACAGACTCGTACCGCCCAGCACGACGGCCGTGATGCTGTCGAGGTTCTCGGTTTGTCCCGCTTGCGGATCGCCGACACCCGTGCGTGACACGGAGAGCAGCGCAGCGATGCCGTAGAGCGCGCCCGCCAGGGTGTACACGGTGATCAGGATGCGTTGCGCGGAAAGGCCCATCAGGCGCGCGGCTTCCGGGTTGTTGCCGAGCGCGTAGAGGTGACGGCCGGGCACCGTGTCGCGCAACACGAACCATGTCCCGAGATACATCAGCAGTGTGAGCACGGTGCCGTAGGTGACGGTGGCCGGCCCGAGATTGAAGGTGTTGCCGAAGAACATCATTGCGTCGGGCAGATTCGATACGCTCTCCGCGTTCGAATAGAGCTGCGTGGCCGCGAAGGCGATATTCAACGTGCCGAGCGTGACGATGAACGCGGGCAGCTTGATGCGCGTGATCAGCACACCGTTGAGCAAGCCGAACAGCATGCTCGCAGCGACGCCGCAAGCGATCGCTATGACGGGTGGCACGCCCATCACGACGGCGAATTTCGTCATCACGATCGAGCCGAACGCCATCAACATCCCGCACGACAGATCGATGCCGCCCGTCAGCACGATCAAGGTTTGACCAATGGCGATGACGGCGACCACCATCGTCTGCTGCATGATTAGCGACAGGTTCTGGAATGACAGAAAGCGGTCGCTCTGCGAGATGAAAAAGATGCACGCGAGCACGAGCGCGACGAGCGGACCCGCTTCGGCAAGCGATGGCAGATGATCCGCGAACCGGCGATGGTTGTGAGCGGGGGCGGTAGGAGTCGACATGATGTGTTTCCTTCGAAGCAATGCGTGGCCTGCGCGCGGTACACGTACGCCACGCTCACGCTGGAGAACTTGCGGAAGACGCGCGCCGTGCGCGTCCCCGTGACTGCTCAGTTAGTGCCTGGTTACTGCGTGCTTACTTGTTGCCCCAACAGTTGTCGAGGCCGAACTTCGTGTCCTTGCTGTCGACACCGCCTTGCGGCTTGTCGGTAATCAGCGTGACGCCCGTGTCGTGATAGCCGGAGACCTTCTTGCCCGTCTTCGCGTAGTCGACGCCTGCCTGCACGCCGAGTTCGGCCATCTTCAACGGATACTGCTGCGAGGTCGCGGCGATGGCACCGGCCTTCACGTTGCGTACGCCTTCACAGCCGCCGTCGATCGACACGATCATCACGCTCTTGTCCTTGCCCGCAGCCTTCAGCGCGCGATACGCGCCTGCCGCGGCCGGTTCGTTGATCGTGTAGACGACGTTGATGTCGGGTGCTTTCTGCAGGCAGTTTTCCATCGCCGTCTGGCCCTTCGACTGGTCGCCGCGCGTGTCCTGGCTGCAGACGATCGACGGATCGCCTTCCTTCACGCCCATGCCCTGCAAAAAGCCGTTGTGACGCAGCACGCCGACGGACACGCCGGGCGCGAGATCGAGTGTCGCGATCTTCGCGGGCTTGCCGCCTAGCGAGGCCTTCGCATACTGGCCAATCAGCACGCCTGCCTTGAAGTTGTCGGTGGCGAAGAGGGCGTCGGTGGCTTCCTGCGGGTCGGTCGGCGTATCGAGCGCGATGACGAGCGCGCCTGCCGCACGCGCCTTCTTGATGCTCGGCACGATCGCCTTCGTGTCGCTCGGCGTGATGAGGATCGCCTTTGCGCCCGCCGTGATCATGTTCTCGATGGCCGTGACCTGCGCCGCGTTGTCGCCGTCGAACTTGCCGGCGGCGGTCAACAGCTTCGCGCCGTCTTTCTGCGCGGCGGATTCCGCGCCTTGCTTCATCTTGACGAAGAACGGGTTGGTGTCGGTCTTCGTGATCAGGCCGACGACGGGCTGATCGGCCGCGAGACTGGCGCTCGCGCACCACAGCGCAGACGCAGCGACGCACGCAGCGGCGATGCCCTTGACGATGGGTTGCGTGCGGGACGCGCGGCGCAGTTGCCTGCGGGAAATCGGGTTCATGGGACGCTCCTCCGGATGATTGACAACGACGTTGTGATCAGCGGTCGATTCAGCTGCTGGCTGTGCGCCGATCGCGCCTTCTTGTGCGTTCGCCGGACTTTGGATTTGCCGGTGACGCGGGACTTACTAAATCAACTGGTTTTAGTTAGTACAGCAGCGAGCGTCTCGAAAAGCAAGGTTTGGTTTTGCTGCGGCGCGGGGGCGGGTAGTTGTTGCAATACCCGAAAAGGCTTGTCCGACAAGGCTTTCCGCGAGTGGCGACCGCACGCGCGGGCTGGTCGGGATTGGGGTAAATCAGGAGTGAGCTAACCCGTCGATTAACATCTTTTGTTCATCAAATGGGCAAATGCTCGGGCGTAGCGCGATCTAGTGGCGTGTCAGGACCGCCACTTGCTCTAGTAAACCAATGGTCCGGCCGCAACAACGCGAGCGGAGGTTGAAGTGAACAGGACGCGCAATCGCGCGCTGCATTTCGTCGCGACGCATCCCGCGCGCTTCGCGTTGCAGGTGGTCAAGGCGTTCCGAAAGAACCAGGGGCTGCTGCTTGCGGGCGCGATCGCCTATTACGCGCTGCTGTCCATCGTGCCGCTTTTGATTCTGGTCGCCA
This sequence comes from Paraburkholderia terrae, assembly GCF_002902925.1. Taxonomy (GTDB): domain Bacteria; phylum Pseudomonadota; class Gammaproteobacteria; order Burkholderiales; family Burkholderiaceae; genus Paraburkholderia; species Paraburkholderia terrae. Next base: position 2,109,228 of record NZ_CP026112.1, on the reverse strand, counting down.
TCGCGTTCAGTCATTTCGTCGGCGAAAAGCTGCTGCTCGATACGCTGGCGCGTTTGCTCGAATGGCTGGTGCCGGGACAGGCGCGCGCGATCGTCAGAGAGCTTGCCAACTTTCTCGCGAACCGCACGGTGATCGGCTGGTTTCTCGTCGTCACGATGATCTTCTTCAGTTCGCTCGCCTTCACGGTGCTCGAGAATGCGCTGTCGATCATCTTCGTGCATCGCGTTGCGATCCGGCGCAGGCATTTTCTGCTGTCGGCGATCCTGCCTTATCTGTTCAGCCTTTCGTTGGGGATTGGCGTGCTGCTCGTCACGCTCGTGTCGAGCAGTCTTCACGCCGTCGCGAGCGATAGCATCGTACTGTTCGGTCACACCATTTCCCTGACGGGTGCCACGCGCATCGTGCTGTATCTGCTCGGTGTTGCCGGCGAGATTTTCGTCCTCACTGCCATCTATCTGGTGATACCCGCGGGACGCACGACGCTGCGGCACGCGCTGTTCGGCGCGGTCGCGGCCGCCGTGTTGTGGGAAGTCACACGGCGCGTGCTGGTGTGGTACTTCGCGACGTTATCGCAGGTGAGCGTCGTCTATGGATCGCTGACGACGGCCATCATCGTGCTATTCAGCCTCGAAGCGCTGGCGACGCTGATGCTGTTCGGCGCGCAAATGATCGCCGAATACGAACGGCTCAATGCGGGTCCGATAGAGCCTGCCGCGCAGCCATTCGTCACGAGCTAGAAGTGAGACGGGCGAAGCACGTTGCGGCTGCATAGAAACAGGCGAGATGCAGTTAACGGCAGCAAATTCGAGAACTTTAGAACTATTTGAATCCATGTTCTATTGCGTCTTTTAATCCCCAGAAGAATGCAGCGTGGTCACAGCTTCGTCATGACCCGCCGACGATAATCCCGTCGCCCGTCAAATTGACAAATTCAGAGCGGGCAGCACTGCCACATAGCAGTGACAGACCACGGGGAATACCACATGACCATCCGTCACCGCATCACTCTACTGGTGGTGTTGATGCTGGTCGCCTTGTCGGCGATCGGCGGATACGCTGTCTATCAGACTCGCGGCAGCGCCGCAGACGTCCGGCAAGTGACGCAAGGCGTCGTGCCGAGCGCGCTGGCTTCCGCTGACCTTGTCTCGCAGGTCAAGGACGTGCAGCTCGCGACGATGACACTCGTCTATTCGCCCGACGCGAACATGGTCGAGCAGGCGCAAAAAGAACTCGCGGCGAAAGAGAAGTCATTGCGAGAAGCGCTGGACGTGCAGGCGAAAGCAGCGGCGAGCCATGCACAGGAAGGGCTCGTCACGCAGGCGCGCGACAGCCTCGCCAACTACTTCGCGGCTATCAACGACACCGCGAAAATGAAGGCCGAAGGCAAGAACGATCTCGCGCAAGCCTATCTGTTCGCGAACGTCGCGCAGTACCGCGATGAACTCGAAGGCATCGTCGAAACGCTGCGAATCGAAAAGAACCGCCAGAAAGACGAAGCCATCGACGCATTGAATACCGGTCTCGCGACGACTACGACGGCGATTGGCAGCGCATCGGGCGCGGCGATTCTGGTGTTGATCGCAATTGGCCTGCTGCTATACCGGCAGATCACGCGACCGCTATCGCGCATGCAGGAGATGATGAGCGAGATCGCTTCGAGCCAGGACTTCACGCGCCGCGTGCCCGTGGGCCGCATGGACGAAATCGGTCATTCGATCGTCGCGTTCAACGGCATGATCGAAAAGATCCAGCAAAGCTCCGCGCAACTGAAGCAGAAGACCGCCGATATTCAGGCGATGTTGCAGAACATGCAGCAGGGCATTCTGACGGTTGTCGAAGACGCGAAGATTCACTCGGAGTACTCGGCCTATCTGGAAGAGATCTTCGAAACGAAGGATATCGCCGGGCGTGCGCTGATGGACCTCGTATTCGGCGACAGCGACCTGGGTTCGGATACCGTGTCGCAAGTCGAAGCAGCCGTGCTGGCGTGCATCGGCGAAGACAGCATCAACTTCGAGTTCAACCAGCATTTGCTCGTCAACGAACTGACGCGCAAGATGCCCGACGGCCGCGTAAAAACGCTTGATTTGAGCTGGTCTGCGATCACCGACGAAAGCGACACGGTGATGCGCCTGATGCTGTGCGTGCGTGACGTGACCGAGTTGCGCCAGCTTGCCGCGGAAGCGGGCGAACAGAAACGCCGCCTTGAAATGATCGGTGAAATTCTCGCGGTGAGCGAGGAGAAGTTCCACCATTTCGTTGAGAGTGCAACGGGCTTCATCAACGAGAACGAGCGCATCATCCGTCAGCATGCGCAGGTCAACGAGCCGGCTGTCGCGGAACTGTTCCGCAACATGCATACCATCAAGGGCAATGCGCGGACCTACAGCCTGCAGCATCTGACCAGCATCGTGCACGAAACCGAGCAGCGTTACGACGCATTGCGTCAACCCGAAGCGGCGCACGAATGGGATCAGGAACAACTGATTGTCGAACTGGCGCGCGTGAAAGAAGCGCTGCAGCACTACGCGACGATCAACGAAGTGAGCCTCGGCCGACGCAAGGCGGGTCGTGTCGGCAGCGCCGAACGTTATCTGATGGTGGATCGCGAGCATATTCAGGAAAGCCTGCGCCTGCTCGATGCGGCGAACCCGGCTGACATGCTCGATCTGCTGACGGCGCGCGATTCGGTGCGCAGAACATTGCGCCTGCTTGGTACGGAGAAAGTCGAAGAGGCGCTCGCCGGCGTGCTGCACTCGTTGCCCTCGCTTGCCGCCGAGCTTGGCAAGGCCGCACCCGCCGTGCGTATCGACGACAACGGCTATCGCGTTCGCACGCAGGCGGGCAGCATGCTCAAGAACGTGTTCATGCATCTGCTGCGCAATTCCGTCGATCACGGCATCGAGCCCGCCGCGCAGCGTGTCGCGCTCGGCAAGCCGGAAGCGGGCGTCATCGATATCGAAGTGGGCGTCGCCGAAGGTGCATTGCAGATCACGTTGAGCGACGATGGACGCGGTCTCGCGCTGTCGCGTATTCGCGGCATCGCGGCTGATCGCGGCTGGCTTCAGCCCGATTCGCAATTGAGCGACGAAGCGGTGGCGGAATTCATCTTCCGTCCGGGCTTCTCGACTGCGCAGAACGTGACGGAAGTGTCGGGGCGCGGTGTCGGCATGGATGCGGTGCGCGATTTCATCCGGCGCGAAGGCGGACGCATCGAGTTGCGCTTCACGGACGATCATGCGGGCGCGGACTTCCGCCAGTTCCAGACGATCGTCTATCTGCCGGAGAACTGCGCTGTCGATAGCGTCGGCACGTCGATGCATGACGCCGCGCAAACAGTGAGTTCGATTCAGGCGAATGCACATTTCGAATAGCACGACGGGGATAGGCTGTGGTTGATCAGTATGTGATTGCGGCAGCATTGGCAGGTGTCGCGTGGGGCGCGCTGGCAGGTTTGTTCGTGCATCGGTGGTGGTACCGGAAGCGGGCGGCAACGCAACAGCAGACTACGCTCGATACGCAGAACACCGTGCTCGCGCAGGCCGAAGAGCGTCACGCCGCCGAGGTCCGGCAGCACGAGCAGCAGGCGCGCGAACTGCACGCGCTCGTCGATACGCTGCGCGACGATCTCGCGCAGCAGTCGGTGTCGGCGAACGAAGCGCGCGAAGCGCTGAACGCGCTGCATCTGCAAAAGGACGAATGGCTGCAGCAGGCGACGCGCCTCTCAACGGAGGCTGGGCGCCTGCGGCATCTGTCCGCCACGTTCGAGCGCTGGCACGAGCAGATGATCTCGCTGATGGCGCAGAACCACGACATGCACGCGAAGAACAACGAATTGTCGTCGATCGTTCGTCACGTGCTGATCGTGTCGCTGAATGCGTCGATTGAAGCGGCGCGTGCGGGCGCAGCGGGGCGCGGCTTCTCGATCGTCGCAAGCGAAGTGCGCGCGCTCGCGGCACGCTCGCAGGAACTGTCGAAGAGTTATCACGACAGCCTGAATCGCAACGACCTGATCACGACGGCCACGTTTCAGGACATTCAGGCGGGCGGCAAGATGATTGCGGCGTCGCTGGCGAGCGTCGAGTCGCTTGCCGGTCAGATTCAATCCCGGTTAGGGCAGGCGACGACGTGATCAGTCAGCAAGCGAAAGACAGTATCGAGCGGATCTTTTTGCATTCCGCGCGCACGCGTTTATCTGTTGATTCCAGCGACGCCTGCGAAATCACGGCACTCGACGCGCAGCACGCCAATACCGCGCTCGCGAGCCATATCGTCGTTCTGACCATTTCATCGATCGCATTCCGCTTTCTGCTCGTGCTGCATTTCAACGATGACCAGGCGACGCGCGACTACTATCTGCGCGAGTCGGAAGAACGCTCGCTGGCGGAAGCACTGATGGAAGTCGGCAATCTGTGTTGTGGCGCGATCAATCAGCAATTGGTCGAGTTCTTTCCGGACCTCGGGATGTCGACGCCTTATCAATTGAGCGGCGCTTGCGTGCCTTATCTGACGGAGTTGAAGCCGGGCTATCTCGCGGCTTTTCGCGTGAGCATCGGCGCAAACGTACAACTGGGCGCGACGCTGTGCATATGCGCGAGTTCGCCCGTCGATTTTGTCGCGTATGTGAACGAGGCCGAGGAGAGCACGGGTGAACTCGAACTCTTTTGAATGCTTCTGAGCAGCGCAGAGAGCACATTTTCAATCAATGCGCCGCATGAAAGGCGCTACGGGGTAAGCAATGGCTAAGGTTCTGGTAGTGGACGATTCGAGCACGGTACGCGATGAAGTCGCGGGTTTTCTGAGGAAGAATGGTCTCGATGTCGATACCGCGGTGGATGGCAAGGATGGTCTCGCGAAGCTGAAGGCGTCGCCCGGCATCCGTCTCGTGGTCAGCGACGTCAACATGCCGAATATGGACGGCCTGACGATGGCCGAAAAGATTCGCGGCGAACTGGCCAATGCGAGCGTCAACATCATCATGCTGACGACGGAAAGCAGCCCTGCAATGAAGGAGCGCGGCAAGGCGGCGGGTGTGAAAGGCTGGATCGTTAAGCCGTTCAAGGGTGACGCGGTGCTCGAAACGTTCCGCAAGCTGGCGAACTGACGGCTTGGCGTGGCATGGACGGGCCGCCGCGTCGGGGGGCGCGTCGGTCCATTCATGTCGCGCGGATTGTAGCGATTCCTTGAAAGATCTATTCGAGCCTCACGTATTTATCGGCGGCGGTCGCGCTTCTACACTCTGTTCAACGGTTGCAGAACATCCGTTCTCGCGCAACCCAACAGACAGATCCGGAGGTAGTCGCCATGAAATCACTCGGTCAATTCGTTGTCGTCGCCGCTCTTGTCGGCGCACCTCTGGCTGCATTCGCGCAGAGCAATCAACCTGTGACGCGCGCACAGGTGCGCGAAGAACTCGTGCAATTGCATAACGCCGGTTACAGCCCGCTCGACGATCGCAATAGCTATCCCACGCATATTCAGGCTGCCGAAGCGCGTCTGGCCGCACAACAGGCCGCGTCGACCCAGCAAAGCGGATTGGGTGGCGCAGCGAATGGCGTGTCGGAAGCGGGCGTGCGCGCAGATGCGAATGGCATCACGTTCTCGCATCATTAACAGTTGTTTGCCAGGCGGCGTAGGCAGACTCGCTGACTGCAGCCAGTTCTTGAGTCAACCATAAGGCCGGAGCCTGTCACATACAGGCTCCGGCCTTTTTGCATTCGCTCATCGCGCATAGCATTGAGGCAAATTGGAAAAAAGAAGTAGTGAATGTGAATTTATTGTTTTCCGCATCGGATGCGTTTCTAGAAACGAGGGCGTTTTGCACAGAGTGACGCTCGAGAAAGAAAGTCCATTTCTTCAGTAGAACGACAACGCGCCAATTCCGATTTGCGTGTCAGCGCTTTCGGACGTGGAACTTTAAAAGTCTTATGGATAGCGTGAGTAATTGGACAGTCAACATCGATGCAAGCCAATTGACATTTGTCGTACACCAGATAAATCCTGGCAATTGGGGCCTCGATTGGACACTCTGGGGCAATCAGGCAGTACAACGACGCGCGCGTGTCTTTTCATGTAATAGATGAACTCTAGCCATATATGACCGGTCCATGGCATAGTGCCGGTATCTTCAATCAGGAGTTTCAATATGGCTACACTCGAAGCACTTCAGGCAAAGATAAAAAAGCTTCAGGCCCAGGCGGAAGCCATTGCGTCGCAAAAGTCGACGGTGGCGCTCGAAGGCATTCGGGCACTGATGGCAAAGCACAATCTGACTACGGCTGATATCGACGCGCATCTCGGTCGCAAAAAGCGTGGCCGTCCTTCGTTGAAGTCGGCAGGCGTGCAAACCAAAGGCGTAGCCAAATACTCCGATCCTAAAACGGGTGCAACCTGGACGGGGCATGGCCGTGCGCCGGCATGGATTGCGGCTGCGAAAGACCGTTCCAAGTACCTGGTGGCGGGCGCGTCTGCAGCGGTTACCACGGGCGTCGCCGTAAAGCACGGCACGGGTAATGGCCAGCCGAAGGGACCGCAACCGGCGAAGTATCGTCACCCCGAAACGGGCGCGACATGGAGTGGCCGTGGCCCTGCACCGGCATGGCTGGCGGGCGAAAAAGACCGTAGCAAGTTCCTGGTCGCCGGAGCAAAAGCGGCGAGCTTGAATGGCGTTGCGAAAAAGAAGATTGGCGCCAAAAAGGCAGGAAGAAAGCCGCGCGCGTAAGAACGACGAAAAGAATCAGGAAGGGGCGGGACTGCGTTCTCGCCTCTTTTTCGGCAAAAGAATCTTTGCCTGATGGCAAAGTCGGCACGCTTTTGCCGAACATATTGGCGAATACATAAGGCCGGGGCACAGCATTTTTATGCGTGAGCCATTGCGGCTCAGATGCTCATCGATGGGTGCCGCCCGTTTTCGGCGGCACCGCACGCGCCGTCCTTGCCTTCCGGCGCGCGCTCCCTTCTTCAATGTGGCTTATGAAAGTCGAGCGTCTCCAGTTCGACCGACTGCCCCCCATTTCGTTGCAGCACACGCCTCGCTGCGTCCTCGATTGTCTTGCGATTACCCTCGAACGTCGTGATCAGATCGTGCGACGACGTACCCGTATTGCCGAAGTGGCTGTTCAGGGCGTCGATTGATACGCTGCACCATACCTCTTTTCCTTCGACGGTCGCTTCGAATGCGACTCGCGATGCGGCCACGACGTGCCGGCGGCTGGTGAATTCGATGGTCATTTGATTTCTCCGTGAGTGCCAGATGAAATTCACGAACGCTCGCTGGCGCCGGCTTCCGGGCGATGTCTTCGCGGTCCAGGGCCAGGCGGCGCGGTGTAGGGCGCTCGCTTCGGTGCTGCGCAGCAAGGAACGATCCAGTCCGGCTCTTGCCGAACCCGTTGGGGGTGAGCGACGTCGGGGATCGGGATCGTTCTCCCATGATAGGCCGCGAACGGCGCAAAAGCCGGGAAACTACTGATCCGGCGCGCCCGTCATCTGTGCGATGAGTTTTTTCGTCGCGGGCGAATGCTCGAATTTGCGGAAAACGGCCGCGACTTCCGATGCGATCGGCTCGCCCGCCAGCGTCTTGAAGACGACATTGGGCAGATTGATGACCCGCGTCAGCACATTTGGCAC